>JADGOY010000112.1 GCA_017882715.1 Nakamurella sp. | reverse complement strand
CGCGCTGGGTATGCTCACGCCAGTACAGTTCGAACAGCTCCAACGTCAGACGGCAGAAGCCGCTTGATCAACTGTCCACCTACAGGGGGCAACCCCACCACAGCCGCATAGATGGTGAGTAGTTTGCGACAATCACGTAATTTGCGACAATCACGCAGTTCGCGAAGCTAGGGGGTTGGCGATGACATCTCGAAGCCGTTGGTGGATCTCCTTGCGGCCCTACGAGATATGGACAGAAAGACGCCTACGGTGCGGCGACGCTGAAGTCGACAGTAACCAAGACACCACCCAGCCTTCAGGTCATCACCGCTGGAGCGTCTGCTGTTACGAAGGTTTGGACCATTGCCATAGCAGCTCTGGGTGGTACTACGGCGATCTGGGCCTCTATAAAGGGCCTATGGAGTGGCTCCGATACGGGCGTCCACAACACGTACAGGGTTCCATCGTGCTCGGTCACCGACGCTAGACTCCCCACGTATCCTCCTCGCTCGTCGCCGTCGAAGGAGTGGAACAGCCCGCAGTCCAGCACCGTCTCAAACCTGCGCCCCAATCGCTCCAGCTGGAACGCGTCAGCCGCAGCGAAGTCAACCTCGATCCCACGGTCGGCCTTCTCTCGGGCGATCGCCAGAGCCGTCTCAGCCACGTCAACGCCCAGAACCGACAATCCCAGCGAGGCGACGTGATGAGCGTTCTCGCCAGTCCCGCAGCCCGCATCGAGCACCGCTCCGGCGAATCCTCCTCCAGATGCTAAACGCACTATTGCTGGCTGCGGCTGGCCAATATCCCAAGGCGCGGGGCCGTCGTGGTAGGACGCATCCCAGGGCAGTCCCGTCAGCCGTTCGTGACTGGTTGGGAGCCGACCACTGAAGGGATCGTCAGCGAGGGTTCCTGATCGCTCCGACAACTTCGTCCCCTTCCTGCAACTGATCTTGCCACCTCATCGTGGCACGCCAATCCACAGGTCTTGACTATTCCTCCCCCTCGATATCGTCGCTGGTCTCACCCGGGTGACGACCGAGCAGTTTCGGAGAAGCCGCCGTGGCGGCTGCCTAGCATGAAGGTCGTCCCCATAAGACCCGCAGAAGGAGGAAGCCTGCAATGAAGGACACACAGAAGACCGCCGAGAGCACCGCGGCGACCGACAAGAAGTTCGAGGGATTCACGGACGAGGAACGAGGCGCGATGAAGGAGCGCGCCCAAGAGCTGAAGGCGGCCGCGCGCCGCGGCCCGCGCGGGAAAAAGGCGGACGAGGAAAGCGCCGTGCTCGCGAAGATCGCCGAGATGCCGGAACCGGATCGCGCTATGGCTGAGCGGCTCCATGCCGTCATCCAAGCCAGCGCGCCAGCCCTCTCGCCGAAACTCTGGTACGGGATGCCCGCGTATGCCAAGGATGGCAAGGTCGTCTGCTTCTTCCAATGCGCGCAGAAGTTCAACACGAGGTACGCGACGTTCGGCTTCAACGACACGGCGAACCTCGACGAAGGCGCCATGTGGCCGACCGCCTTCGCCCTGACGGAGTTGACCGCCGCCGACGAGGCAAGGATCGGCGCGCTCGTGAAGAATGCGGTGAGCTGAACTGAAGGGAGCAAGCCACTGGACCCGCCCTACTGGCACCCTGGCCGAAGAGAAGCCGGCGCCTCCATCATTCATCGGGGATCTGTCCACCACACCCCGTTGCGACCGGATCCGCGGCCGCCGCCGGCTACGCTCAGTCCCGGACCCTGATCTGTCCAACCCCCGCTTCGACGAGCTCCTGGGTCGACCAGGCCCATACGGCTGACCTTCGCCTCCAACGGCGCCGGCTGCTCGGATCTGTCCAACACACCACCTCGAGCAGCCCTGGTCGAGACGATGCCCTCGCCCGACCTCCCCGGGGGTTTCGCGGATGGACTGTGGTGTTACAGCAAACCTCTGCGATCGAGCCACTCTCCTGCAGTGTCTGGTGATTTGGTTTCTCTGCAGTTTGCGCCTGGATGGTTTTCCCACGTTTGCGAATGGTTGGTTCCCAACAGTTGCGCCTGGATGATTTCCCGATGGTGAATGCGCTCCACGTCCCAGATACCCACCTGATACCCCCTGATACCGCCCGCACACCGCGGTATTCAGCCGAATGTCGAATTGTCCTGGAAATCCCGTTCTTCAGCGGCAGCTGCTCCGGCGGAGGGTACCGTGCGGCACCGTGAACGCCAGCACCGAGACGACCCACCACCCGACCGGCAGTCCGGTCAGGCACCCGCCTCAGCGTCGATCGAATCCGGGCCGGGCGGCACGGCCGGGCGGTCGCTGACGGGTTGGAGGAGTTCCATTTCAGCCGACGAGAATTCCCCCGCCGCCGCGGGCACAATCCTGGTGCACGACCGAGTGGTCCGCCGGTTGGATTCCCGAAGGATCCCTGTCGATCATCCAGAAGGCTCCGGGGCGTCCGCGCTGGGTCGGATGGTTCCCGCGATCGACGGTCACCACCGGGACCGGGAGGGGATCGGGAACCGACGCCGATTGTCGGGGAATCTCTGCGTGCAACGCAATGACGCGATCCGCACTTATGTGCATCCCACGGTCGGTGAAGAGTGTCGTTTCACCTCCACGATTGCTACGCAGCGTGGATGTGCCAACTGAAAGTGTGATCCTTGATCGTTTTGGCACGGGGTGATTCATCGGAACGTAGTCTGGCGTCAGGACCTTGGGCATTTGCGGCAACGGCCCGGGGCCTTGCATTCGGTGAAGGGGGACCTGTGCTTACCGTTTTCTTGGTCGATGACCACGAGGTGGTCCGCCGGGGCGTGGCCGATCTGCTCGACGAGGAGGACGACCTCACCGTCGTCGGTCAGGCCTCGAATGTGTCCGAGGCACTTGCCCGGATGCCGGCGCTGCAACCGGACGTCGCGGTACTGGATATGCGACTGCCGGATGGCAACGGTGTCGAATTGTGCCGGGACCTTCGGTCCCGCCTTCCTGAACTGAATTGCCTGATGCTCACGTCCTATACCGATCAACAAGGCATGCTGGATGCCTTCCTGGCGGGTGCCGGCGGCTACGTGATCAAGGACATCACCGGCATCGACCTGGTTGCGGCCGTCCGTACCGTCGGGTCGGGACGTTCGCTGCTGGACAAGCGCGCCACGTCCGCTTTGATCAGCAGGCTCCAGCAGAGTGCGCCGGTGCCGGGGCCGTTGGCCGGGCTGACCGACCAGGAACACACCGTTCTCGATCTCATTGGCGAAGGCTTGACCAATCGTCAGATCGCCCAGCGCATGTTCGTGGCCGAAAAGACCGTCAAGAATTATGTGTCCCGGCTGCTGGCGAAGCTGGGAATGTCGCGCCGAACCCAGGTTGCTGTACTCGCGACCGAGATCCGCGACAAGACCGACCACTGGGAGTCGTGACGAACGGCCACACCGGAACCGGTTGTGCATACACCGCAAATCGGTCGTCAGCACGGACACTCTGCGTGATCGATCGGTCACCGTGTGACACAATGACGTCGTGAGCGGGGCGGACCACACAGGGGAGTCCGGGCTGTCCCATACCTTCGGCAATGACCCTGCGCGTTGGGATGCATTGCTGGAGGCGATCACCGCTGTGTCGAGGGGACTCGATCTCGACGCGACGCTGCATCACATCGTCGAAACGGCAGCTCGTTTGCTCGATGCGCGATACGCCGCACTGGGCGTTTTGGATAATTCGGGCAAACTCGACCAATTCGTCTATACCGGAATCGACGATGCCACCGCCGCACGGATCGGCGCGTTGCCCTGCGGCAAGGGCGTGCTGGGCGTGGTGATCGACAACGCGCAGCCGCTGCGCCTGGACGACCTCTCGCAGCATCCGGCGTTCGTCGGATTCCCGCCGCATCATCCCGCCATGCGCACCTTCCTGGGTGTGCCGATTCACCTGCGCGACCGGGTCTACGGGCGCCTGTACCTGACCGAGAAGATCACCGGAGCCGGATTCACCCAGGACGACGAGATCGTGCTGCTGGCGCTGGCCGGGTCGGCCGGCGTCGCGGTCGAGAACGCTCGTCTGTACGAGCAGGCAGTTCGCCGGGAGCGGTCGTTGGAGGCCACCGGCGAGGTCGTCACCGAACTGCTCGGCGGCGGCGACATCGATCGGGCTCTGCACCTGATCGCGACTCGCGCCCTGGAGTTGACCGCGTCCAACACCGCCATGATCGTGGTGCCGTCGGACCAGGATTCGGACCCGGCGAACCTCACCGACCTCCGGATCGCGGTGGGTGTCGGCGACGGCGCGGAATCCCTGGTTGACTTGATGCTGCCGGTCGGAGGGTCCACCGCGGGTGCCGTCTTCTCCGACCATCGCGCCCGCAACGTCCCGGCATTGGCCTTCGAGCCCCCGGGTTTCGGTACCATCCTAGGACCCGCGCTGGCATCGCCGCTGCGGTTCGGCCAATCCCTGACCGGCGTTCTTGTCACGGTGCGCTCGGTTGGTTCCCCGCGGTTCGATCGGGACGACGCACGGCTGGCCGCGAAGTTCGCCGATCACGCCGCGCTGGCCCTGCGGGAAGCCGAACGTCAGGCCGCGCAGCGCAAGTCCGAGGTGTTCGCCGAACGCGACCGGATCGCCCGGGACCTGCACGACCACGTCATCCAGCGCCTGTTCGGTATCGGCCTGGCCATGCTGACCACCAAGCGCTCCGCGAGGCCGCCGGCGGTGGTCGCGCGGATCGGCATGCACATGGAGGACATGCAGCAGGTGGTCAGGGAGATACGAGCCACCATTTTCGACCTCCAGATCGACCCCGCGGGCGGGGCCAATCTGCGCACTCTGCTGAAGAAGGTCATCAGCCAACTCACCGAGAACGCCTCGTTGCACACGGCGGTCCGGATGACCGGACCATTGGACCTGATGCCCGCCGGCCTGGCCCAGCAGGCCGAGGCCGCGGTGCGCGAGGCCGTCAGCAACGCGGTCCGCCATGCGCATGCGAGCGAGCTGACGGTGACCATCTCGGTCAACGACGACGTGGTCATCAACGTGACCGACAACGGAATCGGCATCCCGGTCGCTGTCGCGCAGAGCGGTCTGCGCAACCTGCGGGTGCGCGCCACAGAACTCGGCGGCACGTTCAGCGTCAGTCCGATATCGGAGGGTGGGACACGACTGTTGTGGATGGCGCCCGTGCGCACCGGGCCACGCGGACCGGTGGTGTCCGGCGGCGTCGACAGCCACCCCGAACGACCGGCAGAACCCGAGCAGCCGGCCGACCCCGTCCGGCAGGGCTGACCCGGCGCCGGTATCGGCGTGAAACGACACGTGTTGCGTCAGGTATTGCGTCAGATGTTGAAGCCCAACGCACGCATCTGTTCTCGCCCGTCCTCGGTGATCTTCTCCGGCCCCCACGGCGGCAGCCAGACCCAGTTGATCCGGAAGTCGGCGACCAGCCCGCCGTCCGAACCTCCGACCAGCGCGGCCGCCACCTGGTCCTCGATCATGTCCGTCAACGGGCAGGCTGCGCTGGTCAGGGTCATGTCGATCGTCGCCACGTTGGCCGGGTCGACCTGCAGGTCGTAGACGAGCCCGAGATCCACGATGTTGATCCCGAGTTCGGGGTCGACAACGTCCTTGAGTGCCTCTTCGATGTCTTCGATGAGTCGGGGGTCGGCCGTGGGAGCCGTTCCGGCGGTGGGTTCCTCCGTCTGGTGATCTGGTGACGCTGCCTCTGGTGACGCTGCCGCTGTTGACGCTGCCGGCACGGTGCCCTGGGCGTCCAGATCCGCCGCGGCGCGGCCCTGCCGGTCCAGCCCGTCCATGATGGGTCCTGACGATGCGGCCGTGACGGTCTCGGTCGTGTTGGTCATCCGGTGCGCTCCTTTCGAACTGGGTCGTGCTGGGCGGCGGTTTGGGCTGCGGCGTCCTTGAAGGCCATCCAGCCCAACAAGGCGCATTTCACCCGGGCGGGATATTTGGCCACACCGGCGAAGGCAATCCCGTCACCCAACACATCCTCGTCGCCGGAAACCTTCCCGCGGCTGGTGACCATGGCGGTGAACTCGTCCACGGTGGCCAGCACGTCGTTCAGCGGCCGCCCGATGGCCAGGTCGGTGAGCACCGACGTCGATGCCTGGGAGATGGAACACCCCATCGCCTCGTAGGACACATCTGAGATCAGCAGGTCATCGCCATGGTCATCGCCATGGTGGTCGACTTCCTGGTCGACTTCGCCGGGCGTGAGTCGGACCCGCAGGGTCACCTCGTCGCCGCAGGTCGGGTTCGTGTGGTGGACCTCGGCGTCGAACGGCGCGCGTAAACCCTGGTGATGCGGCGTCCGGTAATGATCGAGAATGATTTCCTGGTAGAGCTTTTCCATCTGCACACTGCTCACCCCACCCCGAAGAATCGCTGGCTGTCCCGGACCGCGGCGACCAGGGCGTCCACCTCGTCGAGCGTGTTGTAGAGCGCGAAAGAGGCCCGCACCGTGGCGGCAACGCCGAACCTGCGATGCAGCGGCCACGCGCAATGGTGGCCGACCCGCACCTGCACTCCGGCGTCGTCCAGGATCTGCCCGACGTCGTGCGCGTGCACGCCGTCGACCAGGAACGAGACGGCACCGCCGCGGTCCACCAGGTCGGACGGGCCGATGATCCGGATCCCACTGATGGCCGAGAGTTCTTGCAGCGCATACCCGGTCAGCGCGGCCTCGTGGTCGGCCACGACCGTCATGCCCACAAGTCCCAGGTAGTCCACGGCCGCACCCAGGCCCACGGCCTGCGAGGTCATCGGCACACCGGCCTCGAACCGGGCCGGCGGGGCGGCGTAGGTCGAGTGGCCCATGAACACCCGCTCGATCATCGAGCCGCCGGTGAGGAAAGGTGGCATGGCTTCGAGCAGCTCGTAGCGGCCGTACAGAGCGCCGACCCCGCTCGGGCCCAACATCTTGTGGCCGGAGAACGCGGCGAAATCGACCCCCAACGCGACCAGGTCGACGGGATGATGCGGCACCGACTGGCAGGCATCCAGCACGGTCAACGCTCCCACCTGACGGGCGGCGTCGACCAGGACGTCGACCGGATTGATGGTGCCGAGCACGTTGGACTGGTGGGTGAATGCCACGACCTTGGTCCGCGGGGTGATCACGTCCCGGATGTCGGAAAGGTCCAATCGGAAGTCGTCAGTAACGCCCAACCAGCGCAGCGTGGCCCCGGTGCGACGGCACAGTTCTTGCCACGGAACGAGATTCGCGTGATGCTCCATCTCGGTGATGACGACCTCGTCACCCGGCCCGAGCCTGAACCTCGCCGCGTCGGGCTCGTCTGAGTAGGTCGCGTTCGACAACGAATAGGCGATCAGGTTGATGGCCTCGGTCGCGTTCTTGGTGAAGACCAGCTCGTCGGCGCGGCCCACCCCCACGAACGCGGCAATGCGCTCCCGGGCCGACTCGTAGAAGTCGGTAGCCTCCTCGGCCAGCTGGTGCGCGCCGCGATGCACGGCGGCATTGTGTCCGGTGACGTATTCCTGTTCGGCGTCGATGACCGGCACCGGGCGCTGCGAAGTGGCGCCGGAATCCAGGTACACCAACGGCTTCCCGTCGCGCACCGTGCGCTGCAGGATGGGGAAGTCGGCGCGGATCCGGTCCAGCAGGACCCGGTCCATCGCCTCGACCGGCACGGCGGTCAGTTGGTCGGTCATGGTGTCCTCAACACCCTGGTCGCGCTCACAGGGCCGCTGCCGGCGCGCCGACGAACCGGACGTAACCGCTGGATTCCAGCTCGTCGGCCAGATCGGGACCGCCCGATTCCACGATCCGCCCGCCGGCGAACACGTGCACCCGGTCGGGGTGGATGTACCGCAGGATCCGGGTGTAGTGGGTGATCAACATGATGCCGACCCCCTCACCTTCCGCGCTCTGCGTCTTGTACCGGTTGACCCCTTCCGCGACCACCCGCAGCGCATCGACGTCGAGTCCGGAGTCGGTCTCGTCGAGGATGGCGATCTTGGGCTTGAGCAGCGACAGTTGCAGGATCTCGTGGCGCTTCTTCTCCCCGCCGGAGAAGCCCTCGTTCACCGACCGTTCGGCGAATTCCGGATCGATGTCGAGGTCGGTCATCGCCGTCTTGACCTCCTTGACCCAGGTGCGGACGGGCGGGGCCGAGCCGCGGACCGCGGTGGCCGCGGTGCGCAGGAAGTTCGAGGTCGACACCCCTGGCACCTCGACCGGGTACTGCATGGCCAGAAACAAGCCCGCTCGAGCTCGTGCATCCACGGTCATGCCCAGCACGTCCTCGCCGTCCAGGGTGACCGATCCCCGTGTCACCCGGTATTTCGGGTGACCGGCCAGCGAATAGGCCAGGGTCGACTTGCCGGACCCGTTGGGCCCCATGATCGCGTGGGTCTCGTTGGACGAGATCGTCAGGTCGACGCCGCGCAGGATCTCGATCGGCGCCTCGTCGGTGATCACCGAGACGTGCAGGTCGCGGATCTGAAGTGTTGCCATGAGAGTGCTGACTCCAAACAGAAGAAGTGCCGGTGGTCTTCGAGGTTCTTGCGCCCTCGCGGGTTCTGGGGTCTTGTTCTTGGCGGGGACTCGGGGGGCGGAGCCCCCCGAGCGTGTTTTGTTTTGGGGGGCACTCGGGGGGCGGAGCCCCCCGAGCGTTTACATGCCGGTGATGGCCAATTCGCGTTCGATGATCTCGGCGGCGTGATCGACGATCGGCCCGACACCGATGCGCTGCAGCACCTCGCCGAAGAATCCGCGAACCACGAGCCGTTTGGCCACCTCGGCCGGAATGCCACGGGAGAGCAGGTAGAACAGCTGCTCGTCGTCGAACCGCCCGGTCGCGCTGGCGTGCCCGGCGCCGACGATCTCGCCGGTCTCGATTTCCAGGTTGGGTACCGAGTCGGCCCGGGCTCCGGCGGTGAGCACCAGGTTCCGGTTCATCTCGTAGGTGTCCGTGCCCTCCGCGGCTTTGCGGATCAGCACATCGCCGATCCACACGGTGCGCGCGCTCTTGCCCTGCAGGGCGCCCTTGTACAACGCCCGCGACCTGCAGTGCGGCACCGCGTGATCGACGAACAGCCGGTGCTCCAGGTGCTGCCCGGCATCGGCGAAATACAGTCCCAGCAGGTCGATGTCGCCGCCCGGCCCGTCGTACGCCGCGGTCGCGGCGACGCGCACCAGGTCACCGCCGAAGGCAAGCGAAACGTGTTTGACGGTCGCATCCCGACCGACCTTTACGTGGTGGTAGGCGAGCTGCACCGCATCGTCGGCCCACTCCCCCATCGCCACGAAAGTCAGCCGCGCGCCCTCGCCGACGACGATCTCGGTGGTGTCCACCAGGGTGACGCTGCCGGTCTGCGACACGGTGACGGTGGCCTGCGCCTGTGCGCCCAGCCGCACCACCAGGTGGGTTGCGGTAGCGGCCTGGATCGAGTCTCCGTGCACCGAGATGGCCACCGGCTCGGTGAACTCGAGCCCAGGGGGGACATCGACCAGCACGGTCTGCTCGGCATCGTGCCACGCCCTGGCCGCCGGCCGATCACCGGGCAGGTAGCCCGAGATACCGCGGATGGCAAGGGCTTCGGCTCCGGTCAGGTGGCTGACCCGGACGCTGTCGGGGGCCGTGACGTCTACCGTCACATCGCCGTCCAGCGGCACGGACTCGTGCAGTCCGCGCAACCGGCGTAGCGGGGTGAACCGCCAGATCTCCTCATGGCCCGACGGCACCGGGTGGTGCGCCAGGTCGGCGGACCCGATCGGGTGCAGGTGCGACTCGACCGGGGCGCTGCGGACGGTACGTCCGCCGACGTGAGAGTGGCCGTTCAGGCCGTGCTGGTCGTCGTGACGGGGGGCACCGTCTATCAGCAGAGGGGTTGTGCTGGCACTCACGGTCAGCCCACCGCTCCTTCCATCTGTAGTTCGATCAACCGGTTCAGCTCTAGCGCGTACTCCATCGGGAGCTCCCGGGCGATCGGCTCGACGAAGCCGCGGACGATCATCGCCATCGCCTCGTCCTCGGTCAGCCCGCGGCTCATCAGGTAGAACAACTGGTCCTCACTGATCTTGGACACGGTGGCCTCGTGGCCCATCGACACGTCGTCCTCGCGGACGTCGACGTAGGGGTAGGTGTCGGTCCGCGAGATGGTGTCCACCAGCAGGGCGTCGCACTTCACGGTGGACTTGCTGTGGTGGTTGCCCGGATTGACCTGCACCAGGCCGCGGTAGGACGTGCGCCCGCCGCCCCGCGACACGGACTTGGAGATGATCGTCGAGGAGGTGTGCGGCGCCAGGTGCAACATCTTCGCGCCGGTGTCCTGGTGCTGACCTTCGCCGGCGAACGCGATCGAGAGCACCTCGCCCTTGGCGTGTTCACCCATCAGCCACACCGACGGGTACTTCATCGTCACCTTGGAACCGATGTTGCCGTCCACCCACTCCATGGTCGCGCCGGCCTCGGCCTTTGCCCTCTTGGTGACCAGGTTGTAGACGTTGTTCGACCAGTTCTGGATGGTGGTGTAGCGGCAGCGGCCGCCCTTCTTGACGATGATCTCGACCACCGCGGAGTGCAGCGAATCGGACTTGTAGATCGGCGCGGTGCAGCCCTCGACGTAGTGCACGTAGGCGTCCTCGTCGACGATGATCAAGGTCCGCTCGAACTGGCCCATGTTCTCGGTGTTGATCCGGAAATAGGCCTGCAGCGGGATGTCGACGTGCACGCCCGGCGGGACGTAGACAAATGAACCGCCCGACCAAACCGCGGAGTTGAGCGCCGAGAACTTGTTGTCACCGGAGGGAATGACCGAGCCGAAGTACTTCTCGAAGATCTCCGGGTGTTCCCGCAGACCGGAATCGGTGTCCAGGAAGATGACGCCCTGACGTTCCAGGTCCTCCTGGATCTGGTGGTAGACGACCTCGGACTCGTACTGCGCGGCGACTCCACCGACCAGGCGCTGCTTTTCCGCCTCCGGGATGCCGAGGCGGTCATAGGTGTTCTTGATGTCGTCTGGCAGGTCCTCCCAGGAGGCTGCCTGCTTCTCGGTGGACCGAACGAAGTACTTGATGGTGTCGAAATGGATGCCGGACAGATCAGCGCCCCAGGTCGGCATCGGCTGGCGCTCGAACAGCTTGAGCGCCTTCAGCCTGCGCTCCAACATCCATTGCGGCTCGCTCTTCTTTGCCGAGATGTCGCGAACGACGTCCTCGTCGAGACCACGGCGGGCCGAGGCCCCAGCGTTATCCGAGTCCGACCAGCCGAACGCATAGCGGCCGAGCGTGTCGATCGTCGCGGCTTGCTCGATCCTGACCTGGCTCAGGTCGGGAGCCTTCTCCGGTGCTGTGGTCATGAACATCCTTCCGGTTCGTCACGAGGACGGCGGTGCAGTGGCGGGTGAGGCGGTGCGGCGGGCTAGCTGTGGTCCACAAGTAGGCGCGATGGCCGGTTCTGGGTTGGGTGCTCGGTCGCATGCTTGCCGGGAACCGTGTCGATCGGGATGAACGTGGTGCACACCGCGTCGCCGCGGGCGATGGTGGCCAGTCGTTGCGCGTAAGTGCCCAGTTCCCTGGTGAAGACGGCCATCTCCTCCTCGCACAACTGGGGGAACTGCGCGGCCACGTGCCCGACGGGGCAATGGTGCTGGCACAACTGTTTCCCGACACCCACGTCGTGCAGGGACGCAGCGAACCCGGATTGCGTCAACGCGCTGCTGAGCACCTGCGCCTTGGCGGCGACGCTCGGCGCGGCGGCGAGTTCGTCCCGGTACGGCTCGACGACGGCCTCGGCCCGGCGGCGCGCGAACGCCGCGATCGCCTCAGGGCCGGCGGTCTCGGCGAGATAGTTCAGGGCTTGCACGGCGAGCTGGTCGTAGCCGTGCGGCAACCGGGCCCGGCCGGCGTCGGTGAGCAGGTACGAGCGCGCCGGGCGGCCACGGCCGCGGCCGCGCCGAGCCGGTGCTTCTCGGGAGCTGACCGCGCCTTCGTTCGTCAACTGGTCGAGGTGCCGGCGTACCGCGGCGGCCGAGATGCCGAGCTGCTCCGCGAGCGTCGCGGCCGTCAGCGGACCGTCGGCCAGCAGCAGGTCGATGACCGCCGCGCGGGTGCGACCCTCCGCCGAACGCTCGGCCGGCACGCCCCCGGCGGGGGCTCCGGTCGCTCGTTGGTGGATCGCGGTGGTTTTCACAACACCAGTGTGACCTTTTTCGGCCGGAAGATCAAAGGGGTGTTGGCGTGCGGCTCCCTACACTGCATCGATGACCACGGGCCGGGCGGAGTCGCGGGCGATGCCCAGCGATCTCAGTCGGGCCGGCGTGACGCCGGTCAGCGCGGCGGCGCCGTTGAACACCCTCGAACGCGCACAGCTCGCGCGGCTGCGCCGCTGGGGTACAGCGGGCGCGCTGCTGCTGATGCTGGGTACGGGTTCGTCGTACGGAGCGGCCACCCCGATCCCGAACCCGGTGGACGGCATCCGCATCCTCGGCCTGCTCTCCCGGATCGGTCCGGCGGCGCTGGCCTGCTCGTATGCGGGCATAGGGCTCATCGTGCTGTGTTGGGTGCTGATCGGCCGGCTGGCGACTCCGGGGCGACCTCGTCGGCTGTCGCGCAGCCAACTCAGCCACACCCTGGCGATGTGGGCCGTTCCCCTGCTCGTCACGCCGCCGCTGTTCTCCCGCGACGTGTACTCGTACCTGGCGATCGGTTCGATGATGGTCAGCGGGCACAACCCGTACACCACCGGACCGTACGACGTGCTCGGTGACTCCGACGCGTATGCCCATCAGGTGGACGTCCGCTGGCAGCACACGCCCAGCCCGTACGGCCCGGTCTACCTGCTCATCACCAAGGCGATCGTGACGGTGGCCGGCGACAACGTCGTGATCGGGGTGCTGCTGCAGCGGCTGGTCGAGCTGGTCGGCGTGGCGATGATCGTCTGGGCGTTGCCCCGGCTGGCCCGTATCTGCGGGTTCGACCCGGTGGCGGCGCTGTGGCTCGGCGCGCTGAACCCGTTGGTGCTGTTCCACCTGATCGGCGGCGGTCACAACGAGGCGTTGATGCTGGGGGCCATGCTGGCCGGCCTGGTGATCGGGGTGGAGCGTTCGATGGTCGCCGGCACGGTGCTGATCAGTCTCGGCGTCGGGATCAAGGCAACGGCCGGGATGACACTGGCCTTCCTGGTGATCATGTTGGCGCTGCGCGCCGGGGGTCGATGGCGGGACCTGTTGCGGTGTGGAGTCCAGGTGAGCGCCGTCGCGTTGGCGACTTTTGCCGCCTACACCTGGTTGGCGGGCGTCGGTATCGGCTGGGTGGCCGCGCTGGGCGCACCCGGGTCCGTGCGCTCGTTCCTGTCGGTGTCCACCACGCTCGGGGTGGGCGCCGGCGAGGCCGGCTTGCTGCTGGGTCTCGGCGACCACACGCAGGCTGCGCTCGATGTGATGCAACCGGTCGGAACGGCGATCGGCTCGATCATCGCGCTGATCATCATGTGGCAGTGCTGGCAGCGCCGGATCAACCCGGTGCTGGGCCTCGGTATGGCGATGGGCGCCTTCGTACTGCTCAGCCCGGTGATCCAGCCCTGGTATCTGCTCTGGGCGGTGCTGCCGCTCGCGGCGTCCACCGCAGATCCGCGCTACCGCACCGGCGCCGTGTGGCTGACCGTGCTGTTCTCGGTGACGATCATGCCGAACGGCGCCACGATCCCGGTGTACGTCATCGTGCAGGCCGTCGTCGTCGCCGCTGTGGTGGTCGGTTCGGTGTTCCTGGCGCTCCGGCGCACCGGATTGCCCAGGACACATCCGGCAGGGGCGGCGCCCATCCAGGTGCGCCCGGCGTGACGCCGGAGAACGGCCACCTATCCTCGATCATCATGACCGATCCCGCTGTCACCACCGACGCCGCGCTGGT
>JADGOY010000009.1 GCA_017882715.1 Nakamurella sp. | reverse complement strand
GAACGCGGCCGCGATGAACACGATGAGGATTCCCACCTTGATGATCACGATCACGGATTCCGCACGACCCATCACGCGGCTGCCGAGGAAATTCACCAGCGTGAAAACGAGCACGACACCGATCGCCCACACCTTCGTCGGCAGGTCGATGAAAGTGGCCGCATATGCGGCAAATCCAGTTGCGTACAAGGCAATGGAGATGATGTACGCCAGGTATTGAAAGATGTTGAGCGCGCCGGACACCACGCCCTCTCCGTATCCACGAACGATGAATGTGACGGCGCCACCGACGCTGGGGAACGCCTTGCCCAGGGCAACGTAGCTGTAGGCCGCCAGGCCGGCGACAGCCCCGCCGATCGCAAAGGACAACGGCATCGCGGACCCGGAGATGCCGGCGACGACGCCGAGTATGGAGAAGATTCCCGCGCCGATCATCCCGCCGACACCGATACTGATCGCGGCAACAAGGCCGATGTTCGAATTCCCCGTCTTGCCCGTCATCGCGACTCCAATCGACCCCGCCGGCCGCACGGACCTCGATCGTCACCTGCCACGGTTCGGTCGGGGATGCCATTCGGCAGGGGCCGACGAATAACCGGGAGGTCACCCCTTCGCGTTGCCCCTTCGCGCACGGTGCCTGATGCCGAGTGTGGTGCTTGCGTCCGGCTACCACAACACCAACGCCCACCGCCGAGGCGGTGGGCGTTCGGACGACAGGAAGTCCTCACAGACGCGGGGACACTGGCACGACAGGAAGCCCTCACAGACGCGGGGACCAAGTGATCCTGATTCCGCAGCGGCTCCGTGTTCCGAGGCCGAGGCGCGAACCGGGGTTTCTTGAGCTCAGTTGCCTGCCAGGCTGATCAGGTAGTCGACGTCGGCCGGCTGCAGGCCCTTGAGCAGCGACACGAAGATGTCCGAGAACGACCGGACCGGGCTGACGTACCACTGACCGTCCACCTGCACCGTCACGATGCCCAGACCGACGACCTGTTTGAACTCGCGCTTGATGATGTCGACCATCGTCGGGTCGAGGTTCTGGCTGCCGGCGGCCTGGGCGATGTAGCTGTCGATGGTCGACTCGTCCAGGGTCTCCGTCTGCCCGTCAATCTCGACGGTGAGCGATCCGGCGGCCGGGTCCCGGGTGATCGTCGCGGTCTGGCCGTTGGCCGTCAGGGTCAGCGAGGCCAAGGAAACCTTCTTGCCGCTGGTCACGTCACTGACCGTCCAGCTCGCGTTGTCGATCGAGAATCCCAGATCATTGAGGCTCGAGGTCATGTCGGAGGTGTCGACATCGGCGATCAACAACTTGCCGTAGTCGTGCAGGACACCCATCTCGTCCGGCGCGGTGAGCGCGATGAGACCCTCCAGGTCACCGGTCGATGCCTTCTTGACGAACGCGTCGACCGCGGCTTCCGGTGACGGCGACCCGACTGCTGGGATCTTGTCCGCCGCGGTCGGGTTGGGCAGCCCGGCCTGGTGGGCGGCATTGTCGGCGATCGAATAGAACAGGCTGACGTACCACTCGCCGCCGCGCTGGACGGTCGCAATGCGGATCGGTCCGCCGCTCCTGGCGACCGCGTCGGCGATGTTGACGGTCTGGCTCTGCGGCTGCGCCTGGCTGATCTGGTCGGCGAACTTGCTCTTGATCTTGTCGCTGAGCGGCAGCTGGTCCGGGTTGCTCGCGAGGGTGATGGTCCCGCCGGTCAGCTTGACCACCCTGAGGTTCTCGTTGATCGTCTCGTCGGTCGGGTCGACCGTGAGACCCGACACGGTGATCGACGTTCCGGTGAGGGAATTGGCCGACGCCGAGGGCCCGAGCACGTCCAATCGCTTCAGTTCGGTCAGAACATCGGCATTCAGATCCGCGAACAGTGAGGCTTCCACCGGATCGAGTTGGCCGGCCAGCCCGATCGGATCGGAGTTGCTCAGCGAGGTGAACAGCGCGCTGACTGCCGCCTGCGGGCTGGCCTGTCCCGATGCCGACCGGGTATCCCTGATCGCGAAGAACCAGACGCCGGCGCCGGCCAGCAGCGCGACCACGACGGCGATAGCGGTGACGATGATCGGGGTGCGGTTCTTCGGGGCCTGCGGTTGACCGGTGGCCGGGTTCTGGCCCGGCCAATTCTGCCCGGGGCCGCCCGGTCCTGATACGGGGAAGGATTGGGTCGGCGGCGGCTGATATTGCTGCCAAGCCTGGGGTCCGGTGGGTTGGCCGGGTTGCTGCCAGCCCTGGGGTCCGGTGGGTTGGCCGGGTTGCTGCCAGCCCTGGGGTCCGGTTGGTGGTCCGGCGGGTTGGCCGGGTTGCTGCCAGCCCTGGGGTCCGGTTGGTGGTCCGGCGGGTTGGCCGGGTTGCTGCCAGCCCTGGGGTCCGGTGGGTGGTCCGGCGGGTTGGCCGGGTTGCTGCCAGCCCTGGGGTCCGGCGGGCGGGCCCGCCGGGCGCCAGCCTTGCGGTTCCGGCGGTCCCGGCGCCCCGGGCGTGTCGGGTCCTTCCGGCCAGGCTGGACCGTTCCCGCCCTGATCACGCCTGGCCTGATCACGCCCACCTTGATCACTCACTGAAACTGCCGTCCCTTCCTTGGTCCCGGTCACGGGTCGTCCGCGGGGCATGTGTCGGCCCCGCCGTCGAGGCCTGCCCAGAAGCAACCCCCGCAGACCCGGATACATCCGGGTGGCCCACCCCTATTGTGACGCTTACCTCAACCGTTTGGTCCTTGGCTTCGATGCTTGTGCCCAATAGAGGTACTGAACAACACCATCCCGCCTACGGTGAGCAACGTCGCACCGGCGACCGTCACCGATGGCCCTATGGGATCCACTCGCACACCGATCGCCCCTTGACCGCTGAACACCAGCATGGCGATGGATACCGCGGCCATGGTCAGACCCAGGATGATGCACAGCGCGCCCGCCGTACCCCATCGCCGCAGCACCGCGGCAATCACCGGCGCGGAGCAGAGCAGGCCCACCAGCGGCCAGCCCGCCGCGAGGGCGCCGAGCACTCCGTTGCCGGCGACCCCGAGCCGGTCGATCATTCCGGCCACCGCGTAGCTGGACCGCCGGACCTGGCCCGAGATGACCCATGGCAGGAACGACCCGACCAGCGCCAGCACCAGACCCGATCCGGCGAACAGCACCGCGGCCACCCTGCCCGCACGGCTGGCGGGAGGGGTCGTTGCGCGGCCGATCACCGCTTCAGTGTCGAGGAATGGTGGCCTTCATCAGAAATCTGGTGAGCTTCGTCATCTATGTCCGATTTGGGACCAGTGGGTTTGTCGTGACCACTGGTAAATAGGGGGACCAAAGTGGCAAGGTTCTCCATGACGTATCGTGTTGACAGCGTCACGGTCTGTGCTTGGACCGGTCATTTCGCGAGAACGGTCGCCGGGGGGGAGTCTCGAGTGCCTGTCCGCACGCGTCCGCGCGGCATCGCGTCGATGCTGGGCGGCGCCGTATTGGCCTGGGTCGTGGTGGTTGGCACCGCGGTGCCGGCGGGCGCTGTGCCACCCCCGCCGAACAACCCGTCTGACGATCAGATCCAGGCCGGCCAGAGCCAGGCGGCAGCGTCGGCGGCCGAGGTCGGGCGGCTGTCCGGGCTGGTGAGCAAGACCGAGGGCGACATCGAGCGCCTGAAGAACGACATGGAGCTCAAGGCGGAGCTGGCCAACAAGGCGGCCGTCGACCTGCAGGTGGCCCAGTCGGACGCCGCGGCGGCGTCTACCGCGGCGAGTCAGGCGCAATCCGACGCCGACGCAGCCGGCAAGGCCATCGAGGACGCGAAGGCCAGGGCCGCCGCGTTCGCGGCTGCGTCGTTCCGGCAGGGGTCCGTGCTCGGGTCCATGAGCGCGTTACTCGACTCCAGCACCGCCACAGAACTGCTGCAGCGGCGGGAGCTGCTCGATCAGGTTTCCGGCACCGAGCTCAACGCGATCAGCAACCTGGAGAGCAACCGCAACCACAAGGCCAACCTGGACTCGGCCGCCCGAGCCGCGTTGGACGCGGCCAACGTGGCGCAGGCCCGCGCGGATCAGGCCAAGACGGACGCGGACAGCGCTCGACAGCAGGCCGCGGACTCGCTTGCCGCGGGCCAGGACCAGCTCACGGCCCTGGACGGCCAACTGACCCAGCAACAGAACGACTATCAGACGGCCCTGTCGACGGTGGCAGGTCTGCAGCAACAGCGCGACCAGTACAACCAGTGGCTGGCCCAGAAACAGGCCGAGGAAGAGGCGGCCCGCAAGGCCGCCGAGGAAGCGGCGCGGCTGGCCGCGGAGGCGGCCGCGCGACAGGCCGCCGAGCAAGCAGCCCGCCAAGCTGCCCGCCAAGCTGCCGAAGCCGCCGCTGCGCAGGCTGCAGCCCAGGCCGCCGTGGCGGGGCAAGCGGCCGCTCAGCAAGCCGCACAACAGGCCGCACAACAGGCCGCCGAGCAAGCCGCCGAGCAGCAGTCCGCCGCCGAGGCCGAGGCGGCAGCCGAAAAGGCGTCAGCCCAACAAGAGGCCGGCAACCAGGCGGCGCGCGCAGCCCAGGATGCGGCCGCGAGCTCCGAGCCCTTCTACGACAGTTGCGACGCGGCGCGGGCGGCGGGGCGCGGACCGATCGCCCAGGGTGAGCCCGGCTACCGCGCCGCCCTTGATCCCAACGGCAACGGCATCGCCTGCGAGGGCACCGTGGCCGTCGCGGACGCCACGGCGGCGTCGGACAGCGTGTACTACGACAGTTGCGACGCGGCGCGCGCGGCGGGGCAGGGCCCGATCGCGCGCGGCGAGCCCGGCTACCGGGCGGCCCTTGATCCGAACAACAACGGGATCGCGTGCGAGGGCACCGCGGCCACGACCTCGGTCTCGTCCGCTGTGCAGAACGTCAGCGTCTCGACGTCGTCCAGTTCGTCGTCGCGTGGGCAACAGGTGGTCGATGCGGCGATGGCCTACCTGGGCACGACGTACGCCTGGGGCGGCGGTGACTATTCGGGCCCGTCGCAGGGCATCCACGACGGCGGCGTGGCCGACCAGTACGGCGACTACAACAAGATCGGGTTCGACTGCTCGGGACTGGCCTTGTACGCCTGGGCGCAGGTCGGTGCGTACCTGCCGCACTACTCCGGCTACCAGTACACGGGCCAGCCGCAGGTCTCCCGCAGCGATCTCCAACCCGGTGACCTGGTGTTCTACGCCTACGACACGTCCGATCCCAGCACCATCCACCATGTGGCCATCTGGATCGGCAACAACCAGATCATCGAGGCGCCCAACTCCGGCTCCGACGTGAAGATCTCCACCATGTACTGGAACGGGTTCATCGGGGCCTCTCGGCCCGGCGGCTGAGCAGTCGTAACGGGGGGCCGGATGACGCGCCTGGTCGCGGCCATCGTGCTGGCCGGCGGCCGTGGCCGGCGGCTCGGCGGAGTCGACAAACCCGGGCTGCCTGCCCGCGACGGCCGCTCGCTGCTCGACGGCGTGCTGGCCGCCGTGCCCGGCGTGATCGTAGTGGTGGTCGGCCCGACGCGGGAGCTTGCCCCGGGAATCGTCTCGGTGCGCGAGGACCCGCCCGGTGGCGGCCCCGCGGCGGCCGTCGCCGCGGGCTACCACGCGCTGACCGATCTACCGGCGGACGGCCTGGTCGCGGTGCTGGCCGCGGACCTGCCGTTCGTGACCGCGGCGACCGTCGAGCGGCTGCGCCGGGCCGTGGACCGCCACCCCGACGCCGGTGGCGCCGTGCTCGTCGACCCGGACGGACGTCGTCAGCACCTGCTGGGTGTCTGGCGTCGTGACGCCCTGTCCGCCGCGATCGCGCACCGTGGGAGCTGGCACGGCGCGTCACTATCCGGCCTGCTGGCGCGGATCCCGGTCATCGAGCTGATGGCGCTCGGTGACGAGGCCGCCGACGTCGACACACCGGCCGACCTGCACAGATGGCTCGAGCCGTGACGCCGAGCGGCACCGGTCCTTCCCCCGGTGACCGGCTGCCGGCCACCCGGTCGGAGGAGATCGCACCAGTCACCCGCGCGCGGACTGGACAATGGTCAGCGTGATGGACAGGACGAGGAGGAGCCGGTGACGACAGAGTCAATCAGCGGGGCGACCGGCGGGCGGGCGCCGACGGTGCACACCCCGGCTGGGGACGCCGCCCTCCTGGAACGCACGGTGTTCGAGGTCAAGCGCGTCATCGTCGGGCAGGACCGGCTGGTCGAACGGATGCTCGTCGGCCTGCTCGCCAAGGGGCACCTGCTGATCGAGGGCGTGCCCGGGGTGGCCAAGACGCTGGCGGCCGAAACCTTCGCGCGGGTGGTCGGCGGGACCTTCTCGCGCATCCAGTTCACCCCCGACCTGGTGCCGTCCGACCTGGTGGGTACCCGGATCTACCGGGTGGGGCGCGAACAGTTCGACATCGAACTCGGCCCGGTGGTCGCGAACTTCGTGCTCACCGACGAGATCAACCGGGCGCCGGCCAAGGTGCAGTCGGCACTGCTGGAGGTCATGGCCGAACGTCACGTGTCGATCGGTGGGAAGACCTTCCCGATGCCCGATCCGTTCCTGGTGCTGGCCACCCAGAACCCGATCGAGAACGAGGGCGTGTACCCGCTGCCCGAGGCGCAGCGCGACCGGTTCCTGTTCAAACTGCTCGTCGGCTATCCCGAACCGGACGAGGAACGCGAGATCGTCTACCGGATGGGCGTTGTCCCGCCGGTCGCCTCGCAGGTCCTGCCGGCCGGCGAACTGGTCAGGCTGCAGCAGGTCGCGTCCAACGTCTTCGTACATCACGCGCTGGTGGACTACGTGATCCGGCTGGTCTTCGCCACCAGGACCCCAGCCGAGCACGGCCTCACCGAGGTAGCCGGATGGCTGTCCTACGGCGCCTCTCCGCGTGCCTCGCTCGGCATCATCGCGGCGGCCCGCGCCCTGGCGCTGGTGCGGGGCCGCGACTTCGTGGTGCCGCAGGACGTCATCGACGTCTCGGCGGACGTGCTGCGGCACCGGTTGGTGTTGTCCTACGACGCCCTGGCCGACGGCATCCCGGTGGAGGTGATCCTCGGGCGCCTGTTGCAGGCCATTCCGCTGCCTCAGGTGAGCCCGTACACGCATCCCGGCGCTGCCTGACGCCATGGCTGACACCGTGCAACCCGGGGTGCTGAGCACGTCGGATCCGGCCAGGCTGGACGCCGCGCTCGCCACCCTGGAACTGACGGTCCGGCGCAGGCTGGACGGTCTGTTGCAGGGCAACCACCTGGGCCTGGTACCGGGGCCGGGCACCGAACCGGGCGACGCCCGGGTCTACAACCCCGGTGACGATGTCCGCCGGATGGACTGGTCGGTGACTGCCAGGACCACCGAGCCGCACATCCGGCAGACCGTCGCCGACCGCGAGTTGGAGACCTGGCTGGTCGCCGACCTGTCGGCGTCACTGGATTTCGGCACCACCGGCTGCGAGAAGCGTGACCTGGTGGTGGCCGCGGCGGCCGCGGTCGGTCATCTGACCCACGGCGGCGGGAACCGGATCGGGGCGGTGGTGGCGACCGGCGCGGGTATCACCCGCATCCCGGCGCGCGGCGGCCGCCCTGCCCTGCAGCACCTGCTGCGCGCTCTGGCCGCCACCCCGCGGACCGGGCCCGGTGACCGCGGTGACCTTGCCGTCGCGCTCGAACAACTGCGCCGGCCACCGCGGCGCCGCGGGTTGGCGGTGGTGCTGTCGGACTTCATCGGCCCGCTGAACTGGGAACGACCGCTGCGTGCGCTGTCCGGGCGGCACGATCTGCTGGCCGTCGAGGTGCTCGACCCCCGCGATCTGGAACTGCCGGACGTCGGGTTGGTAACCCTGCTGGACCCGGAAACCGGCCGCACCAAAGAGGTTTCCACCACCGCTGCGCTGCGGTCGGCATTCGCGGCCGCCGCCGCCGACCACCGCGCGCAGGTCAGCCTGGCGCTCCGCCGGGCCGGCGCCGCCCACCTGGTGCTGCGCACCGACCGGGACTGGATCGCCGACGTCCTGCGGTTCGTGATGGGACGCAAACGCGGCTGGACCGGTGCGGCCACCAGCCCACCGGTCGCCCGGGCCGGGGAGGCCTGGTGAACTTCGCCTACCCCTGGTGGCTCGCTGTCGGTGTCGTGGTCGTGGCACTGGGGGTGGGTTACCTGCTGGCGCAGCGGCGCACCCGACGCCACACGCTGCGTTTCGCCAACCTCGAGTTGCTGGAACGGGTGGCGCCGCGGCGGCCCGGCCGATGGCGGCACGTGCCCACCGCCCTGGTGCTCACCGGCCTGGTGCTGCTCACGGTTGCGCTGGCCGGCCCCACCGCGGACGCCAAAGAGCCCCGTAACCGGGCGACGGTGATGCTCGCCATCGACGTCTCGCTCTCCATGCAGGCCACCGACGTCGCGCCCAACCGGCTGGCCGCCGCGCAGGAGGCCGCAGGTCAGTTCGTCGACGACCTCACCCCCGGTGTCAACCTGGGCATTGTTTCCTTCGCCGGAATCGCGACGGTGCTGGTCACCCCCACGACGGACCGGGGCGCTGCGAAACAGGCGATCCAGGGGCTGACGCTGGACGAGCGGACCGCGACCGGCGAGGCGATCGTGTCCTGCCTGCAGACCATCGACCTGTTCTCCAAGACCATCGCGGGGCCCACCGAAGCCGGTGAGCCGGCGGCGCCGCCGGCCCGGATCGTGTTGATGACGGACGGCAAACGAACCGTCGGACGCACCGAGCAGGACGCCGCGCAGCGGGCGGCCGACGCGAAGGTGCCGGTCTCGGTGATCGCTTTCGGCACCGATCGCGGGTCCATCGTGGTGAACAACGAGCAGGTGGAAGTCCCGCTCGACACCGCGGCGATGCAGCAGATCGCGCAGATCTCCGGCGGCGACTTCCACACCGCCGCCACCTCGCAGGAACTGAAGTCCGTGTATGCGCAGCTCGGCGAGCAGATCGGCTACGAGGTCAAGCAACGCGACGTCTCCCGCCCGTGGATGATCGCCGGGACAGCCCTGGTCATCCTCGGTGCCGCGGCAGCGCTGGGCATGTCGGCCAGGATCCCCTGACCGGCCGGGCGCCCCGCCGCGCCGGTCACCGGGCCGCGCGCTGGACGGCCGGATCCGCCGACGGCCGATAGGGTCGTCCCGGCACCCACGCACTGACACCCCCGCCTGGAGGCACCCCCGTGACCGCACCCGTCCCAGACACCCCGGCCGGCCGTTCGGTGCTGGTGACGGGCGGCAACCGCGGGATCGGGCTGGCCATCGCCCGTGCGCTGGCCGAGGCGGGCCACCGGGTCACCGTCACCCACCGCTCGGGCGAGCCGCCGGAGGGCCTTGCCGGCGTGCTGTGCGACGTCACTGACCCCGCCAGCATCGACACGGCGTTCGGTGAGGTCGAGAAGTCCCAGGGTCCGATCGAGGTGCTTGTCTCCAACGCGGGCATCACCGACGACACCCTGCTGCTGCGGATGAGCGACGACGCCTTCACCCGGGTGCTGGACGCCAACCTGACCGGGTCGTACCGGGTCGCGAAGCGGGCCGCGACCGGCATGCTGCGCAAACGCTGGGGCCGGATGATCTTCATCTCATCGGTGGTCGGTCTGTCCGGTGGCGCCGGCCAGGCCAACTACTCGTCGTCCAAGGCCGGGCTGGTCGGGCTGGCCAGGTCGGTCGCGCGGGAGCTGGGTTCCCGCAACATCACCGCGAACGTCATCGCACCCGGCTTCGTGGACACGGATATGACGCGGGCACTGCCGGAGCCCAGACGCGCCCAGATCATCGCCCAGGTGCCACTGCGCCGTTATGCCGACCCGTCCGAGATCGCTTCTGCCGTGGTGTTTCTCGCCTCGGAGGGCGCGGGATACATCACCGGCGCCGTGCTTCCCGTCGACGGTGGACTGGGCATGGGACACTGACCGACCGCGCCCGCCTGCCCGCCCCGCCCACGAGTGACACGATGAGGACCAGCCCATGACCGATCAGCTCGGCACCGGACTCCTGTCCGGGAAGAACCTGCTCATCACCGGAGTGATCACCGAGGCGTCGATGGCCTTCCACACGGCGCGGCTGGCCCAGGAGCAGGGCGCCACCGTGGTGCTGACCGGCTACGGCCGGCTGTCGCTGGTCGAGCGCATCGCCAAACGGTTGCCGCAGCCGGCCCCGGTGATCGAGCTGGACGTCACCGACAAGGCGCAGCTGGATTCGTTGGCCGAGCGGGCGGGCGGGCACGTCGACGGCCTGGACGGGGTCCTGCATTCGATCGGTTTCGCGCCGGCCGCCGCGCTCGGCGGGAGCTTTCTGGATTGTCCGTGGGAGGACGTGGCGACCACGGTGCACACGTCGGCCTATTCGCTCAAGGCGCTCGCGGTGGCGTGCCTGCCGCTGATGTCAGCGGGCGGTTCGATCGTCGGGCTCGATTTCGACGCCCGCCAGGCGTGGCCGGCGTACGACTGGATGGGGGTGGCCAAGGCCGCGCTGGAATCCGTGACACGGTATCTGGCACGCGATCTCGGCCCGCAGGGCATCAGGGTCAACCTGGTGTGTGCCGGCCCGATCAAGACGATGGCCGCCAAGTCGATCCCAGGGTTCGCCGACCTGGAGAACGGGTGGACCGGGCGCGCGCCGCTGGGCTGGGACACGTCCGATCCCACCCCGGTGGCCCGGGCCGCGGTTGCCCTGCTGTCCGACCTGTTCCCGGCGACCAGCGGGTCGATGGTGATGGTCGACGGCGGATTCCATGCGCTGGGTTTCGGCATCTCCGAGGTGCGGCGCCAGCCGGCCGATCAGCCGGATCGGCGGCGGCTGACCTGACGTGGGATCCGCGCGGAACGGACCCGATCGGTGCCCTGGTCGCTCAGCACAGCGACGGCAGCGGCGACCGCAGCCCGGCGGGCTTCACCCACCGCGGCCGCCAGCGGCCGGAGGGCGTCGTCGACCACCGCCAGTTCGTGGGAGCTGACGGCGCCGGTCTCCTGGCCGTTGGCCACGTTCAGCAGTGCGTGCAACGAGATGGACGTCGCCAGCAACGCCGACGCGCCGGCAGGGGTGCCCGGCGGGCAGCTGACGGCCTCGGCCAGCATCATCTGCCGCACCATCTCCCTGGCGTGCGCGGAACCACGGGCGACGTCCAGCGCGGTGAGCGACATGGTTGCCTGCCCGACCGCGACGTCCAGCAGATCGTGCGCCTCGCCCAGGCTCGGCGCCGGGTGCTCACCCGTGCAGCGGAACGCGCGCCACTGACCGTCGCTGGGCACCAGGCCGATGTCGATGGCCGGGAGCCGAACCACCGCGCCCGCATCCAATGCAGCCACGGCGATGTCGCCCCCGACCGGAAGACCTCGCATGTCGCCGGGCCGCGGTAACAGCAGTTCGGCCCGGCCACCGCGCCGCAACAGCGGCAGCAGCGACGACGACCCGGCACTGGGCCATCCGGGCCCGGGAAGGCCGGTGACGTCGGCGATCTCGCCGGACGCGGCACGCACACCGGCGCGGTGCCCGGCATCGTCGACGGCGGCCAGCACCTCGTCCGCGCTGGCCCCGCCCTGCCACGCCGCGGCCCACAGGGCCACGGTGGTGGCCGCGCGAAGGGCGCCGATTCCGGACATGAGGGCTACCGTACGTCACGCTCGGTCCGGCGACCCGGCCGTGCACATTCCGGGTACATCCCGCCGCCACACTCACCGCAGCCACGGTCGGAATCGACACGCGGGTTCGGCTCAGCCGCCCCGACCTTCGAGCCGGGTAGCGTGGCGCTCCGTGCCCAACAGCCCTGACCGTTACGGCCCTGACGTGCTCTCGGCACCACGCAAGGCCGGGGTCGCCGCCGAGATCGCCGCCACCGCGGACGTCGTGGCCGAGGACCCGCTCTCCGGCTTCTGCGGCGCGGTGGTGGCCTGCACGTCGACCGCGGTGACGCTGGAGGACCGCGAAGGCCGCCGCCGGGTCTTCCCGCTCGCCGCGGGGGCGTTCCTGGTCGACGGCGCGCCCGCCACCCTGGTGCGCCCCGCCGCCACCCGACCGGCCCGGCCCCGGCAGTCCGCGTCCGGATCCCGCGCCGTGGCCCTGGGCCGCGCGAGAACCGCCAAGGCGGCCCGGATCTGGGTGGAGGGAGTCCACGACGCAGCCCTCGTCGAACGGGTCTGGGGCCACGACCTGCGGGTCGAGGGCATCGTGGTGGAGCCCCTGGAGGGGCTGGATCACCTGGCGGCCGTGGTCGGCGCTTTCGGTCCCGGTCCCGGGCGCCGCCTCGGCGTGCTGGTCGACCATTTGGTGCCCGGTTCGAAGGAGCATCGGATCGCCGAGTCGGTGCGCGCGTCGGCCGGTCCGTCGGTGTTGATCGCCGGTCATCCCTACATAGACATCTGGCAGGCGGTGCGGCCCGCCGCGGTCGGGATCGCGGCGTGGCCGACGGTGCCGCGCGGCACCGACTGGAAGACCGGCGTGTGCGCCGCGTTGGGCATCACGGACACCCGCACGATGTGGGGCCGGGTGAACGGCGCGGTCTGCAGCTACCGGGATCTGGACACCCCGTTGATCACCGCGATGGAGCGGTTGATCGACTTCGTCGCCGAGCCCTGACGACATGAACCAGAGGCAGGTGTCTTCGCTCTGGCAGGATGAATTCATGTCCGCATGGGTCTGGTTCGCCGGCGCGGTACTGCTGTCGATCGCCGAGGTGCTCGGTGCCGAATTCGTGCTGCTCATGTTGGGCGGCGGCGCCCTGGTGACGGCGGGCGTGGCGCTGCTCTTCCCGGGGTCGTTGTGGTTGCAGCTCCTGGTCTTTGCGCTGTCCTCGGTGGCGCTGGTGGTGGGACTGCGGCCGATGCTGCTGCGCAAGTACTACCAGCCCGCACAGATCCGCAGCGGCATCGAGGCGCTGATCGGATCCAAGGCAACCGTGACATCCACCGTCGACTCCGACGGTGGCCAGGTCAAGATCGGCGGTGAGGTCTGGTCTGCGGTCGGCATGGACGGACATCGCCCGCTGCCGCCAGGTACGTCTGTCACTGTCGTCGAGGTCCGCGGCGCCACCGCGGTCGTGATTTGGGGGCCTTAACCAGCATGGATCCGGTTCTGATCGTCGCCATCATCATCGTTGTGCTCGTCGTCGTGGTCCTGATTCGTTCGGTCAAGGTCATCCCGCAGGCACAGGCCGCCGTGATCGAACGCCTGGGCCGGTTCAACAAGGCCAGCGGGGCGGGCCTGGTGTGGCTGATGCCCTTCGTCGACCGCATCCGGGCCCGGATCGACCTTCGCGAACAGGTGGTGTCGTTCCCGCCGCAGCCGGTGATCACCGAGGACAACCTGACCGTCTCGATCGACACGGTCGTCTACTTCCAGGTGACGGACCCGCGGGCGGCCGTGTACGAGATCGCGAACTACATCGTCGCGGTCGAACAGCTCACCACCACCACATTGCGCAACGTGGTCGGCGGCATGAACCTGGAACAGACGCTGACCAGCCGCGACTCCATCAACGGTCAACTCCGCGGGGTGCTGGACGAGGCGACCGGAAAGTGGGGGATCAGGGTCGCCCGGGTGGAACTGAAGGCGATCGATCCGCCCCCCTCCATCCAGGAGGCGATGGAGAAGCAGATGCGCGCCGACCGCGACAAGCGGGCCATGATCCTGAATTCCGAGGGCCTGCGGGAGTCGTCGATCAAGACCGCCGAGGGCCAGAAGCAGGCCGCTGTGCTCACCGCCGAGGGTGCCAAACAGTCCTCGATCCTGGCGGCCGAGGGCGAGCGGCAGTCCCGCATCCTGCGCGCCCAGGGTGAGCGCGCCGCCCGTTACCTGCAGGCCCAGGGCCAGGCGAAGGCCATCGAGAAGGTCTTCGCCGCCGTCAAGGCCGGCAAGCCGACCCCTGAACTCCTGGCCTACCAGTACCTGCAGACGTTGCCGCAGATGGCGCAGGGCGACGCGAACAAGGTGTGGATGATCCCCAGCGACTTCTCCAAGTCGCTCGAGGGGTTCGCCCGGATGCTCGGCACCAAGGGCGATGACGGGGTCTTCCGGTACGAGCCCCCCGCGGATGAACCGGTCGATCCCGACCGGCCGAAGTCCCGGCCGGGGGACATCGACGACGACGTCGCGGACTGGTTCGAGGGCACGTCGGCGCAGGAGGTGGCCGAGGCCGTCAGGGCCGTCGAGCGGGAGGCCGCGGTGACGATCGCCGACCAGGACGCAGCGCGGGCGGCTGCCTACCGCGACCGCGCCGAGATCCAACCCGCTGTGCCGCAACAACTTCCGCAGGTCCAGGCACCCGAACAGGAGTACCCGGAGGCCGGTGGTTACCCCAACCAGGCCTATCCGGGCCGGGACGACGCGGACGAACCCGCACAGTAAGGGGCCGGACAACGCTGACGTCGACACGGTCCGCTTCGGCCGCCGAGCTGCCCGCGCCGGTGGCGATCGTGGGCGCCGGCCGGTTGGGCACCGCGCTGACCGCTGCCCTGGGCGATGCCGGGGTGCCGGTGACGGGGCCGCACGGGCGTGGCTACACCGGCGGCGGCGCGGGCATCGTGCTGTTGTGCGTGCCGGATGACGCGATCGCCGCGGCTGCCCGCGCGATCACCGCCGAGCGTGTGCTGGTCGGTCACTGCTCGGGGGCGTCGCGGCTGGACGTCCTGGGCGACCACGAGGGGTTCAGCCTGCACCCGCTGATGACGGTCACCCGGGACGGCGCCGACTTCCGCGGGGTCACCGCCGCGGTGGCCGGCCGCACCCCGCGGGCGTTGGCCGCCGCCCGCGCACTGGCCGGGGCGCTGGGCCTGCGCGCGGTGCAGGTCGCCGACTCCGATCGGGCGGCCTATCACGCCGCCGCCGCCATCGCCGCCAATTTCCTGATCACCGTGCAGGACGCGGCGGCCGAACTGATGGCCACCGCGGGCCTGGACCGAGACGTCCTCGTGCCGTTGGCCCGAGCCGCCTTGGAGAACTGGGGGGCAGCAGGTCCGGCCGCGCTCACCGGCCCGGTCGCCCGGGGTGACACGCGCACGGTGAACCTGCACCGAGACGCCGTCGCCACCCGGACCCCCGACCTGCTGGCGCTGTTCGATGCGCTGGTGTCGGCGACGGAAATGCTGGCCGAGCGGGACGGAACCCGGGCCGAGGTGCGCCCGGCGGTGCGGAACGGCACTCTCGATGAGACAGTGTCCGGCGATCCCCCCGCATCTCGCGCATCGGAGACGACCAGCCCATGAAGACCGTCCGCACCGTGCGCGATCTGCGCGCTGCATTGTCGACGCAGCGCTCGGCGGGGGCCTCGGTAGCGCTGGTGCCCACCATGGGCGCCCTGCACGACGGGCACCTCGAGCTGGCCAGGCGTGCCCGGGCGGAGAACGACGTCGTTGTCATGTCGGTCTTCGTCAACCCGGCGCAGTTCGACGACCCGGCCGATCTGGCCGCGTATCCCCGGGAGGAAGCTGCCGACGCGGAACTGGCCGTCGGGGTGGGGGTCGATCTGCTGTTCGCACCGCCTGCCGAAGAGGTGTACCCACCGGGGTTCAGCGCCTGGGTGCAACTGGACGGGCCGATCGTGCTGAGCCTGGAGGGCGCGCAACGCGGCGTCGGGCACTTCCGCGGAGTGACCACGGTGGTGACGAAGCTGCTCGGCATGGCGGCCCCGCACCGGGCCTACTTCGGCGCCAAGGATGCTCAGCAGGCACGGGTGGTCCGGGCGCTGGTCGCCGACCTCAACATCGACACCGAGATCGTCACCGTGCCCACCGTCCGCGAACCCGATGGCCTGGCGATGTCCAGCCGCAACCGCCGGCTCGATCCGGCCGAGCGCGCCCGGGCGGTGGGTCTGTTCGCCGCGTTGCGCCGCGCGCAGCAGATGACCTCCGGCGGTGAACGGCGCGCGGAGGTGATCTTGGTCGAGGCCGGCCGGATCCTCGCCGAGCACCGGATCGCCCCGGAGTACCTCGCCCTGGTCGACGCGGACACCTTCCTGCCGGCCGGCACCGTCGGCGCACGGTCCGCGTTGCTGCTGGTCGCGGCCCAGATCGGCGACACCAGGCTGATCGACAATGTGCGGCTGGAGGCCCCGCCGTCGGTGCGGTGACCTCCGCGACTGGTGTGGTGGGTCACACCTGGCAGCCCGCCAGGCTCTTCCGGTGGTGCAATGGAACATCGCTGCCGTCGCGGCGGTTTGACTTGAATACGCGCGACTTCAGCGACAGGCCAGCAAAGGAGCAGCCGATGTCCACTCGTCCATCCGCCGACAACGGGCGGCGGCCGGTGACCATTCCCGGTTTGCTCGAGCAGAAACGATCCGGCAGGCCGATCGTCATGGTGACGGCCTACGACTATCCGAGTGCGCGAGCCGCGGAGGCCGCGGGTGTCGACGTGGTGCTCGTGGGTGATTCCGGAGCCATGACGGTTCTCGGGTATCCGAGCACCGTGGCCGTCACGGTCGACGAGATGATCATGCTGACCAAAGCGGCCCGGCGCGGCACCGAGATTGGTTTGCTGATAGCCGATCTGCCGTTCGGCTCGTACGAGGTGAGCGACGAGCAGGCCGTCGCGACCGCGGTGCGTTTCGTCAAGGAGGCCGGTGCCGACGGTGTCAAGTTGGAGGGTGGCGGTCCGGCGTCGGTCAGCAGGGCCAGAGCGATCGTCGGTGCCGGCGTGCCGGTCATCGGCCACGTCGGTCTGACGCCGCAGACGGCCACCGCGCTGGGCGGCTACCGCGCTCAGGGCCGCAGTGTCGAGTCGGCGCTCGCCATCGCCCGGGGTGCCCTGGATCTGCAGGCCGCAGGCTGCTTCAGCATCGTGTTCGAGGCAGTACCCAGCGTGCTGACCGACGACCTGGTGCCGCTGCTACGGATCCCGGTGATCGGGATCGGCGCCGGTCCGGCGGCGGACGGGCAGGTACTCGTGTTCCACGACTTGCTGGGAATTCGGGACGGCGCAGGTGCGAAGTTCGTCCGGCGCTACGCCGACCTGCAGGACGCCATGAACGAGGGTGTGGCCAGATACGCCGAAGACGTCCGCTCGCGGGCGTTCCCGACGGCCGAGCACGGCTATGGCATGGACCCCGCCGAGCTGGCCCGTTACCAAGCCCGTCGAGGTGAGATCGCCACGGTGGCAGATGATCTCGCGCAGCTGCTGCGGTGACACCAGGGCAGGGCGCCGCGAATGGCGAATTCCGCGGAGACCAGTCCTTCACCGAGGAGTTCGACCTCGAAGCAGTCACCTCGCTGACCTCTGCCCTGGTCCAGTTGCGGACCGTGCACCGACCCGAGGCGCAGCTGGTGGAAACCCCGGCCGCCGAACTCATCGCCCGGACGATGCGCGGGTTCGGCTGGGACGTCACCGTCACCGAGGTGGCGCCGGGGCGACCCAACGTCATCGCGGTCATCCACGGCGCCCGGGCCGGCCGCACGCTGATGTTCGAAGGCCATCTTGACGTCGTCACCGAGGCCGATCCGGGCCTCTGGTCCTTCGACCCCTTCGGCGGTGACGTGGTGGACGGCCGGCTCCGCGGCAGAGGGTCGGCGGACATGAAATCCGGTGTGGCCGCCATGATTCACGCTGCTCGAGCGGTGCAACTCGGCGGGTTCAACGGCCGGATCCTGCTCGGTGCGCTGGCCGACGAGGAAGGCATGATGCTCGGCGCCAAGTACTTTGCCGGCGACGTGAACGCCGACCTGTGGGGCGTCATCGACGGCGTGATCGTCTGCGAGCCGGAAGGCGGTGAGGTCTGCCCGGTCGCGAAGGGTGCCATCCGTCTGCAGGTGGAGTTGATCGGGTCGATGGCCCACGGCGCCATGCCGCAGATGGGCCGCAACCCGGTGCCGGCCGTGGGGTCGTTGCTGCTCGGGCTGGACCAGATCCAGCATGCGATCAGGGCGCAGACCGGCACGCACCCGTTGCTGGGCGAGTTCTCGCTGACCCCGACGGTGCTCTCGGCGGGTTCCCATGGCCAGATCAACGTCATCCCAGCCACCGCGACGCTCGCGCTGGACATCCGCACCGTGCCCGGTGTGGATCATCGACTGTTGATCGAGCTGATCACGCGACTGGCCGACACCCTCGCCGCGGAAGCCGATCTGCAGTCCCGGTTGACGGTCATCGACGACCGCCCGCCGGTGGACACCCCGGTCGATGCGCCCGTGGTGCAGGCGATGTTCGCGGGTCACCATGCGGCGACCGGCCGGCCGGCGGTCCTCGGCGGGGTTCCCGGCACCACGGACGGCACGATACTGTCCCGTGACGCGGGACTGCCGACGGTGGTCTACGGACCGGGCGGCAAATGGATCGCTCATCAGGCCGACGAGTTCGTCGAGGTGGACGACATCCTGATCAGCACCCGCGCCTACATCGCGGCCGCCCGGCATTTTCTGTCGGGCGCAGGCTGATGGCTCGCAACGCTCTCGTCGACGTCCCGGGAATCCGGGTGGGCCACCACACCGCCATCGGGGACGGGTTTCTCACCGGGACCACGGTCGTGCTGGCGCCGGACCGCGGCATGACGGCGGGCGTGGAGGTGCGCGGCGGCGGGCCCGGCACGCGTGAGACAGATCTGCTGAACCCGACCGCGGCGGTCGAATCCGTCCACGCTCTGGTGTTCAGCGGCGGGAGCGCCTACGGCCTGGGGACGTGCACGGGCGTGATGGACGGCCTGGCCGAACGCGGCATCGGCCTGTCCGTCGGTACCGGACCCGGCGAGGTGGTGCCGATCGTGCCAGGTGCGGTGATCTTCGATCTGGGCCGCGGAGGTGACTTCCGGGCCCGTCCTACGGCGGAATTCGGCCGGGCGGCATTGCGCGCCGCGCTGCAGGACGAATTCTCCGACGACACCGGCGCGGCCGCAGTGGGCAGCATCGGTGCCGGAACAGGTGCGGTTGCCGGCAATCTCAAAGGCGGCCTGGGCCAGGCTTCGGTGACCTTGGCCGGCGGGGTTGTCGTTGCCGCGCTGGTGGTGTGCAACGCGGCGGGTTCACCGATCGACCCCAGAACCGGCGACCTGCTGGGGGCCAGGCAGCTGCTGCCGGTTGACGGGCCGCCGCCGCCGGTTGCATCTGCGGAGCGGCTGGCCGATCTGACGGAGGTCGTGTACCGACGTCCTGGGGGCCCGGTGTTCTCGTTCGGCCCGGAGGAGGCGATCGAGCACACCACCCTTGCCGTGGTGGCGACGAACGCGAACCTGACGAAAAGCCGCTGCGGCAGGATGGCCACCGTCGCCCACGACGGGATGGCCCGTGCGCTGAACCCGGTGCACACCATGGTCGACGGTGACGTGGTGTTCGGCGTGGCCACCGGCGGGTCAGGATCCAGCCCGCCCGAACCTGACCTGCTCGAATTCCACCAGATCCTCACGGCCGCGGCCGATGTCGTGACCCGGGCGATCGTCCGGGCGCTGCTGGCCGCCCGCACCACCAGCACGCCGGGTGGGACCTGGCCGTCCTGGGGTGATGTGGTCGGTGGGTGATGTCCACGGAGCGACGAGCGCCTGACCCGGGCACCGCTGTCCGGCGTGGCGATCATCCTGGTGCGGTGACCTCCGCGGCCGTTCACCGGTGCATGTCACCTCACCCGGGGTAGCGTGGCGATCAACATGACAGCACGCGCCCGGGCGATCGTGGCCGGCGCCGCGGTGGCCGCCTCGATACTGCTCGCCGGATCTGCCCCAGCAGCCGCCGCTGCGGTCATCGTGCCCGCAGCGTCGCACCCGCACGAAATGCCCGCGCCGGAACCGTTCGTCGTCGGGTCGGTCGATGGGACGGCAATCGACTCCCCCGGCGGTGAGGTGATCGGTGGGGTCGACGTCGACGCGGCGGTGGCGGCGCTGGGCGACGATCACGTCGCGGTGCTGGGTGGGTCCGGTTCCGAAACAGACCTGGCCGACGCCGTTGCGGAGGCTCGCACCGACGGTCTCGGGCTGTCCGTCGTCTCGGTGGCCAGTTCGCTGACCGGGCAGCAGGCCATGGAGATCGCCGGCGCTGTCCAGGTCCAGACGGGCGGGACGGTGCTCGTGGTGTCCCCGGACGCGATCGGGTCGCGCAGCACCACCGTGTCGAACTCGGCGGACGAGGCGGCCCGGACGGCTGCGGCGGAGGCTGCTGACCCGCCCGCCGCGGTCCGGGCCTACACCGATGTGGCCACCGAGAAACCGTTCCCGTGGTCGATCGTGCTGATCGGCGCCATCATCCTGGTGATCGCCGCCGGGGTTGTCGGCCGCATCAGGGTGGGTCGCCGACGCACACCGCAGGACCCGGCGGAGTTCGCCGACCTCACGGGCGGGCTGGCCGAGCGGCTCGACGAGCTGGGTCCCGTTCTGGAGGCGCTGGAACCCCAGGTCGAGACGGCCGGGCGGGAGGACATCGTCGAGCATCTGACCTGGGCCGCCAACCAGCATGAGGAGTTGCGCCGGCGGCTGCTGGTGCCGCTGACCTCGAGGACCGAGGTGGACGAGATCGCCAGCGACGTCAGCCGCCTCGACGAGTGTGTGCAGTCGATCGTGGATCAGCTCGATGGGGTGGCACCGCCGCGGACATCGTCCGGCTGAAGCGCGCTTCGCAGACCTGGGTGCCGAGCCCTTCCCGGGCCGGACATCATGGGTCGATGCAGGCCTGGAAGGTCGCCGGACAGCTGTGCGCGGCGGTGGCGTGGGTGCTGTGGGTTCTCGTCCAGATCGTCGCCGGCGACCCGTTTCCCCCGGAGATCTCGTTGTCCCAGTACGGGATCGGACCACACGGCTGGCTGTTCTCGGTCTGGGTGGTGGTGTTGGCCTCCGCGCCGCTGTTGCTGCTGCGATACCGGCCGGTGCCGGGTCCGGCCCGGTGGCTGCTGGCTCTCGGATATGCCGGCAGCCTGCTGATGGCCGTGGTGCGCACGGACGAAGGCGGACCGCAGGTGTCTGTCCAGGCCAAGGTGCACATGGTCGGCGCGGTGCCGGCCATGGTCGCGCTGCCGCTGGGCGTGGTCGCTGCGATGTGGTTCGCCGCTCCGGCCTGGCGCCGGGTGTCCTGGGTGCTCGCCGCGATGACGACGGTGAGCGGCGTCGCGGTCCTGCTGGCCGCCGCCGGTTTCGACACCGCAGGCATGGGGCCCGCGGCGTCGTGGGCGTTCTGGCAAGGAGTGTCGATCGTGATCGACATGATGCTGGTGAGCGCCTACGCGATCGCCGTGGAGACTGTGGCCCCTGGCTGACCACGATTGGCCCGGCCGTTGCCGGGGTATTGCGGTTGCCGGGGTATCGCGGTTGTGCGATGCGCACGGCCATGGCTTGTGCGGCATGCAGGTACCGGTCGTCCCGCGGCTGGGGCGCCGGTACAGTCAGCCATCCAGTGACCACGGCGCACCCGACGCCTCTACCAGGCAGTACCGCCCCAACCGTCGGAGTTCATCACGAGGGAACCACCATGACCGAACCGAGCACCTCAGTTCGTCCGTCGTCGGCCCGTCGACTCCCGCATGTCGTGGTGCTGGGAGGTGGCTTCGGCGGGCTCACCGCGGTCAGGGCCCTGGCCGAGTCGGACGTGGACCTGACGCTGGTGGATCGACACACCTACAACACTTTTCAGCCCTTGCTGTACCAGGTCGCCACCGCCGGGCTGAACCCGGGAGACGTGACGTTCTTCCTGCGCGCCACCCGCATGTCGCAGCAGAACGTGAGTTTTCGGCAGGGTGACGTCGTCGGCATCGACCCGAACGAGCAGATCCTGACCTTCGGTGAGGGCGGCAACCTGCACTACGACTACCTGGTGATCGCCTCCGGGGCGACCACCAACTACTTCGGCACGAAGGGCGCCGAGGAGAACTCGCGGGCCATCTACACCCGGGCGCAGGCATTGAAGCTGCGCGACGAGATCTTCACCAACCTCGAGCACGCGGCGGCGTCCAACAACAACGAGGACATGGCGATCGTCGTGGTCGGTGCCGGTCCCACCGGCGTGGAGATGGCCGGTGCGCTGGCCGAACTCCGCAACGATTCGATGGCCGCGATCTACCCGGAGTTGGACCCGCGCCGCACCCACATCGTGCTGGTCGAGATGGCCGACAAGGTGCTCGGACCGTTCCCCCCGTCGTTGCAGGAGTACGCAGCCAGGGCGTTGCGCGAACGCGGAGTCGAACTGCGGCTGAACACCTCGGTGTCCGAGGTCACCGAGCACGGCGTACTGCTGGGCAGCGGCGAGTTCCTCAAGGCCGGGGTGGTCATCTGGGCGACAGGCGTCGCCATCCCCAGGGTCGTCGGGACCTGGGGCCTGCCGCAGGGTCGCGGGGGCCGCATCACGGTCGACAGCGATCTGCGGGTCACCGGTTTCAAGAACATCTTCGCCGTCGGTGACGTCGCGCTGTCCCCCAATCCGCTGCCGCAGCTGGCGCAGCCCGCGCTGCAGGGCGGCAAGCATGCCGGCAAGCAGATCGCGGCGCTCGTCTGCGGCCGTCCGACCCGCGAATTCCACTACCGCGACAAGGGCACGATGGCCACGGTCGGGCGCCGGGCGGCCATCGCCGACATCGCCTTGATCAGGGGCAGGTCGCTCCGGTTGACCGGGTCACTGGCGTGGCTTGCCTGGCTGTTCGTGCACATCGTCATGCTGCTGGGTAACCGGAACCGGTTGGCCACTTTGGTCAACCTGACCACCAAGTATCTCGCGCCGTCGCGGCGGACGAACCCGATCGTCGGTGACGTTCCGGTCTTCGAACCGCAGAATCGTCCCGATGAGTGATGTCTCCTCGGACATCCGGATGACATATCAACCGTTTGGTCTAGACTGGTCCTCATGTCCGGAGCGGGTGTGACGTCGCAGCCACGGTGGCTGACCGCGCCCGAGTCCCGCGCGTGGCGCGCCCTGCACCAACTCGGGTGGCCGTTGGCCGCTGCGTTGAACCGGCAGTTGACCCGTGACTCGGCGCTGTCCACCGCCGACTACGAGGTGCTGGTCGTCCTGTCCGAGTCGCCCGCGGGTGTGCTGCGCGCCGGTGAGCTGGGCCGGGCGACCGGGTGGGAGAAGAGCAGGTTGTCCCACCACATCAAACGGATGGTGGCCCGAGGACTGGTGGAACGGCGCGGCTGCGTCACCGACGGCCGCGGCCTGATGGTGGCGCTCACCCCGCACGGGCAGAGCACGATCGAGCGGGCCGCGCCGGGCCATGTCGAAGCCGTCCGGGAGTACGTGATCGATCTGCTCACCCCCGCCCAACTCGAGGTGCTGGCCGAGGTCGGCGAGGCCGTGGGCGCGCGCCTGGCCGCGGAGAATTGCGCGGCGCTGGCCGGGGACGACGCCGACTGTCCGGCCGGCAGCGACGACGACACCAGCCCCGCCGAGTCCGCGGCCGGATGACGTCCGTCGAGCCGGGACCCGAGCCATCCCCCGACGCGCCGCTCGACCCGGCGCCCGGCGCGTCGGCTGCCGCGGCTGCCGCTCCGTCGCGCACCCGCCGGGCCGTCGCCTCGGCGGCGGTGGCCCGCGACAAGACCATCGATCACCTGGTCAGGGTGCTGGTCCCGGTGATCAGGGCCACCCGCGTGCCGTTGCGGCTGGTCGTGCTGACCGCCGCCCTGCCGAGCGTGCTGCTGATCATCCTGGCGCTGTTGCGCCCCGGTCCGGACGACCCGTTCTGGATCGCTGTGGCGGTGATCGGTCTCGTCCTGGCCGCGTGGTTGGCGTGGCGCCGACACCAGCTCCTGGCCGTGGCTGCGGCGCCGGACGCCCTGGCCGGCGCGTTCGCCTCCGCGGTCACCGGGCGCGACGTCTGGGAACGGGCGGCGCGGAACCTCACCGCCGGGCGCGTCGCGGCCGCTGCCCGACCGCGCAGGTCGCGGCCGCTGCGGCTGCTCCGCGGCATGTGGCGCGGCATCAAGCTGACCGGAATCCTGCAACAGCTCATTGACCGCGACGAGCTGGCCCCGTTGATGCCCGGACGGCTCCGCGGCATCGGAATTCTCGTGGTGGCCTGCCTGATCGCAGGAATTGTGCTCAGTGTCGCGATCTTCCTGGCGTTCCTGTTGTTCGTGCTGGGCGCCTGATCCTGCGGCGACGTCAACGATCTTCATCGGGTTCCGCGGTACCCGGCCGGGTGCGTCTACGGTGGAGGTATCGAACGAACCAGGTTCCCGCGCCGCCAGGCGACGCCGGAAGGAGAGGACTCCTGATGAGCCAGATCGATGAGACCGAACCCGGATCCGAGACCGATGGAGCCGACGGCGTGGCCGAGCAGTTGTCGCTCGAGGACACCCTCATGGACCGAGGCATCGAGGACCTTCTCGACGAGGGTTACTCCCCTCCGGACCGTGAACCTGGGGTCAGCGTGCCCACCGAGTCCGAAGCGGCCCGAGGGTCCAGCCTGAACGACCTGTTGGCGGCCGAAGAGCCCGACGTCTGGACTGAAGAGTCGACCAATGTGTTCGACGAGAGCGGGGATGAGGTCGGGGACCGGCGCGCGGGTCGCCTCGTCGACTCCGACGGCGGTGGGTACGCCGACCACGAGAAGCATCTCTACGCCGGTGACGTCGGCATCGATGGTGCCGGTGCCAGCGCCGAAGAAGCCGCGATGCACGTGATCGACGAGTACGACCAGCGGTAGCGTCAGAGCACGGGCGTCAGGGCAGGCCGGTTCAGAGCACGGGCGTCAGGGCCCGTCGGCGTCAGGGCACGTCGGCGTCAGATCAGAGCGCGTCAGCGCTCTCTCTCACGGGCGGTGCGGAGCTGCACGGGTGCCTTCACTCGCCAGGCCTCTTGGACCAGCTCGGTCAACTGGCTGCGGTCGATGCGCTCCAGGTTGACGAGAATCGCGCCGTAGCCTTCGTAGTGTGCCGTGGTGTAAAACGCCGGATCGCCGGATTCCAGCAGGGCGGCCTTCTCCGACAGGCTGCACATCAGCACCAGTCCACCCTCGGCCTCGGTACGCAGGCGGGCGAAGCCCTTGCCTGCGACCTTGAGTCCCGGGGTTCGGTACCAGGTCGATTCTTCGACGCCGGGTAACCCGCAAGCGATCTCGACAACCTCCGGCCAGGTCGGCATCGCGTACTCCCGTCCGCGCCGTGCTGATGCGCCGGCGCCGTGCCGACACCATTGTGCTACGACGGATCGCCGTCGGCGCAGCGGCGCTCGGGCTGTTCGCTCACAGAAAATTGCCGGCCAAAACCGTTGCGAACCTTTCCGAACACGACGTACGTTCGCTGATACACGAGGAAGGAGGTGGTCCAACGTTGAAGACGTACAGGACTCGTGAGGTGGCTGGCCGCTAGGCCGCCGATCCCCACCGTCGGACCAAACGTCCTCCCCGACACAGGGTTTGGATGTTCGCCCGAGCACGATGGCCGCGGAAGTTCGCTTCCGGGTCGTCGGGGCGGCGGTCAGGCGAAATCCGGACAGTCATCCGGCCCTCGGGCTGCCGAACTTCGTCCAGTCGGCCCGCGCGGAATAATCCGTTCCGTGCGGAGCAGCCCGGGGGTTGTCCGTGTCCGCGTTCGGAAGGGGTTGTCCGGGTCCGCGTTCTCAACCCGTCCGGGCAGCACGGCCCATCCCAGAACCGTCCATCGTGTGGAGCGTGCCTCAGATCGCCTCAGATCCCGCGTTCCACCGGCAGCACCCCGCGATCGACCGCCCGGACCAGCGTGGCATGGTCGGCCTCGGTCTGGTCGGCGTACAACCGGGCGAATCTGGCAAGCGCCCGGTCCAACTTGTCGGAGGACCCGACGTAACCGGCGATCATCGACGCGCCGCTGGTTCTCGCGTGGCCCTTGGCCAGCAGGTGCCCGACGATGCCGGCGTAGTCGACGAGGGCCGAGCCGTCGATCGAATCGAGCGCGACCGTGCCCTTCATGTTGCGGAATTGGCGCACGTAGTACTGCCGACCGTCCGCGCTGGTCCATCCCAGGAGCGGATCGCTGACGGTCTGCAGGGCTTGCTGGTACTCGACCACCCGCTGGCCTTGATGCGCGTGCCAGGCGGAGTCGCCGTGTACGTATTTGGCCAGCACCGAACGCCTGGCCTGCTTGAGCTGCAGGAACACCACGTCGTCCGGGCTGCTGCCCTCCAGCAACGCGACGTAGGCACGGAGCCCGACGCTGCCAACCCCGACGACCTTGTGCGCGATGTCGACCAGCGTGTACCCGCCCAAAGCCCGCCGCCAATGCGGAGCCAACGTGCCCAGGTACTCGTCCAGGGCGGTGGCCAGCGTGTCCGCGTCGGCGTCACTGACCCGGGTGATCAAGGGCGGCTCCTCGACGATGCGGCGCCGGCCCTGGTGTTGCTCGGTGAATCGCGGCAACGCGCGGTCGCTCGTGCGGTTGCGAGCACGACGGGCCGCGCGTTCGATCTCCGCGCGCAGCGATTCGTGGGAGGTGGTCTCGGTCAGCCGATCGACGTCCAGTCGTTGGTAGGACCTGGCCAGCAGCGGCTGCTCGGACAGCTCACGGACCTCCGTGCGGTACGCGTCGACGCATTCGAGAACCGCTGCCTCGCAATCGGTCTCGGTGTCACCGTTCTGCCGGCCGGCGACCCAGATACTGGCGACCAGCCTGCGCAGGTCCCATTCCCAGCTCCCTGGGTGGGCCTCGTCGAAGTCGTTCAGGTCGATGACCAGATCCCGTTCCGGCGAGGCGTAAAACCCGAAATTGCCCAGATGCGAGTCACCGCAAATGATCGGGGTGATACCGGTCGCAGGGAGGTGAGCCACGTCTTCGGCCATGACGATCGCCGTTCCCCGAAGAAAACCATAGGGGGTGGCGATCATCCGCCCGACCCGAATCGGGATCAGCCAGTCCAGCCGCCCCTCGTGCGAATCCATGATCTGCTGGACGGGATCGGGCCGGCCGATCGGCGGTACCCAGTCTCCCAGCGATGTCCGCGGGACTTTCTGGCGTAGTTCGCGTCCCATCCGGTAGCGATCTTCACGGGCGGTTGGTCGGCGACGTAGCGATCCAAACGCGTCGTTGTCGGCGGTCGCGAGGACCACATGGCTGGTGGGGGCCTGGGGGGTCATCGAGTCAGGCCGGCATCATCATTCGCGGGTCCTGGCTTCGTCCGGCAGGCGCCTCGCTGACGGAGCCGCCCCGCTCCATCGGTGTCCGATCACTGGTTGCGATCACTGGGCTGACCTTCCTGTGCGGGGACGCGGACCGGACACTAGCGCCCGTCCGGTGGGGCCGCGAACCGGATAGGAGCACGGGCGTATGCGCGACCGCTGATCGGCACGACCCGCGGGGCAGGGACGGGCGCCCTGCACGGCCCGGCCGACACGTGTCCGGCGATGCGCCTCAGAACGGAGGTTCATCGGGGTCTTTCGGTGTTTCATCGAAGTCTTTCGGTGTTTCGTCGGGGTTTTTCGGTGTTTCGTGGGGGGCGCCGGGTTGGCCCTTGCTGGCCGCGTCGTCGTCGGCGGAGCCGGGGATGAAATTGCCGCTGCTGTCTTGATTCTCGGTGCCTTGTTTCTCGCTGTCTTGCTCGTCGATGTCGGGCGGCGTTGGTCTTGGTGCGGTGAGGATGTCCCGGACATGTTGGACGCGGCTGCGGGCGGTGGTGGCCAGGATCCTCAGGGGGATGGTGTCGGGGAACGGGCCACCGAATTCGGCGTCGCGCAAGTCGGGTCGTTGGCCTTCCCAGTCGGCATCCGCGGTATCGCGGTCATTTTCGCTGGCGAGCCGGCCGGGTTGCGGGTCTGGTGCCGGTGCGTGGGTGGGGGTGAGGAGTTCGCCGGGCAGCGTGAGGGTGCGGGGTGGATCGGTGTAGTGGTGTCGGGTGGGGCTGGTCCAGATCTGCGTGTGACCGGCGCCGCGGGTGCTGGTCCAGCCGGCGTGATGTTTCAGCAAATGGTGCGCGCGGCACAGGGGGTCGAGATTGGTGGGGTCGGTGTGGCCGCCGTGGCCGGGGTGATCGTGGTTGTAGGGGTCGCGGTGGTCCAGGTCGCAGCGCCAGGCGGGTTGTCGGCATGACGGGAACCGGCAGGTGGTGGCCAGGGTGGTGGTGATATCGCGGGTGGCTTGGGCGGGCCGGTAGGTGCGGGTTCCGGTGCCGGTGATGCTGCCGGTGGCGGCGTCGAGCAGGACGGTGGTGATGGAGGCGGCGGACCGGGCGATCATCAGCGCGGTGGCGGCGGTGATGGCGCCGTACCCTTCCAGGTGTCCGGGGAGCTTGTCGAGTCCGGCCAGGGTGGATGCGGACAGTGTGACGGTCAGGTGTGGGCGGCGGCCTTGCCGGGTGGCGCGGCGCGAGCTGCGTCGCTGGTGGCGGTTCCCGGCGGTCTCAGTCGTGCCGGCGGTCTCAGTCGTGTCGGTGAATTGCCGGCCGCAGGTCGAGCAGGACATCCTTGACACCGCGGTGGATGTCACGGCGGCACCGGCGGTGGGGGCTGCGCCTGCCGACACCGACGGGGCGGCGGTGGATGTGACGGCGGCACCGGCGGTGGGGGCTGCGCCTGCCGACACCGACGGGGCGGCGGTGGATGTCACGGGAGTTTCGGTGGCGGTGTCCGCGCCGGCCACCTCCGCGGGTGCAAGTCTGCCGGGTGCAGCATTGCCGACATTGTTCGCCGACGCCGATTCGCCGTCGTGATCGTTCGTGTCATTCGGCTGAGCAGCGTCATTCGGATGGGCGCCCACGGCGGTGGCCGGCTCGATGTACACATCGCTCTGAGGACCCGAGACGCTCTGAGCGGTAACGGGTTCGGTTTCGGTTTCGTCCGGCGGGTCGGGGGTATCGAGAATGTCGGTGAGATCGATGTGTCCTTGGGTGAGGAGTTGTTCCGCGATGTCGTGCCAAGCGTCGACGCGCCGGGCTGCGGCGGGTCGGTCGTCGTCGATACCGGTCCGGCCGGCGAGTAGGTCGGCCAGGGTGAAGATCGACACGGCGGCGTCTGCGGGGGCGTAGGCCTTGACGGTGGCCATACCGTCGGGAAGGGATCGCATGGTCAGTTCCCGGTCTCGTTTGGCTTTGCGTTCCCGGTTTTCGGCGGCGTGTGGGTCGGCGGCGATCACGGCGCGGTCCAGCAGGCCGCGGAGGTTCCCGGCGGACCGGTCTTCGGCGATGGGCAGGATCCGGTCCTGCACTGCTTCGCGCAGCGACGGGGCGAGTGGGGCGGTGCGTTCGGCAATCAGCCAGGCCCGACCGCGGTCGATCCGGCCGGCAGCCAGAGCGTCGACGGTGGCGGGCAGGCCGTCACAGAGATCCTGGGATTTGCGGACTCGCGAACCGGCGGTGATCGGGGAGATCTGCAACGCGGCGGCGACTTCCGCGGCGGCCAGCGACGTAGCCCGCTCCTGAACGAGGGTCTCCACGGTGTCCAGGTCGATCTCGCCGTTCGGGCGCCGGCCTTGACCACCCTTGTCCATCAGCTGGGCAACCAGTTCGGAGACGTCACCGGCACGACCGGGGCGGGCGAACTCGGTCAGCAACTGCATCTGCGTCGCGGCCAGCAGTGACAGCGCTTTCTCCGACGCCACGATCGCGTCGACCAGTTCTGCACCCGAGAGATCGGTCGGGTCCACCGCGGTGACCGCGGTCATCGACTCGACACATCCCGGCCCGGCGGCCAGTTCCGGCCACGGCGGCCTGCAGGGCACGGAGCCATCGCCACCGGCCCGGGACGCAGACCGCGACCCGCAGGCGTCACGGTCGTTGTGGTCGGTCACCCGTTCACCCCCGCATCGCTAGCCGTTGACGTGTCTGTATCTGTGTTCGATTCTACTCTGTGGCCTGCGCTGAAACGTGAGCATCGTGGAAATTGTGGACACCTTTTTCGCGCCCTCGGTAGCTGCCTCGCGGCAACGGAGCGCAGGTGGGCTGTACCGATCCAACGTCGCGCGCCGTACCGATCCAACGTCGCACGCCGTACCGATCCAACGTCGCACGCCGTACCGATCCAACGTCGCACGCCGTCCGATCCACCTTGGCCTGCCGGGGTCCGCCCTCTCCGGTCAGCGACACCAGCAATGGCGCCGCCGGGGAGCGATCACCGGCACCCAAGCGGTTGAGCCAGGCTCGCTCCGGACATCAGCGCGCGAGCCGGACATCAGCGCGCGAGCCGGACATCAGCACGCAAGCCGGACATCAGCACGCATCGGCCACGCAGAAAGGTGCAAACCAGTCACGCATCTCGCCTGCCGAAACCGGTTCCACTACGGTGGGTGCGCGCCACATTACGAGCCGATACGCCGAGTCCTGGAGTCCTGATGGCAGATCTGTCCAGCTTCCGCCCGGCCGCCACCGTGTCGACCCTCGCGCCCACAGGCCAGGACCAATCCGAAGCCAGCCTGCTGTCGCGCAGGTTGTTTCTGACCGGGGCCTGCGCCGCGGTCGCGATCGGATCGGCCGTGCTCACCGCACCGGCCGCGTTCGCGCGGACCGCCGACACCGGCGGCGACACCGTTGATACCGGCGGCGACACCGCCGACCACACCTCCAGCATCGATGACGGCGAGTCGAACGCCACCGATTCGCTCAGCGGTGAACGTGGGCCCCGATCGATCCGTCGAGCGCTGGACTTCCTGCGGATCGCCAGCAACGCCTACCCAATGTCCAACCCCGGACCGCGGCTCGCGCAGAGCTATGCCGATCAGCTCGGGCTCTTCTCGACGGCCTTCGTCTACGACAACGCGCTGGCGATTTGTGCCGCCCTCGCCGGCGGGACACAGTACGAAGACCTGGCCCGCACCCTCGGGGACGGCGTCGTGTACGCGGTCGATCACGACCCGGTCCACACCGACGGCCGGTTGCGGCAGGCGTACAACGTCGGACCGTACACCTTCTACGACGGCAATCCGCAACCGTACGGTTTCGTGATGCCCGACGGCACCGCCAACATTGGCGGGCAGTTCGGATTCACCGGCACCGCGGTGGGCGATATGGCATGGCCCGGCATCGCTTTGGTTCATCTGCACCACCACACCGCAGATGAACGATATCTTGAAACGGCGACCCGCATCGGACAGTGGATCATCGCCAACGCCTACTCCGACAAGGCGCTCGGTGGATTTTGCCTCGGGGTGAACGGTGACAATGTGCCGCTGCCCAATGTGTCGACCGAACACAACATCGATTGCGTGTCATTCTTCGGAATGCTCGCGTCGGTGACCGGAGACCGTTCCTGGACGCAGGCACGCGACCATGCCCGTGGATTCATCGAGAGGATGTGGGAGCCGACAAAGGGATCCTTCTACGCCGGGTCGAACGATGGGATCACCATCAATCCCGACCCGCTGCCGTTGGATCCGCAGACCTGGAGCTGGCTGGCGTTGCGGGACAAGCGTTACGCCCGAGCCCTGGAATGGGCCGGAAGCGCGCTCCGCGTCATCGACGATCCGTCCGCGCCGAACAGTCAACTACCCGACGGAACGACGATCGCGGGTGTCACCTTCAGCTCAGCCAGCGAGACGTCGACGGCGCAGTACAACGGCAGCACCGTCAATCCCGGCGGTGTGTGGTTGGAAGGCACCGGGCAGCTGGCCACCTCGCTGACCGACCGGAACCGTGGCGGCGACCGAGCGAAGGCGCGGCGCCTGATGTGCCAGATTCACACGGCGCAGAGCAAGGTCGGTTCGGGGCAGACCCTCGGCCACACCGCGTTGGCGGCCGACGGTGGGGTGGTGGCGGCGTCCAGCCTGATCGACACCGGCTTCGGATTCGGCTATTTCCAGGTTCAACATGTGGGAGCAACGAGCTGGTACGTGATGGCGGCCGAGAAATGCAATCCTATGCAGCACGGCGGCCTGCACGAGTAGCGAGGCGGTGCGGCGACTTGCCCCGATGCTCGGGTCTGGGCGAGCGGGGTCCGGCGGGGTCCGGCGGGGTCCGGCGGGGTCCGGCGGGGTCCTGCGGGGTCCGGCGGGGTCCGGCGGGGTCCGGCGGGGTCCAGTGCGGTCACGTTTCCTCTGGGTCACCCAATTCCAACGGATCGGGGGGAATGACCACCTGATGCACCCCCGGCGGTAGGCCGCCATGTCGTTCGAGGTAGGCGCGGAGATACCCGGCGACCGCTGTGGGCAGCGTCGGGAAGATCAGATCCGCGCCGATCTTGTCCACCAGGCCGGCGCTGTCCAGATCGTGCCGCAAGTCTTGTTTCACCCTCGCCATCGCGAACGTGATCCCGCGGTCATGCAATTCCTGACGTAATTTCTCCAACGAATCCACTGCGGTGATGTCGACCTCGACATTGGCCTCGGCATTCATCACGAACCACTCGACCTCACCGTCCGCGCTGTCCACAGCATTCAGCGCGCGGTGCCGGAAGTCCTCCGCGTTGGCGAAGCACAGCGGCGAGTCGTACCGGTACACCACGAGCCCGGGGAGTTGCCGCGCGCCCGGGTAGTCGTCCACGTCGTGCATCCCGGCAACTCCCGGCACGTAGCCGAGGATCCCGTCGTGCGGACGGGCGAGCCGACGGAGCAGATCGACGACCGACAGGCTCACCGCCACCAGCACGCCGTACAACACGCCGAACCCGAGGACGGCCAGGGTGGTCACGATCGCGAGCAGGAACTCGCTGAACCGAAACCGCGCGATGCGCCGCAGCTCGCCGATCTCGATCAACCGCACGGCGGCGTAAATCACCAAGGCGCCCAGCGCGGCCTTGGGGAACCCGGCCAGCAGGGGACCGGCGACAACCAGGGTCACCAGCACGAGAGCCAAGCTCACCAAGGAGTACAGCTGGGTCTTGCTGCCCACCGCGTCACCCAGCGCGGTGCGGCTGCCGCTGGAACTCACCGGGAATCCCTGGGACAGCCCGGCAGCGATGTTGGCGCCGCCCAGGGCGAACCACTCCTGGTTGGCGTCCACCTGTTGGCCATGGCGAGCACCGAAAGCCCGTGCGGTCAGCACGTTGTCCGTGTAGCCCACGATCGCGACGCCCAGCGCCGGCAGGATCAGGTCGGCGACATCGGCCGCGGAGACCTGCGGGATCTTCGGGACGGGCAGCCCGACCGGCACCGCGCCGACCACCGCGATGCCCTGATCCTGCAACGAGAACACCGCCACCACGACAGCTCCCAGCACCACCACGATGAGCGGCCCAGGTGCGAGCGGGACCAACCAGCTGAGCATGAACAGCAGCACCAGCAACCCGGCCGCCAAGAGCAGCGTGGGCCAGTGGACGGCGCCGAGGTTGCTCAGGAACGACCCCATCTCGGACAGGAACCCGTCGCCCTCGATGGGCACTCCGGTGATCTTGCTGAGCTGGCTGACCATCATGATGACCGCGACACCGGCCATGTATCCGACGAGGACGGGCTTGGACAACAGGTCGGCCAGGAAACCCAGCCGCGCCAGCCCCCCGACGACACAGATGCCGCCCACCAGGATCGCCAGGGCAGCGGCAAGAACCGCATACCTGACCGGATCGCCGCTGACCAGCGGCATCAACACGACGGCCGTCATCAGCGCGGTGGTGGACTCTGGGCCGACCGAGAGTTGTCGGGACGAGCCCAGCACTGCGTAGACCGCGAGCGGGCCGATGATCGCCCAGAGCCCGGTGACCGGTGGCAGGCCGGCCACTTCCGCGTACGCCATGACCTGCGGCACCAGATAGGCGGCCACGGTGACGCCGGCCAGCAGGTCGCCGCGCAGCCAGTCCCGCCGGTACCCGCGGAACTGCGCAAGACCGGGCAGCAGGGCGCTGCGCCGGGCGTTGCGCGCACGGGTCACCGGATCACCGTGCCGACCCGCGGTGACGACCGCAACAGCAGGGCGGCCTGGGCCGATGGAGTTTCTCCCGTCATCGAAACCGGCGGGCTCCACCGGCCCGTTGGAGCCGGCGCCGGCACTCACTGCCTGTGTGCCTGCTGAGCCCAGCGTTGGAGCACAACCCGTCAATCCATGCCCCGAACGGGTGAAATTCATGAGACTTTCCGCTGCCGGAAAATCGACGGAGCCACCATCAAGACACGCCTGGCTATCTGCGGAAACGTCGAAATAGCCTGGCAATTGCGTGATCGATATCAATCCGTTATGTCGGATTCGCGACCCTGGACTTCTCATCTTGCCTTTGTATGGTCGGCTTCGGTCGCGGGTTTCTGCGGCCTGACCTGCACACACCTCCTGGCCAACCGCGCCGAACGCTGTCCGATCCGGCCCAGGAGAACCTACCGACAGAAAGGCCAGGACAGCGGCGGGGAACCCATCTCCGGCAGCTTCGGCTGCCTTGGGGTTAATCCGGCCTGACGGCCGGACGGGCGATCCCCATGACCCATTCGCGCTACGACATTCCTGACCAAGCAGCTGACGCAGGGTGACTCATGCGAGTCGAAAGCCGCATCACCCGTGCTGCGCAGTTCGTGCCAAGGTCGGGCGCGCGATCGGTCGAGCCCGCACCCGACAGCTCACCTCGCAGGCGCAGCCAGGGGAAAAGTACATGACTCGTCATCACACCGGCCGTCACCGGGAGATTTCCCGCGCCCGCGTCTGGGCGTACCGCGGCGCAACCGTCGGCGTCGTCGCCGGCGCGGCTGCGCTCGGGCTCGCCGGGAGCGCTTCGGCAGCCCCCGATTCGACGTGGGACTCCGTTGCCCAGTGCGAGAGCAGCGGCAACTGGGCCACCGACACCGGAAATGGATATTACGGTGGACTGCAGTTCACCGAGTCCACCTGGGACGCCTACGGAGGCCAGCAGTACGCCTCCCGGGCCGATCTGGCCACCCGCGAACAGCAGATTGCCGTCGCCGAGCAGGCCCTGGCCGGCCAGGGCTGGGGCGCCTGGACGTGCGCCTATGCCGGCGGAGGCGAGGGCTCGACGGCGCGTAGCGTGTCGTCCGCTTCGTCCTCGTCGAGCGACTCATCGTCCTCCAGCGACTCGTCCTCCACCGACCAGTCCTCGTCGAGCGATTCGTCGTCCAGCTCGGACTACTCCGGCAGCGACCAGTCGTCCAGCTCGAGCAGCGACCAGGGTTCGGGCAACAGTTCTGACGGAAGCGACTGGAACAGCTCGAACGGCAGCGATTCGAGCAGCTCGGACAGCACGGACTGGAGCAGCCAAAGCACGACTCCGTCCAACGCCGCGGACGGCACGTACACCGTGGCGTCCGGCGACACGCTCTACGAGATCGCTGCCGCACAGGGCGTGTCCGGTGGGTGGGAGGCCCTTTACGCCGCCAACTCGGGCATCATCTCCAACGCCGACCTGATCTACCCGGGTCAGGTCATCAGCCTGGGCTGAGGTCGTTCAGCAGCCCTTCGGTAACAAAGCAGCCCTTCAGTAACAAAGCACTGACGGACGGGGTGCCGCTCCGCTGGACTTCCCAGCGCGGCGGCACCCCGTTGGTCGTCGTCAGCGGCCGGTCGACGGTCGACGGATACCATCCACCTATGCTCTTCCGCCGCGCCACGGCAGTGGGGGTCGCCGCGGTGCTCGCGCTGATGGCCGGGTGCACGTCCGGATCGTCGGATCCGGCACCCGCCACGACCGCGCCACCGAACCCGACCGAACTGCTGACCGCCTCCGCGAAGGCAATGTCGTCGGTGACAAGTGCCCATTTCACCATCACGGTGGACGGGGAATTGCCCGATCTCACCGTGCAGAACGCCGATGGCGACTTGACCGCCGCCGGAGACGCGCAGGGCAGCGCAACCATCAAGGAGTTCGGCCAACTCGTCGAGGTCGAGTTCGTGCTGGTCGATTCGAAGTTGTACCTGAAGGGACCCACCGGGGGTTACGCGCAGATTCCCGCAGCGCTGGCAGGCCAGGTGTACGACCCGTCGGCCATCCTGAAACCCGACAAGGGCGTGCCCGCGGTGCTGTCCAGCGTCACCGGCCCGACCCTGGTCAGCAGCGACGAGCAGAGCGCGGTCGTGTCCGGGACGGTGCCGAAGGCCGTGGTCACCTCACTGGTCCCGGGGATCGCCTCCGACGTGAAGGGCACCTTCACCGTGCAACAACCCTCGTCGGAGCTGACCTCCGCCCAGTTCGCGCTCGACGGCGCGGACGGCAAACCCGCCTCCGTGGACGTGCAACTGTCCGCGCTGAACAACCCCGTCACCATCACCCCTCCCGCCTGACCGGCGCGAGCGACCCTTGACCGACCCAGCGCTCCGGCGCCGCCTGGCGATCGGAGCCGCCGGAGCCGCCGTCCTGCTGGCCGCCCTGGATGCCTACGTGGTGGTGGGCCTGCTCATCGACATGGTCCGTGACCTGGGCATCCCGGTGAACCGATTGCAACGCGCCACCCCGATCGTGACCGGCTATCTGCTCGGCTACGTCGCGGGCATGCCGCTGCTGGCTCAACTGTCCGACCGGTTCGGTCGACGGTTGGTGCTGCAGGCGTGTCTGGTGGGGTTCGCGGCGGGTTCCACGGTGACGGCGATCGCGGTCGGCCTGCCGGTGCTGGTCGGTGGCCGGGTGCTGCAGGGCATCGCCGGCGGCGCGCTGTTGCCGGTCACCATGGCTCTGGTCGCCGATCTGTGGACCGAGCGTCGGCGGTCGACCGCATTGGGTGTCGTCGGAGCCGCACAGGAACTGGGCAGCGTGCTGGGCACCCTGTACGGTGTCGCCGTTGCCGCCGCCTTCGGCGGCTGGCGATTCTTCGCGGACATCCAACCGGAGAGCTGGCGCTGGGTCTTCTGGGTCAATCTGCCGCTCACCCTGCTGGCCATCCTGATCGTCCATGTGTCGGTGCCCGGGGGGCGGCCTGCGCACCCGGCCGGCGCAGTGGACGTGGTCGGCGGTGCGCTGCTGGCCGCTGCCTTGGGTCTACTCGTGGTGGCGTTGTACAACCCCGACCCCGCGAGCAGCGTGCTCCCGCCGTGGGGGCCGGTGACCCTTGCTGCGGCGGCCGTCGTCGTCATCTGCTTTGTGCTCTGGGAACGTCATTCGGCCACCCGGTTGTTCGACCCCGCCGACGTCCGGATGGGCTCGTTCCTGGCCACCCTGGGCGTCAGCTTCGCTGCGGGCGCCGCGTTGCTGGTCACCCTGGTCGATGTCGAACTGTTTGCCCAGACCCTGCTGGACATGGATACGGCCGCCGCGGTTGCGATGCTCAGCAGGTTCCTGATCGCGTTGCCGGTGGGAGCGGTGCTCGGCGGTTGGATCGCGACGCGGGTGGGGGAGCGATGGGTGTCGGCGGCCGGGCTCGCGCTGGCGGCAGCCGGCTACCTGCTGATCTCCCGGTGGCCGCTGGACGTCCTGTCCGCCGAGTATGTTCTCGGACTGCCGGTGCTGGACACCGACCTGGCCGTCGCCGGTGTCGGCCTCGGCCTGGTGATCGCCCCGGTGTCCTCGGTCGTGCTGCGCGTGGTTCCACCGGCCCGGCACGGGATAGCCTCAGCCGCGGTCGTCATCGCCCGGATGACCGGCATGCTCGTCGGCGTCGCCGCCCTGACCGCATGGGGTTTGCATCGCTTCAACGTGCTGACCGCGGACCTGGCCACCCCGCTCCCGATCGGGGTCTCGCAGGACGAGTTCGCCAGGCAGGTCGACCATTACCGGCAGGCATTGTCGGTCGCGCTGCTGACCCAGTATCGGGAGGTCTTCCTGATCACCGCGGTGATCTGCGCGGCCGGTGCCGCGCTGTCGTTGCTGTTACCCGGCCGGGTACCCGCCGCGACCAAGACAACGTAGATTGTCGTTGACAACGTAGATGATCGCTGCGCCGCCGGAACATTCACCGCGCCGCCGGAACATTCACCGCGCCGCCGGAAGACTCGCGGCGCCGCCGCCATGTGTTCCTATTGGCCTTTCGGCTGCGGGACGTTCAGCGGTGGCTCCACAACGGTTCCACCAGCAGCCATTCCGCGTCCCAGCGCGCCCGGCTTCGCACGTCGATCTGGCGGCGGACCATGCAGTACAGCGATCCCAGGACCAGGCCGACGGCGAGCCACCCGCCCAGCCCGATCGCAATCGCCCGGGCGGCCGCGTCGGAGGGGTTCAGCGGGGCTTCGGTGACGGCCCCCGAGCGGTCGAGCCAGATCGAGATCTTGTCTCCGGCAAGCTGTCCCGAGCTGACCTGGACCAGCCCGGTCTGCACGATCCCATTGCTGCTCAGCCATCTCGCGGCCGCTATGGTCGGGGTGCTGATCGGTACCCCGTGCGCACTCATCTGTGGCAGTGGCGCATCGGCCAGCAGTTCGGCGGTCACCTTCGTGCGTTCGGCGTTTTCCTGCGCAGCGGTCGCGGATGCGTTGACCCAGATCATCGATCCGACCGTTGCTGCCACCGGAACTGCCAGGATCCACAGGCCGATCAGCAACAACGCCAACGCAGCCCGGACACGGTCACAGGAGCGCGCCATGGGGTTGCGCCAGACCGTGAACATCAGCCGTCGAGGCCGTTCCCAACTGTCGGGTTGTGGCTGAGCCGATCCAGCCGATCGCATTGCGTCCTCCACATTTCAGGTGCCGATATCGGCAATCCGGTCGTGGCCGTCGGTGAGCCCAGACCGGTGTGAATCAGACCGGCGTGAATCAGCTGAGGGCATTCGGCCGAACCACCACGACCGGGCATTGGCAGTGCATGATCAATGCGTGGCTGGTCGAACCCAGCAGCATCCCCTTGAACCCACCGCGGCCACGGCTGCCCACCACCAGCAGTTCGGAGGTCTCGCCATATTCGAGCAGAGCCGGCGTCGGCCGGCCGTGCACGACGGTCTGCTCGACGACCACGTCGGGGTATTTGTCGTGCCACCCGGCGAGTCGCTCGGACAGCAGCGCGCGTTCTTCGGTGTCGATCTCCGCCGGGTCGATCAGAATCGGGTGTTCGGGGAAGGCCGCGTCGACGACCGCGTCGTTCCAGGAATGCACGGCAACCAGTTTCGTGTGCCGCAACGCGGCGGACTCGAAGGCGAAGGCGATGGCCGCCTCGCTGGTCGGTGAGCCGTCCACGCCGACCACCACCGGGCCGCTGGGGTAGGCCCGCTGGTGCGGATGGATGACGGCCACCGGAGCCGGGTTGGTGGAGGCGATCGCCATCGCGACCGAGCCCAGCACCAGACCGGTCAACCTGCCGCTCCCGCGAGATCCGACGACCGTCAATCTGGCGTGCTCGGATTGTGCCTGCAGCGCCGCGACCGGGTCGCCGTTGATCAGGCGGGTGTCGATGGTCAGGGTCGGGTGCGTCTGGCGCAGGGTCGCCGCGGTGTCCTCCAGCAATTCCTCACCCTCGGCCCGCAGCGCGGCCTGGGACTCGTGTGACATCGGGTTGTAACCGGGGAATCCTCGAGCGGGCGCGGTGTAGGCATGCACCAGCCGCAGGACGGCGTGCCGCCGGGCGGCTTCCTCTGCGGCCCAGCCGTATGCGGTGTACGAACCCGACGAAGTGTCGATCCCGACGATGACGAGATCGGTTCGGCTGCTGACCTTCTCGCCGACGCGCTGTGGGTCGGTGGAGGTCTCGCGGGTACCGATGGGTGCCATCTGTTCGTCGACCGAGGCTGCTGCGGCGGCGGCTACCCCGACCCGGACGGGTACGGATTGGGTGGGCAGCTCGCCGTGCGAAGCCGCTGTGACGTGATCGGCGTGTTCCAGTGCCGCCAGATACCGCTGCAGGGCCGCGTCGTGACGCGACACGGGTGCGGTGTTCCCGATGACCGCTCGGCGCGCTTCCATGGCCGCGCGTTGACCTTCATTGCTGGTCATCGTCCGCTCCTCTCCTCTTGGGCCATGTGCCTGACATCACCTTCCCGCCCGTCCGCCGGGAGTGACAGGGCCGAAGGACCCAGCGGCACAGGCAATTGTCCTGCCGTCCCGCCCGGTCTCACGCTGGATATCTGAGGCTTCTCAGGTCTCGCAGAGCAGCACCGCCGCGCCGTTGACCCGGTCGGCGGCAAGGTCGGCCAACGCCCGGTCGGCGTCGGCAAGTGGGTACGCCGACGTGGTCACCTGAAGGTGATGCTGCCCGGCGAGGGCCAGGAAGTCCTGACCGTCGCGGCGGGTGTTTGCCGTCACGCTGCGCAGCTCGCGCTCGTAGAACAGCTCGCGTTCGTAGTTGAGGGCGGGCACGTCGGACAGGTGGATGCCGGCGACCGCGAGGATCCCGCCGCGGTCCAGGGCGCGAAGGGCGACCGGCACCAGCTCGCCGACCGGCGCGAAGATGATGGCTGCGTCGAGTGGTTCCGGCGGCTGGTCGTACGCTCCGGCCGACGAATCGACCCCCAGATCCAGTGCCAGTTGCCGGGCGGCCGCCGACCTGGTGAGGACGTGCACGCGGGCGCCGTATTCGGCGAGCGCCACCTGAGCGGTGAGATGCGCGCTGGCGCCGAACCCGTAGATGCCCAGCCGCCCGCCGTGGGCGAGCCCGCTGCGCCGCAGGGCGCGGAAGCCGATGATCCCCGCGCACAACAGCGGCGCCAACTCTCGGTCGGGGTAGCCGGGCGGAAGCCGGTAGGCAAAAGCAGCCGGGACCGTCGTGTATTCGGCATAGCCACCGTCGGCGTCCCAGCCGGTGTACGTCGAGTCCGGGCACAGGTTCTCCGCGCCTCGGCGGCAGTACGCACATGACCCGCAGGTGTGCCGCAACCAGGCAACGCCGATCTGATCCCCCACGGCGAAGCCATCCACAGCAGAGCCGAGAGCGGCTACCCGGCCGACGATCTCGTGACCCGGGGTGACGTTCTGCCGATGCACGGGCAGGTCGCCCTCGGTGACGTGCAAGTCGGTCCGGCACACCGCGCACACGGTGACCCGGACCAGCAGATCGGCTGGTCCGAGAGTGGGGACAGGCTTTTCCGAGATGTTCAGCGGGTGCCCGCTCATCGGGCCGGGCTGCCGCACCGACCAGGCGCGCATGGTGCCGGGAATTGTGGTCGTGGACGAGACGGGGCTGGTCACGGTGACCTCCGATGGCTGCGGGGCGGTGCCGGGACGGTCGATGGGCATCCGGCGTCCTGGCACCATCCTCCTGCGCCGTGGCGGACCGCCGCAGGTGACCAAAGCCCCGGTCGGCGGGGACCTCCGGCAGCAGCCCGCGCCGGCATCGCGGACCTACGGTCGGTGTGCCAGCGACTATCCACGGAGGTTCGCCATGCGCGCACGAGAGATCATGACCAGATCGGTGTTGACGGTGCTGCCCACCGCCACCGTCGGCAAGGCGTCCGAAATGCTCACCTACCGTGGATTCAGCGCCCTTCCCGTGGTCGACGACAAGGGCGCGCTGGTCGGCATCGTCACCGAGGCGGACCTGATCCGCAACAGATTCCCCAGCGAGTCGTCGGGTGACCCGGCGGCCGCGACGCAAGGTCCCGGGCGGACCGTCGCAGAGGTCATGACCACCCCGGCGGTCGGGGTCAGCCACGATGCCGACATCTCGGTGCTGGCCAAGGTGATGCTCACCGAGCATCGCCGCTGCGTGCCGATCGTCGACGGGACCAAGCTGGTGGGTGTGGTCACCCGCCGGGATGTGGTCCGGGTGCTGTCCCGCACGGATGCCGAGATCGCCGCTGACGTCCGCAAGCACCTGCAGGTTCTCGGCGGTCAGGCGCGATGGTCGGTTCAGGTGACCGACGGTGAAGTCGTCGTCCGCGACCTGTTCGACGAGGCGTCGGATCGCCCCGTGGCCCAGTTCCTCGCCGAAGCCGTTCCAGGGGTGATCCGGGCATCGGTCGGTGCTCCGGAACCGACCGTGACCACCGGATGACACTTCAGGCGGGCCGGATGGGGCGCTGCATGGCGACGGCGTCGATCGTGACGTCGTCCGGCAGGTCAGCACCACCTGTTCGACGTCATCGAACCCGAATGCCCGGTACAGCTGCACCCCGGGCAGCGGCGCCATAGCTGCCGTCGTCGATGAGCGTGGTGTCCAGAGGTGCAACGCGCGTGAAAGGTCGCGGTCTCTACCATGGACAGGTGGAGAACTGGTGGTTGATCCTGATCGCGGCCGTCATCGCCATGGTCATCGTGCTGACGTGGACCAACCGGACTCGGCGTTCGCGCGTCGACCCTACCCAGGTCACGATCGACCCGGCCCTGGCGGGAACGGTGGCCGACCTCTACCAGCAGGGCAAGAAACTCGACGCGGTGAAGCTGCTCAAGGAGCGCACCGGGCTCTCGCTGGCCGACGCGGTGAGGGTGGTCGAGAAGATCGCCCGCAGATCGCAGCAGTCCTCACCGTCGTCGAGGCAACCTGCGAGACCACCCGCCAGCACGGACATCTCGCCGTCCAGCGAGCCGGTCGACCTGGACACCGAGCTCGACGCACGGTCGCTCGTCGCCGACGGAGACAAGATCCAGGCGATCAAGCTGGTCCGCGAACGGACCGGCTGGGACCTGTCCAGGGCCAAGAACTATGTCGAGGGTTTGTGAGCCACCGATCTCACGCGGCCACCAGAGCGGGTCGCGGCCGATCGGCATGCAGCAGTTCGGTGACGATCGACCGGACGACGCCGGCGTGCCGGGTGATCGTCCGATGGCCGGCGTCCGGGTGTCGGAGGGTCACGACCTGCGTCTGTTTCGAGTCGAGAATCGCTGATCTTGCCGGGACCACGCGGTCCGCGCCTCCGTGCAGCACCACCCAGCGGGGGGTCGTGCTCAGCCGCGTTTGACCGAGTTCGGTGAGCAAAGCCGATCCTGGCCGCATCTGGCGTGCGCAGGGTCCGAGACCGAAACGGGCCAGCCACGTTCCGGCGTGCGGAGTGGCAATGGTGACGGCGGTGCCGGTATACGCCGCCAGGCCCCTGCGCTGTACGGCTTCCCGAACGATCAGACCGCCGAGGCTGTGCCCGATCAGATGAACCCGTCCCGCTCCGGTGGCATCCATCGCGCGCATCGATTCGTCGACCAACCTCCCGGCAACCTCGTGCACATCCGTGGTGAAGGCGTTGTAGCACAACGAGATCAGGCAGTTGAAACCCGCGCCGGACAGGGCGGAGCGCAGGGGTGCCCAGACGCGCTCGCTGCCGCAATAACCGTGGATGAACAGCACGGGTGCCCGTCCGCGTTCCCCGTGCCCCCAATAGCGGATCGACGCTGTCGACCGGTCGCCGCTGAGCATGCTGTCCCTGCACCGGGTCGCCATCGTCCGCCATCGATTCACCTTCGCGAGCCGCGTTGCGATCACGGATTGAGCCACTTGAGCGCGCACAGTAAACCTCCGAAAGGGTCGGCTGATGTGCCCAATACCGCTGGGCCCGGGGAATCCGCTAAATCGGTGCGGGTTGTTTGCCCGTCACACCGATCAATACGGACGCGGGCGGCATTCGGTTCGCGGCAGCGCTCTTCGGGGTAGCGCTCTTCGAGGTAGCGCTCTTCGGGGTGGACGCCCGAGGCGGTCGGAGGTCATAGCGGCGACACATTTCGTCAGCCGGCGATCACCAACCGGGAATCAGCGCAACAACCGGGGAATCAGCGCAACAACCGGGGAATCAGCGCAACGCGGCGTCCAGGAACCCTGACTCCCGCTGCTCCCGGCCGGAATGCCGCGACCGTGAGGACGATCGTCACCACCACCCGGGCGACCTCAGATCAGAGTCCCCGCACCCGGTCTCGCTGCCCCGGCCTCGCCCACACCCCGGCCGTCGTGCCGTCGGAGGAGTCCAGCACGTCGGATACCGGCCGTCGCGGGGTAACCGGCAATTCCCGATCCGTGGTCGGGTAGCCGACCCGCAAGATCATCTGCGGATGGACCGTTCCGCCCAGCACCGCATCGCGCACCAGGCGGCGGGTGCGTGGCAGTTCCAGCGGCTGGGTCAACGGGCAACTGGCGAGCCCGAATCCGGTGGCGGTCAACAGGATCGTGCCCGTCGCCTCACCGGTCAGCAGCCAGGCATAGACGTCGTCGGTCGCGGTGCCCAACACGATCAGCGTCCCGACATCGCCGTCGGGGGCAACCGTTCCCGGACCCGTCTGCATTTCCGGGTGCGCGAAATGCCGCAGCCGGACGCCGCCGTATCCGGCATCAGGGGGCACGCTCTTGGCCGGGACACCGTCATCGGCACCGAAGTGCTGGCCACTCCAGGCCGCCACCTCGTTCCGGTACTCGACGTCGACCGACTCGATGTCGTCTGCCTCGGCCACCGCCAGCGACAATTCCCGGCGAGAATGTGGATCGGTCACGAGTCGCACGGTCATCCCGTAGGCGGCTGCATTCCGGTTGATCTGCGTGACGGCGAACGGTGGCAGGTCCGATGACCGGTACGGGCGCCGGTCCGACCGCCTGCGGGGGATCTGAGCGGCCAGCACCACCGCGTCAGCCTGAGGTTCGGTCTGTTCCAGCTCGACCGCTGCCAGGTGCCGCAGATCGGAACGATCCGGCAGCCGGTGAATCGTGCATGACCAGCCGAGGGCCGCCAGCGAGACACGCAGATGGTGCAGCGCGGCGCCGCAGCTGATGATCAGCTCGCGACCTTCGGGGTCCGTGGCCTGCAGCATCCGGGAATGGTCGGCGAAAAGGTGGATCGAGCGCTCGCCGATCCGCCAGCGCCACGGCTGGGAGTTGTGCAGCGAGGGCGCACGAACGGCCATCTCGAGCGCGGCGTGGATGGTGCTCTGCTCCGGGAATGCGTCCTTCATGCCATCCACCTCCGCGTCCCCTGTTCACCACATCGTCGGCCTCGGGCCTCGGACCTCACAGGGCCGAACGTCCCGCCACCCCGGGCACGACGCCCCGGGGTACCTTGGGCCCACCCCGACGAGCATGGCACCCGCACCGACAGAAAGGCCGACGATGGCGGACAGGAACGATGGCGGCGAAGACGTTTTCCGCAATGATGTTCTCGGCGAGGCCGATCCCGCCGATGTCGCCGAACAGCGCCAGAGCGTCGACCCCGACGCGTCGAGCGACGTCGGCGGCGAGGAAAACGGCGAACTGACTGCCGAGGCCGAACCCGCCGACGTCCTGGAACAGCAGCGACCGGTCGGTGGCGAGGAGGACTACCCCCGCGGCTGACGCGCAGGATTTTGGGGACCATGATCGGGACCTTTGGCACTGATCACCACGGCGCCGACGGATGAAGGTGGTAACGACGGGTCCTACCTCATCGGAGTGGAGGCCGCGATGAAGCGCGCGCTCAGTGGCCGGCATGACGCGCCGATGCCCCCTGTGCGCGACTGGATCCCACGCTCGGGTCCCGCTCGACCAGCAGACCGATCGCGGCAACGTTCCGCACTGACCATGCTCGGACCCGCTCGTGTGCGCCTGCCGATCCAGCGCTGCGCCGGTGGTTTCCGGGCCGCCGACCCGCCGGCGAAAGACCGAACAGCTTCGGGATAACGCAGCCGAGATATTGGTGGCCGCACACGGTCGATCGCCACCGGAAGCAAGCAACAGGGGGAGAACAGATGGTCCAGGACAGGGCGAAGCTCGTCGCCGAACTGATCGAGCCGTTGCGGGTGAAGCCGGGCACGAAGGTCACCCTGGGGAAGGATTTCGATCCGGGGTACAAGGCACGTTTCGTGCACAAGAAGGACGGCACGGAACTGCTGCAGGCTGGGGTGAGCCTGCTCTGCGAGTATCAGGACAAGCTGGCCGCGCAGGACACCTGGGGGATGCTGGTCTGCCTGCAGGCGCTGGATGCTGCGGGCAAGGACGGCACCATCCGGCACGTGATGAGCGGGGTGAACCCGCAGGGTGTGCACGTCTCCAGCTTCAAGGTCCCGTCGTCGGAAGAGTTGGACCACGACTACCTGTGGCGATATGCGCAGCGATTGCCCGCCCGCGGGGATATCGGCATCTTCAACCGCTCCCATTACGAAGAGGTACTGGTGGTGCGCGTTCATCCGGATGTCCTGGATCGCCAGAAACTTCCGCCGGGGACGAAGGGCAAGGACATCTGGGCCCGCCGGTACCGGGAGATCAATGATTGGGAACGGTTCCTGGCCGAGAACGGTTTCAAGATCGTCAAGCTGTTCCTGAATTTGTCCAAGGAGGAGCAACGAATCCGGTTCCTCAAGCGGGTCGACCTGCCGGACAAGAATTGGAAGCTGTCCCCGAACGACGCGAAGGAACGTGCCTTCTGGGACGACTACCAGGTCGCGTTCTCCGAGATGCTGACGCACACCAGCACCGAATGGGCTCCGTGGTACGTGATCCCGGCGGACCGCAAGTGGTTCGCCCGCATCTGTGTGTCGGCGATTCTCGCGCACACCCTGGCCGATATCGATCCGCAGTACCCGACGGTGGATGCCGCCAAGCTGAAGGATCTGACGGACGTGAAGGCCCTGCTGGAGGGGGAGGCGCCCGCCGGTGCGTCTCCGGATCCGTTCGAGGACGAGTTGGTGGCGCAGGCCTCCGAAACGCAGACGCGCACGGACAACAAGCGTCATCACAGCTGAACTTGCCCGTCGTGGACGGGCGCGACCAGGGGATGAAAACGGGGGAAAGGACCTACCGAGATGACCATCAGTGCTAAGCCTCGTCCGGCGGGGGCGTCAACCGAGTGGTACGGGTTGTCGGCGGACGCGGTAGAAACCCAATTGCACGTCGACCCGACCGCGGGGTTGAGCGCCGATCAGGCGGACCGATTGCTGGCGAAGAACGGACCGAACGCGCTGCCCGAAGAGAAACCCAAGCCGGAATGGCAGCGGTTCCTCGGCGAATACCGCACCTTCATGCAGATCATCCTGGTGGCGGCCGGGGTGGTGTCGCTGCTGATCGCGGAATGGAGCACCGCCGCACTGCTGTTCATCCTGACCGTGGTGAACGCGGTGATCGGCCTGCGCGAAGAGGGCAAGGCCGAGAGCGCGATGAACGCGCTGAAGTCGATGATGAAGACCACCGCCCGGGTTCGCCGGGACGGCGTCGAGGCGGCGATTCCGGCCGATCAGGTGGTCGTCGGTGACGTGGTGCTGTTGACCGCCGGGGACCAGGTACCGGCCGACGGTCGCGTCGTCCAGGCCAACGCGTTGCAGATCGACGAGTCCGCGTTGACCGGCGAGAGCACCCCGGCCGGTAAGGGCGCGGCGGCGTTGGGCAAACACGATCTGGCGGCGGGTGACCAGACGAACATGGCGTTCATGAACACGCCCGTCACCCACGGCAGCGGCGTGATGGTGGTGACCGGCACCGGCGCCGACACCCAGGTCGGCAGGATCTCCGGGTTGTTGAAGGCATCCGGCAGCGAGCAGACCCCGCTGACCCGTCAGCTGACCAGGATGACGCAGTGGATCGCGTTGGCCGCACTGGTGACGATGATCGTGATGTTCGCCCTGGGTCTGTGGCGCGGGGAGTCGGGCAGGGCGCTGTTCGTGACGGCGATCGCGCTGGCGATCGCGTCGATCCCGGAGGCGCTGCCCACCGTCGTGCAGGTGATCCTGTCGCTGGGCGCGGTGGGGTTGGCCAAGCGGAACGCGATCGTGAAGAACCTTTCCGCGGTGGAGACTCTCGGCTC
>JADGOY010000111.1 GCA_017882715.1 Nakamurella sp. | reverse complement strand
GCAGTAAGAAGCGGGGCGGCCGATGACGGCGGCCCCGGAATCAGGTGTGTGTCGTGCCGTCAACAGTACAGGTTCAGCGGTCGTGCTCCCACTCCCACCCGTGGGCATTCGGGGACTTGCGGCCTGCCTCGCTGTGCGCACGCCTGCCGTGCCGGGCGGGCACGCACGCCGGACGTCAGGACCAGGCGCATGAGGAATTGCCACGAGCGTGGAAACACCGATCGGGGGATCCGGACGATGCCTCCACGGTCCTGGCGAAGTGCGGGCACAGGGGGTTCGAGCAGCCGGCGTGACACGCCCACGTTGCCGGGGCAGCAGCCGGCCCTACCAGAAGACGTCCGGCGCGAGTTCAACGCGGCCGACCGCCAAGCCGCCGCCGAAAACCGCGCCGGTGCCCAGCTCGTCCAGCAGTTGGTCGGCCCCGTCCTGATGGCCGGTACCGGAGCCCGGTACCGCCGACCATCACCCGACTTCTCGGGTTGGGTTCTCGGACCTGTCTTCCGATGCCGTTCCTGGGCTGACATCCCGGAGTTTCCTCGCCTTGCGCAGCGGTGAGCCGCCCGCGACAGGACCCCGCGACAGGACCCCGCGACAGGACCCCGCGACAGGACCCCGCGACAGGACCCGGCGCCACCGATCCAAGCACGTCCAGGCCGGTTACTGCCCGACCGGCGGTCTGCCGATGCGAGCTCAGCATCGTGCGGCAGGGCTCGACCGGCGCGGTCCAGCTGCGCCGCTTGCTCGGCGGGTCAGCCCACCCGCCACCACGCCCGGGCGGCTCGCCCGTCCAGCGGTGGACGCCCGGCCAGCCGCGCCAACCCGCTGGCACGGGCCACCAGCGCGGCGTCATCCCGTCCGGCTGTCCGCGGATCGTCGGTGAGGTCTTGCCGGATCGGGTCGGCCGGGGTGTCTGCCGTGCCGACCCGCAGGTGCGCGCCGACGGCCAGGGCGGCGAACAGGACGGGCAGCGCGGCACTGCCTCGGCCCGCGAGGCTGACGTGGTGCGGATGCTCTCGGTCGATGCGGACAACCTCGGCCACCAGATCGACCTCGTCCGGCCCGTCGTCGAGCACGACTTCGGCGAAGTCTGCGGGCATCCGGTCGACCAGCTCGGCCGCGGGATGACCGGGCGCGATGGTGATCACCAAATCGGTCTGCCTGCGCAGACCCGCGATCGCGGCCACGATGTCCTGCTGATCGGACGCCAGATGAATCCGGGTGGCACCCACCTGCTCGGCGTCGATCGCAACGCGCAGAAGATGGCTCAGCGTGCTGGCCGCGGGTGCCAAGGTGATCAGGGTTCCCAACCTGGGGGCCTTCTGATCAGGATGATCGGGATGCGCCACCGGCTCAGACATCTGCCATCAACGCCCGCAGCACGGCCGGATCGATGTTGCCGCCGCTCACCACGGCCACCGTTCGACCACTCGGCAATTGGTCGCGGTGATGCAGATACGCAGCCGTTGCGACCGCGCCGCTGGGCTCGGCCACCAACCTGGCCTCGAGGATCAGTCGGCGGGTGGCGTCGGCGATCTCGTCCTCGCTGACGGTGATGATGTCGTGCACCTGAGCCCTGATGTGCCGCCACGGCAGTTCGCCGACGCTGAACGCGCGTAGCCCGTCGGCCATGGTGCGCGCCGTATCGGCCGGCGACCAGGCGGTCCGTCGCCCGCTTCGGAAGGACGCGGCGGCGTCACCGGCCAGTTCGGGCTCCACACCGATCACTTTCGCGTGTGGCAGCAATGCTGTGATCGCCGCGGCGACCCCCGATATCAGACCGCCGCCCGAAACCGGCACCAGCACCACCTCCACATCGGCGGCGTCCTGGGCGATTTCCAGCCCCACCGTGCCCTGGCCGGCGATGACGTCCGGGTGATCGAACGGCGGGATCATCGCCCTGCCGGTGTGCTCGACCAGCTCGGTCGGCCGGCTGAAACGTTGCCCGAAGGGGACCAGCTCGACGGTCGCGCCGAGATCACGGGTGGCCTGCACCTTGCGTGGCGAGGCGTTGTCCGGGATGACGATGTGCGCGTCGATACCGAACGCCCTGGCCGTAAAGGCAACGGCCTGCGCGTGATTGCCCGACGAGTGGGCGATCACGCCTCGGCCCCGGACGGTGGGATCCAACCGGGAGATCGCCGTGACGGCGCCACGGATCTTGAAGGCACCGATCGGCTGCAGATTCTCCGGCTTGAGCCACAGGCCGGGCCACGGCGAGGCCAGTAGCTGGGTGCGGACCGCATACGGCGCGATGAGTTCGGCGGCGCCCAGGATCTGGTCCAGACCGACCAGTTCCTGCTCCAGCACGGTGCTCATCAGCGGCGGATGTCGCGCAGCGCGCGCCGGTCGATCGCCGACATCGGGGTCGATTGGTCGGATTCGTCCGCCGCGTCAGCAGGGTCGATGGCCGCGTCCACCGGCCCGGCCATCAGCGCGGTCCCGACGTCGAGCCCGCGTTTGACCAACGCCAGGGCGATCGGGCCGTCCTCGTGATGCTGGGCGACCGTCCCGACCCGGCCGACGACCCGGCCCTGCGCGGTCGTCACCGGATCACCGGTCGCCGGTAGACGGTCGGCCGAACCGTCCAGGTCGAGCATCACCAGCCGACGGGGCGGACGGCCCAGGTTGTGCACCCGGGCAACGGTTTCCTGCCCGCGGTAACACCCCTTGTCCAGGTGCACCGCCGTGCTGAGCCAGGAGACCTCGTTGGGGATCGTGCGGTCATCGGTGTCCACCCCCCACCGTGGGCGGCGGGTAGGGATGCGCAACGCGTCCGCGGCCCAGCTCCCGGCCGGCACCGCGCCCGCTGCGATCAGCGCGGCAGCCACTCGCGGCAGCTCGGCGCGGGCGACGATCAGGTCGAGGCCTTCGCCGGTCCTGCGCAGAAACCCGGCCGGCGCGAGTGCGACGGCGTGCCCGTCGGCCGGATCGGATCCGCCGAACACCTGCTGCGCCACCGCGTCGGATCGTGGACCGATCAGCGCGAGTTGCGCCAGGTCCGCGGAGGCGTCGGTGACCTCCACCTTGGACCAGAAGCGCATCGAGTCCAGGTACTCCCGCAGGGCCAGGCCGGCACCCGGCTCCGTATCCAGGTAGACGACCTCGCCGATCTCGGTGACCCAGGCATGGTGTTCCACGTGTCCCTGCGGGCTGAGAATCAACGCCTGCGTCACGTCGCCATCGCCGAGCGTGGACAGGAATTGGCTGGTCAGCGTGTGCAACCAGGTGAGCCGATCCGCCCCGGACACGGCCAGGATCGCCCGCTGGGACCGATCGACGAGGATCGATCCGGTCAGCGACGCGCGCTGCTCACCGATCGGGTCGCCGTAGTGCCACGCGGTTCCAGCGTCGATCCCGGTGGCCGGCGCGGCACCGGGCAGCCCCAGCAGCGGTGACGGTCCGTTCGGCCCGGTAACCGGTTCGTCCGGCCCCGGTGCGGTGGACCCGAGTGGGGTGGGCAGGTCGTGCGGGACTCCCATGAGAGCCATCGTAGGCAGCCGCTCCGACAGAGCGGGCTCGTCCGGCCGAGGTGCGGGTGCAGCGGTCAGCGGTGCCTCGGCGGCCGATGGCATTCCGGGAGTCCTGCCGCGGCTCCATCGGTCAATGTCGGTCAGCCTCGGGTGGCGGTCAGCAGCCACGAGCGGAACGGCAGGCCCGCCGAGCCGTCCCAGCGAACGTGCGGTTTCAGCTCGTCGAAGGCCTTGTGGGTTGCGACATCCCAGGCGTGCTGTCCGGCGGCGCGGAGCAGCGCTCCCCACGGCGTCGCCGTGAGTTGACCCGGGAGGAACTCGCGGATCGGCGGAAGGTTGATGACCACCTCGACCTGCCGCAGCGCGATGTCGGACAGGCCGGCCGCCTCCGCCCAGCCGACCAGCAGCGCGTCCCCTCCTTCGGGCATTGCCGCATACAGCGGCGCAACGCCGACGTCACCGATAGCCGCGATCAAGCCCGTCGCCACCGCATGGAAATAGGGCGAGAAGCTGGGCGCGGCCCAGACGGTGGCGCAGATCCGACCCGCCGGACGCAGCACCCGGCGCGCCTCGACCAGGGCAGCCACCGGGTCCGGGAAGAACTGGACTCCCTGCTGGCAGACGATGGCATCAAAAGAACAGTCGTCAAAAGGCATGTCGTCGGCCGAGGCGCACACCCAGTCGGCGATGTCCGGCCCCTCGTCGGCAGCCACCTCCAGCATCGCGCAATTGATGTCCAGGCCTACGACGCTCCCGCCGGCCCCCACCGAATACGCCGCCCGCCGAGTGACGAACCCGGTGCCACAGGCAAGGTCGAGCAGGGACTCACCCGGTTTCGGGTGGACGGCGGAAACCGCGACGTCGGCGAACGGCCCGGCGAATTCCGCGACGGAGTGATCGTAGGCGCGGGGTCCCCCGCCGTCGATCTGAAAGCCGGATTCGACCATCTCGACTACCTCGCCATCTGCTCACCGCAGGGGGACAACCATCCCCTACCCAGCATGTACCCGCGGGCCGGCGTTGGGGTCGCCATCGGATGCCGGAGTGGCCAGCGGCACACGGAAGGGGTCGCCGGCCGACGGAATGTGGCGCCCACTCGGCGTCACCCCGAGGTGATCACCGTCCGGGTGAGTCACAGGTCACAAGCCCCCGGACCTGCAGGTCACCGGCAGAAGGGCCAGAATGGCAGCTCATGGCTGTTGACGGTGCTGGTGAAGGGCAGGTCCTGAGCTCCCCAACGGCCGAACTGTTCGACCGGCGACGGTCTCCGGTGTTCAACGGCTCTGGAATCACGCCCTTCGTCGAGTTGGATCGCGCCGAATGGGCATCGCTGGCGGAGTCGGCACCGCTGCCGCTGTCCGCCAGCGAGGTCACCCGGCTCCGCGGTCTGGGCGACCCCATCGACCTGGACGAGGTCGAGACCGTCTATCTCCCGCTGTCGCGTCTGCTGAACATGTACGTCGGCGGGATCGGCGCCCTTCACCAGGTGACCAGCGCGTTCCTGGGCGAGCGCTCCGAGCGCACGCCGTTCGTCATCGGGGTGGGCGGTTCGGTGGCCGTCGGCAAATCCACCACCGCCAGGGTGCTCCGCGAGCTGCTGGCGCGGTGGCCGGACACTCCCCGGGTCGAGCTCGTCACGACCGACGGTTTCCTGTACCCGAACGCTGTTCTTGAAGAACGTAACCTGATGTCCCGCAAGGGCTTTCCGGAATCCTACGATCGGCGGGCGCTGTTGCGCTTCGTCGCCGAGGTCAAGTCGGGTGCCGAAGAGGTGCGCGCCCCTCGATACGACCACGTCACCTACGACATCCTGCCGTATGACGAGATCGTGGTCCGGCGCCCGGACGTGCTGATCATCGAGGGCCTGAACGTGTTGCAGCCGGCCCACCTGGACGAGGAGGGCCGTAGCGCACTGGCGTTGAGCGACTTCTTCGACTTCTCCGTGTACGTCGACGCCCAGCCCGACGACGTGCGGCGGTGGTACATCGACAGATTCAAGCGGCTGCGGGAGACCTCGTTCACCGATCCGGACTCGTACTTCCATCGGTACGCCGCGTTGACGGACGAGCAGGCCGCCACCATGGCCAAGGACATCTGGAGTTCGATCAATGAGCCGAATCTCGTGGAAAACATCCTGCCGACCCGTGGTCGCGCCACGCTGGTGCTGACCAAGGGCCCCGACCATGCCGTGACCAGGATCCGGCTCCGCAAGCTGTAGCGCGGTCGGCGGGCGCCCGGCGCCAACTGCGACAACCGAGGCCGATCGGTGTGTTCGGGCGCGGCATGCCTAGGGTGGTGCCGTGACGGACCATCCGGCGCCACTGACCGCGCTGCTCGACGGAACGCTGCTGCCACCGGAAGCGCCGCTGCTGCGACCGGACGATCTTGGTGTGCTGCGCGGCGAGGGAGTCTTCGAGACGACGCTGGTGGTCGACGGTGTCGCCCGTGACCTCGGCGATCACCTGGCGCGGCTGGCCATCTCGGCGGAGATGACCGGGCTGGTGGTGCCCACACCCGACCGGTGGCGGACCGGCGTCAGCGCGCTCGTTCAGGCATGGACGGGCGACCGCCAGATGGTGTTGCGGATGATCGTCTCGCATGGTCCGGAGGCCGCAGTGGAGCCGGTGTGCTACGTGCTGGGCGCCGCGCTCTCCCCGGCGAGCAGGGAGCAGCGGACCGCAGGCGTGCGGGTGTTGCTGCTGGACAGGGGCTTTACCGCGACGACCGCGGCTGACGCGCCATGGCTGCTGGCGGGGGCAAAGACTTTGTCGTACGGGGTGAACATGGCGGCATTGCGGCACGCGGCGGCCAACGACGCCGACGACGTGATCTTCCTCGGCTCCGACGGCGCGGTGCTGGAGGCGCCGACCGCGTCGGTGGTGGTCGCAAACGGGCGGACCCTGTCCACCCCACCACCGGACGGAATCCTTGACGGGATCACGGTGCGCAGGCTCTTCCGGGCCGCTCGCGACGATGGCTGGAACACGACCGTCCAGGCGCTGACCCGGGCGGATCTACACGCGGCCGCGGGAGTGTGGCTGGTGTCCAGCGCACGGCTGCTCGCCCCGGTGATCAGTATCGAGGGCGCAAGACGAGGAGACCGGGGGCTGACCGCCGAGATTGCCGCGCTGCTTGATGTGCCGGTCGATAGCGTGCCGGGCGTTGTGACGCATCGCTCCAACGATTCTGCGACGACCGAATAAGCCCGGCGTGACGAACTCCGGGGTCCGTCGGTAGCACAAGTGCGCTACGCTGCTTCGGGTGGACACCGTGATCAGCCAGCGGCAACTGCGCAACGACAACGCCGACGTCATGCGACGAGTGGAGCAGGGCGAGAGTTTCGTGGTGACCCGCCATGGTCATCCGGTGGCGGACCTCGTCCCGCCCGCACCCAGGCCGCACGCGCCTCGTTTCGTTCGGATCGACGACCTCGCCGAGTCGTATGCAGCCCTTGCCCCGATTGATCGCGTCTCGTGGTACCGGGACCGCGACGAGCAGCCGGCAGCGATCGGTGACCTCACGGACGATCCGTGGTCGCGGGTCGCTGGACCCCGCGAGTGACGCACGCACGCCATCCCTTCGCGCTCCTGGACACCTCCGTCGTCATCGACTTCGACGCGACCCTGGTCGGTCGGTACACCCATACCGGCGCCATCGCCACCATGACGTTGGCTGAGCTGAGCAACGGCCTGTACACCGCCGATCCGGTCGAGAACGCCCGGCGTGAGGCCCATTACTATTGGGTGGCATCGAGTTTCGAACCCATCGGGTTCGGGTCGCGTCCGGGTTGGTCTTGAACGAGGTGCCGATCTGGATCAGGAACGGGTAGAAGTGGATCGGCGAGAAGAAGATCAACTCCAAACAGCTCCGCCACCCGGTGCGGCGGGCCCGATCGGAGGACCCCGCAGGGGGTGTGCCAACCGGTCCGGCCCCACCGGCGCCCGGACATCGTGGTGGTCATTTGCCCTTCCAGGTGGCAATGCGACGACAGCGGGGCAGGGCGGGGCAGGTCCTGCGGTGCGCATGACGAACCGCTGGAAGAGGCCGAACACGACGACGATCGCCAACACAGGGAGTAGCTCGGTGGGGCTGACCTTTGGTGACCGGGCCTACCGGGTCGTGCGTTCCGCTGATCAAGTACGCCATTTGGGGAGTTGCGCTGATCAATTACCGCCTATCAGACATATCGGACGGCTTTGGTGCTGTTGTGCTGTTGATCAGCGCATCAACTCAGAAGGGTGCTGTTGATCAGCGCATCAGCCCGGGAACGTGCTTCTCATCGGGCACAACGATTCCCGGCGCAGCCGGATCAGCTCCGCGCGATCGTCCGCGCAGGCCACGGGCCGCCCCTTCGGCCCGCCGCCAGCCCAGCTTCTTCAGATCATCGGCGCCTGTGGTACGGCGCCCGCCCGACCCGCCGTTCAGTCCGTGGTGATCGCCCGCAGCACATCCATCCGCGCCGCCCGGCGGGCCGGGAAGACCGCGGCCAGCACCCCGATCAAGCCCGACAGCACGACGAAGACGACCAGTTGGAGCACCGGCACGGAGAGCACGGCAAAGCCCTGCCCGGACAGCGCCCGTTGCAGACTGATCCCGAAGACCAGACCCAGGAGGACGCCCAACACGGCGCCCAGCACGGCGATGGCCACCGATTCCAGGCGCACCATCGACCGCAGCTGTCGCCGGCTCATGCCCACCGCGCGCAACAGACCAACCTCGCGGGTGCGTTCGATCACCGACAGCGCGAGGGTGTTCACGATGCCCAGCACGGCGATGATCACGGCCAGTCCGAGCAGCGCGTAGATGATCGCCAGCAACTGGTCGACCGGTGCCCGTTGCGAGTCGGCGAAGGCTTTCTGGTCCTTCAGGGTCACCGTCGGCAGGTCGGCCAGCACGGTGCCGATAGCTGCGGAGACCGCAGCCGGATCGGCTCCGGGTGCTCGGTCCACGTAGACTAAGGAATCCATCGCCGCGACACCGCCGGCCTCCAGGGCCGCCAGCGGGAGGACGATGTCGGCACCCACGAAGTTGCTGGTGGCGATGATGCCCGCGACGCGCAGGACGGCCGGACCGGCCGGCAGATCCACCGTCACGGTATCGCCCACCCGCCAACCATCGGTGGCGGCTCTGGTGTCCGTCACCAGGATGCCGTCGTCACCGGTCTGCAGGTCCCCGGACTTCACGTTGATGGCCACGACCCGGCCGAACTGATCTCCGTCGAAGCCTGCGACCAATGTCTGTTGACCGTTCACCTTGGCACTGCCGAACCGTTCCGGGACGGCGGCCGTGACTCCCGGCACCTCGGCGATCTGGGCGGCGATCGTCGCCGAGAACGGCGACTGAACGGCGTTGGACACCACGTAGTCGGCCTTGAGGTCGGTGCTGACCAGCTCGTCCACGCTGGACTTGGTCGACTGGCCGAGTACCGCCATGGTGGTGACGAGGGCCAATCCGATCATCAGCGCGGACGCGGTGGCGGCAGTGCGCCGCGGGTTCCGCCGGGCGTTCTCCCGGGCAAGCACGCCGACGGTGCCGAACAGCCGCGAGTAGGGCCAAGCGATAGCGGTGACGATCGGCCGCCCGATCACCGGACTGAGCAGGGCCACTCCGATGAACACGGCGAACACGCCGCCGCCGAGCGGCGGCAGGCCACCGCCGAACGCGAGCGCCCATACCATCAACCCGGCGCCGAGCACCGTCAATGCGGTGCCGCCGACCAGCCGTCGATGCATCGAGGACTCCGGGATCGCGACGTCGTCGCGCATCGCCGCCACCGGAGGGACCTTGGCCGCATGCCGGGCCGGCAGGTACGCCGCTACCAGCGTGATCAGTACGCCGACGGCATAGGCCACCGCCACGGTACGCCACTGGAAGACCAGACCCGCCGCGCTCAGGTCGAGGCCGATCGCCCCGAAGAGCGCCTTCAGCCCGAGCGCCAGGGCGAAGCCGAGCAGCAGGCCCACGGTCGAGCCGACGAGGCCGACGACCAGTGCCTCGAACAGCACCGAGCGGGTCACCTGGCGGCGGGAGGCCCCCAGCGCGCGGAACAGGGCGAGCTCCCGACTTCGCTGCGCGACGATGATCGAGAAGGTGTTCAGGATCAAGAAGGATCCGACGATCAGCGCCACCGCCGCGAACACCAGCAAGAACGTGGTGATGAACGACAGGCCCTGTTGCAGCTGGTTCTCGTTCTCCGTGGCGATCTGCTGGTCGTCCAGCGCCTCGAACCCGGCAGGCAGGGCGGCAGTCACGGCGTCACGAAGCTGCTGATTGGACAGTGATCCGTCGCCGGTGACAGCGATGTCGTTGAAGGCGTCGGCGCCGCCGAGGTAGAGCTGCTGGGCCGTCGCGGTGTCCATGATCGTCAAAGTGGCGCCGACCAGGTTGCCCGATTCTCCGAACCGGACCGTGCCGACCATGGTCCCGGTCACCGATGGCTGCGCGCCGGAGGTGACCAACCGCACCGTGTCGCCGATGGCGTAACCCGCGGTGGCCGCCGACTTCTCGTCCAGCAGGAGTTCCCCCGGGCCGGTCGGTGCAACACCCGCGGTGATGGTGACAATCGGCGACCCGTCGGCCGCGGGCGCGTCGTTGTAGTTGGCGGCGACGCCGGGCGCCCCGTTGCCGCCGACCACCTTGCCGTCCTTGCCGATGATGAAGGTGCTCTGGTCGCTGACGTCGCCGTCGGCCCGCGCCACCCCAGGCAGTGCAGCCAGGGTGTCGACGAGATCGGCTGGCACCACACGGGTATCGGAGCCGGTGAAGCCGCCGGCAGCAGCGGCTTCGGCCTTCTCGGGCCGGACGGTGACATCCGGCGCGGTCTGCCGGAACAGGTCGGTGAAACTGCTGTTGAGCGTGTCGGTGAAGACGAACGTCCCGGACACGAAGGCAACGCCCAGCACGATCGCGAAGGCGCTCATCGCCATTCGCAGCTTGTGAGCAAGCAGGCTCTTGAAGGTCGCGCGGAGCATCTCAGGTCACCTGGCCGGCATGAGCTGCGCCGTCAAAGCTCTTCATCCGGTCCAGCACCCGCTCCGAGGTCGGCTCATTCATCTCGTCGACGATATGGCCGTCCCCCAGGAACAACACCCGATCCGCGTATCCCGCGGCATTCGGGTCGTGCGTCACCATCACCACGGTCTGACCGAATTCCTGCACCGAACGTCGCAGGAATCCCAGCACCTCCGCGCCGGACACCGAATCCAGGTTGCCGGTCGGCTCGTCGGCGAAGACGATGTCCGGCCGGCTGGCCAACGCCCGGGCACAGGCCACCCGCTGCTGCTGACCACCGGAAAGCTGGCTCGGCTTGTGGTCCAGCCGGTCGGAAAGCCCAACGGTGTTGATCACCGTGTCCAACCACTCCTTGTTGGGTTTGCGCCCGGCGATGTCCATGGGCAGCGTGATGTTCTCCATCGCCGTGAGCGTCGGGACCAGGTTGAACGCCTGGAACACGAAACCGATGCGGTCCCGCCGGATCCGGGTGAGCTCTTTGTCCCCGAGCGAGGTCAAATCGGCTTCACCGACGAAAACCTGCCCGGAGGTGGCGTCGTCCAACGCGGCCAGGCAATGCATGAGCGTCGATTTGCCGGAGCCCGAGGGGCCCATGATGGCGGTGAACTCGCCTGGCCGGAATTCCACGGTGACGCCGTCGAGCGCGGTCACCTGGGTGTCTCCGGATCCGTAGACCTTGCGAAGGTCGATCGCCCGCGCGGCCGCGTTGCCGTGGCGGGTGGGCATGGGTGCAGATGAAGAGTTGGTAGACATCTTCTCGCTCCTGGCACGGAAGGGAATCGCTGACTTCTCGACGGTAGGTCATGCGTCGAGCGAGATCCTCGGGGTTGGGCCAGGGTTTTCCCCACGCTGACCCGGTAGAACGGCTCGGGGTGCTTGACGGGGTGTCACCAGCGGGGTATGTGAGTTCGGGCACCTGTCCCCTGACCGTCTTTGCTCGTCGCGAGGTATCTTCGGGTCAGCGTTGTCCGGCCGTCCCGGAGAGCTCGGTGGGCAGGGCGATGACGTCGACCATCGCGCCGCGCCGCCACACCGTGATCGGCAACGGCTGGCCGATGGCGTCGTCGAACAGCAGGCGCTGCAGGCTCTGCGCGTTGGTGACCGGCCGCCGCCCCGCGGTCAGCAGCAGATCGCCCCCGGTCAGGCCGGCTCGATCCGCTGGCGATCCGGCGACCGCCTCGACGACTCGCAGTCCCGTGCGCCGCCCGATCTTCCCGGCGAGCTCGGCGGGCAGTGGTCCCGGCGTGCTGACCAGGCCGAGGTAGGCCCGCCGGACTCGACCGTCCCGCAGCAAGGCGGCGATGATGCGCCGGGTGGTCGCATTGATGGGGACGGCAAGGCCGAGACCGACTCCGGCCACCGCGGTGTTGATGCCGACCACCGCGCCGGACGCGTCCGCCAGCGCGCCCCCGGAGTTCCCCGGATTGAGAGCGGCATCCGTCTGGATGACATCCTCGATGACACGGCCCGCCTTTCCTGCCCGGGTCGGCAAGGACCGGCCCAGCCCACTGACGACGCCGGCGGTGACGGACCCAGCCAGACCCAGCGGGTTGCCGACCGCCACGACCAGCTGCCCGACCCGGAGCCCGTCGGCCTCGCCGAGCATGATGGCGCTGATGGCAAGGGCCGACCGGGCTCGCACCACCGCCAGGTCCGACAACGGATCCGAGCCCACCACGTCGATGACGGACTCAGAGCCGTCCGCGAAAGCGGCCGTGCCGGACTCGGCATCGGCCACCACGTGCGCGTTGGTCAGCAGGTGTCCCTCGTCGGTGAACAGCACCGCGGATCCCGCGCCCTGCACGACCCGGCCGCCCCAGCCACGACCGGAGAACTGCACAGCGGCCACATGCGGGATGACGGCCGCGGCGACGTCGATCACCACCCGCGAATATGCATCGAGCGCCCCCGCGGACAGCTCATCCGGGCCGGGCGTCGAGGTCGGCGAACCTGAACTCATGGCTGCCTCCGCCGAGTGTTGGACCGTGCGATGACCGAACACCTTCATTGAACGTGGCGCGGCCGCCATCTGGCGTTCTGTGGGTTAAGCCCTTGGCGATCACCGGCACGGGCATCCTGCCCGGGCGGCGGACGAGCCTGAACGCCGTGTTCATTCCGAACGAGAACGCCTGGGCCTTGAACACGATGCGCTGGACCCGGACGACGACGGCGTGCTGCACCTGCGGGAATTCGGGGAGCTCTTGCCGGATTTTCGGATTCGCGAGGGTGGGCATCGAGTTGTGGCGGTCCGGGCTGCACGACCCGGTGTCATCGCTCCACTCGGGACAGCGCATGCGCTGCCTTTCGCTGCTGCACTTCGGCCCGGCGCACCGCCAGCCGGGCATCGTCCAGCCGGCGACGCGCGTCGGCGACCTGGTACTCCAGCAGCCGCAACCGCTCCTGCTGCTCCTGTTCCGCCTCGTGTGCCGCGACGACCGCGGATTCGGCCTCGGACGCGACCCGTCGGGCCTCGGCGATCGCTTCCCGGCGGTCCTCTTCGGCTCGGGCCATGGCCTCGCGCCTGGCCTGCTCCGTTGTTTTTTCGCGATGCTGCTCGCCGGCCGTCTCCGAGTCCGGTTCGACCGCGACGCGCTTGGTCGGTCTGCTGCCGGAAACATCATTGGTGGCCGCAGGTTTCACCGTGTCGGCATCGTCCGGTGGCGGCGCCGGGACGACCGTCAGATCGGGGACGGAGCCGAATCCGAATCCTTCCCATCGGGCGGGTTTCACCAAGGTCCCGCTGCGCAGTTGATCGGCGACGGTGCCGTCGGCCAGCGCTGCGGTGAGGGTGGATACCACCTCGTCCTTGACCGCGGCACCGGGCGACGGATCGTCGGCGATCTCGAATGCCGCACGGGTCAGATCCTCGATCAGTCGGCGACGGCGGGTGGTCAACTCCCGGAGCCGTGCCGCGTCGACCGAACGCTCGGCCTTTCGCAGGTCTGAGCCCAGGTCGAGCAGCGATGTGACGCGGTCCGGATGGGATCTGGCCAGGCCGTTGACGATCGCGGCGGAGCGGGTGGGCTTGCGCAGGCCGGTGATCTCCTTCGCGGTGGCCCGATCTCCAGCGGTCTTGGCAGCAGCGGCGAGTGCGGCACGCCGCGGCAAGAACTCCTCGGGCTCGGCTGCATACAGTTCGTCGACCGCCCGGCGGAACACCTCCCGATCGACCATGAGCCCCATCCTGGCCCAGCGCGGGCTTGCCTGGTGCGGCGCGGCGGCGCCATCCCGGAGCAGATCTGCCGGCGCCGCTCACCGACATTCGGATACCGACCGTTCACCGGCGCGGTCGACCTCCAAGAGTCCCCGTTGATGTGCCAACGAGACGGCTTCGGCCCTGCCGGAGGCGCCGAGCTTGCTCAGCACGTTGGACATGTGCACGCTCACCGTCTTGGCGCTGATGTACAACCGCTCGCCGATTTGCCG
>JADGOY010000110.1 GCA_017882715.1 Nakamurella sp. | reverse complement strand
CGAACTCACCCGCCGCAACGCCAACGCCATCGGCGAACTCGTCGCCGTGTCCGCGAGCGCCGCACACGAGATGCTGTACTAAACCCCCGCCGCTCGCAACACCAGGAAGCGCCCCGAGGCGCATTCCCCGTCTGGCCATTCCCGTCTGCCCTTTCCTGTCCAGCAGCGGGTTCCAAGCGGGGGTGCGCGATGCGGGCTGCCGCTGCGTCGACACGAGTCTCGCGTTGTTGAACAACGCGATACGGCCGGGGCCCCGAGCCAATACAGCCCGCCCCTTGGTCCAGTCAGAACTGGGACCGGATCCTTCCGGCAGCTCGCGGTCCGGGGCTTCCGGCTGAGCAAGTGCTTCTGGCTCGTTGGGTCTCAGGGTTTCGGACTGGAGGGTCCGCCGGTACGGCGGTCGGGGTGGTCTGAGTGGGCTGGGTCACCGGTGAAGGGGTCAACGGAGCGTCGGTCCATGCGTCTGAGTGATTGGCGGGACCCGTCGTTGTTCAGGGGTCTGCCGTTTCGCCGACGTCTTCGGAGGGCTTCCGTATGCTGCACACGAAACGACCGATCCGCGGGGTTGTCGCGGTCCTCGCGGTCGCGGTGCTCCTCGCCGCCGCCGCCTGCACCAGTGCCCCGCTGGATGGTCAGGCCGTCCCGGCCTCCACCACCGCGCCGGTCGCCGTGGTGACCGCGACGCCCGCTTTGGGCGACACCACGACGTCCCCGGTCGAGCCGCTGACGATCACCGTCGCCCAGGGCACCATCACTGCGTTGACGGTCACCAGTCCCGAAGGGGCGCCGGTCAAGGGAACCGTCTCGGCCGACAAGACGTCGTGGACGCTGGCCGAGCCACTCGGGTACGGCAAGACGTACACCGTGACCGGCAGCGCCGTGGGCAGTGACGGCAAGACGGTGTCGATCTCAGGCACCTACACCACGGTCACCCCGACCGACAAGATCACCAGCAAGATCTCCCCGGGAGACGGCGCGGTGGTCGGGGTCGCTGCCCCGGTCATCGTCCGGTTCGGATCCAAGCCGGTCGACAAGGCGCTGATCGAGCAGCACGTCACCATCACCACCACTCCGCACGTGGACGGCGCCTGGGCGTGGATCACCCACGACGGCGACACCTGGCCCTCATTGGACTGGCGACCCAAGGACTATTGGCCGGCCGGCACCACCGTGCACGTCGAATCCGACCTCTACGGACTTGCGCTGGGCGGCGACGGCCAGTTCGGTGGCGACGACGTCACCACCGACTTCACCATCGGCCGCAACCAGGTCGTGCTCGCCGACGCCAACTCCCACACCATGGTGGTCCAGCAGAACGGCGTCACCGTCGCGACCTACGACGCGTCGTACGGCAGCGGGGACGTCATCGGTGACCCGAACCGGGTCACCCGGTCCGGAATCCACATCGTGATGGACAAGAAGGAAACCACCACGATGAGCAACCCCGCGTACGGCTACACCGACGTCACCGAGCATTGGGCGGTGCGGATCAGCGACAACGGCGAGTTCATCCACCAGAACCAGGCCACGGTCGCCGACCAGGGCGTGGACAACGTGAGTCACGGCTGCGTCAACCTGTCCGCTGCGGACGCGCAGGCCTACTTCCAGTCGGCGATCTACGGCGACCCTGTCGAGGTGACCGGGACCAGCGTGCAACTCTCACCCGCTGACGGCGACATCTACGACTGGGCTATCCCCTGGTCCCGATGGACCACCCTGGCCACCAACTGAGCAGTTGACCGAACCGGGGCCGGACAGCAATGAGCGGTCACCACGTGTTGGTTGCTGAGGGTGTTTCGAGCGGATCCGGAGCCCCGCCTGGGAAGAACGGACACAGAACTCCGCGTTGCGGGGCTCGGACGGGTGACGGGCGCAAGGGGTACTGCCTGGCCGGCAAGGCAGTACCCCTTGGCCGCTGACGTCGTCGGGCGGTCGAATCATCAGCCTGATCTCAGGCAGGCCTCGGGCGGAACTCCGGCGGAACGCAGCCAGGAACCGTGGCCCGTGGCTGGAGTCGACCACCGTCCTGATCCACCTTCAGCTGTGGTGCGGCACCGGTTGAGCCGTCACACTCGCTTCCAGGGAACGAGTGTGGATCAGTTCGGCAAGTGCCCACGTCACCACGATCCCGGCCATGAATGTCGCCAACAGCCACCCGCTCGACCCGACCCACACCGCAGCGACGCCAAATCCGAGCGTCACCACGCCGATCACGAGCGTGACCCGATGCCAAACACCGTCGGCCAGAATCGCTCGCCCGGCCAGAGCGGCCGCTGCCACACCGAGAATCAGTCCGGTGGCCGCCATGCCACGGGGATCCTGGATGAAGGGCATGCTGCCTCGCGCCAGATAGCCGATGTAGGGCACCAATATCGCCGCGACAAACAGGGTGGCGACGATGTCCTTCCAGGTGAACTTCATGCTCAACGCCTCCTCTTCCTTCGTTCTCAGCGATACCCTCGGACCGCCGGGGCACAGCAGAGGCAAACGTCACGTCGCTAGAGGCACAACGACTGTCGGCCCGATCGCCACTCGGCGTGCGGGCATTCACGGTGCGCTGCCGGGCTTTCAGGGTCACGCGCCAACCGCAAGAACCAGCCACCGCCGCCGGCACTGTTTCACCAGAGTCTGCGGCCCGGAAAGGTGCGCTCTCGCCGGAGCCCGCGGGGTTTCGGTCAATGCGCCGCAACCCAGACGAATTCCCCCAAGGATCCGCGAATGGCGGTCCGCCCGGAGCGCAAACGGCCTTGATCGGCCTTGATCGATGCAGCGAACCCCGGTCACCTGGAATGGTTGTCTTGAGCGATTCATGTTCTCTGACCGGACTAAACCAAAGTCCGAGAACGTGAACACGGATGTGGTTGACCGGGTGCGGAGGTTCAATCGGACCGTCACCCAGCGAATGAATGTGCGCACTCGATGACGACTATCTGGCTCGGGCCCGTCCGTTGGGCGCCTCTCGGGTGCTGTGGGAGGTCGACGAGGCGGGCGTGGACGCCAGGACCATCCGAGCCCGGCTCGATCTCGACTCCGGCTATCTGAGCCGGCTGTTGCGCGGACTCGAGGCCGAGCATCTGGTCGAGGTCGAGCAGGATTCGGGTGACCACAGGGTTCGTGTCGTGCGCCTGACCGAGGCGGGGCGGGTCGAGCGTGCCGAACTGGATCGGCGCAGCGACGAACTCGCACAATCGCTGCTGGCCCCGCTGGATCACCCGCAGCGTGCCCGGCTTGTCGATGCGATGGCGACGGTCGAGCGGTAGCTCACCGCTGGCCTTGGTCGAGATCGGCGTATCGCACCCGACAAGCGAGGCCGCACAGCAGTGCCTGCGGGGCTACTTCACAGAGCTGGACGCTCGCTTCGACGCCGGGTTCGATCCCGAAGCGTTCGACCTATGGTGTCGAATTCGCATTCGTCCGCAAGGTGACGTGCGCCGCCGGCGATGTGATGGTCATCGGGCGTGACACGTCCGGTAGGTCCAGTGATCGACGTTCAACACGCGACGGAGAATCCGGAATCGGTTCTCGTTACGAGATCATGTCGATGTGGGGACTCATCCCCGTTTCGGCGGTTCCTCCATGACAGCACCACTTCTCGCGTGCTGCGGTCTGACCTTTGACCCGCAACTTACTCAGGCGCGAGATTCCCGGCTTTCCGGCGTGTCAGGGACTGTGGGACTGATCACCGTCGCATCCCGGCGCGGCGCGGCAGCGAACTGACGGCGTTGGCACAACCCACGGCCAACTCGCGGTTGGCGTCCAACACGGCTTGAAGCAACGCGAAGTAGTGTTCCACTGCCTTGACCGGGTCGATCCACTCCAGCGCGGTCCACCCATGCTCCCGGCCGGTCGGCGTGTGCGTTCCGCCCCTCCGCACGTGGGTGATTCGCTGCCCGGTTGCACCGCTCCCACGAGACGGTTCCGCCGGGTTGGCGGCCCTCGATCCGTTTTCGGGTTCGACGGCATACGTCACCTCGGACTCGGCGGACTGTGACTCGTCGCCTCGCTCGACGACGGGTGACGGCGTGATCAATCTCGGACCCAGCGCATCGGCGATGCTGCTGGACCGGTCCGGTGGCGTGGTGCCGTTGAACAGCCCCCCTAGGTTGGGGCGCGCGGTGGCAGTCATACGGCGACCTCCACCCTGGCCTGGGCCTCTTTTTGTGTCATCGCGGTGAGCACCTCTTGGGCCAACTCGGCGTAATCGCTGGCCAGTCTCGCGGCCGAGGAATCCCGGCTCAACAGGCTGTCCCCGGTGTCGACCCTGGCACCCTGGCGGAGTCGATTGATCCGCAGCGACTTGTCCGCGCGATGCACCTGTTCCAACTCGTGCGGCAGCAAACCGCGGCTGCGCATGTCCACGGCGGCACTTTCCAGATACCGGATCGACGTGGCGAATACCGGTGCCGCGCCGTCCAGGGTTTCGTGCAGCGCAGACTGAACCCGCTTGATCAGGCGGGTGCTGCCGGCACGGACGCCGAAGAGGGTCACACCGAGGAGGGTCAGATCGGGGTTGACGGCGCGGGCCGCAGCGAATCTCTGCGCAACGACGACCAGGCCATCCAGGCTCGCTTCGTCCGAGCGGGTCGGGATGATCAGGTAGTCCGAAGAGGCGAAGACCAGTTCCTGCAGGATCGGCTCCCCGGGCGGTGTGTCGATGAGGACAAGGTCGTAGTCGTCATCGGTGCCCTCCGGTCTGACCCCATCGACGGCCCGACGCAGACCCGGCAACGACGCTCCGCGCGCGCCCCGGGAGGTGAACGCGGCCGCGATATCCCAGAGAGCCGGTCCGCCCGGAACCACGTCGAGTCGATCGCGCACACCCCTGCTGACATCCAGAGGCAGGCCATGGGTGATTGCCAATCCCAGGCTGCTGCCGTCCTGCAGCCCGTACCCCAGGTCACGTCCCATGTTGCCCTGCGGGTCGGTGTCGACCACCAGCACCCGAAGGCCGGTGGCCGCGACCTGGCCGGCCAGCCCGGCGGTGAGCGTGGTCTTGCCGACCCCACCTTTGCCATTGGCGATCGCGACTACTCGTCGCATGCCGCACATCCCTTCGTGTCGTGTCTGCGCATCGTCCCGCCGGGGCCTGTCCGGAGGGTGATGCCACGCCGATAGAGATACGATGAAGCCCAGATTTCGCCAGGGTCGTCGGGGTTCTGCGCGGTGGTTCGGATGACGCAGCGTTCCCGCGCGACCATCGACGAAGAGGTCCACCAACCGCGACTGCTGCATTGATGTCCGGCACGTGGACAACTCGTCACCTGCGATCCGAGACGACACCTGAGTGGCGGCAAGAGCGGTACCGTCGCCGCGCCCCAGACTGGACGTACGACATGGTGGAAGGGCAGAGACGCGCCGAACGCAGCTGCAGTCGGCAAGGGCGACAGCGGCGGCCCGGTCGTGCAGCTGCAGTGGAACACACGCTGCGCCGGCTGGAGGCGTCCGCCCGGGGCACCGGTTCCGGCGCCATCGACCAGGGGAAGGCGAGGTTGATCCCAACTGCACCTCGGTTGTCCGATTCTCCCCGATCGACCTGGCCCTGTATGAGCACCGGACCCCCGCAGCGTCTCGTAGGACGTCCGTTGGCCGTCGATGGTCAAGTTCAGGTGGGTCAACGGGTCCTCGCGGTGCGTGTCCGCACCCTGTTGGGTGGCCAGCACAACGGGCATGGAACGCCCGCAGCCACGACGCGGCCCGACGTCCCCCCGGCCCGGCCGACGTGCCGTAGCGCCGCGTCGTTGCAGATGCAGAACCCGGACGTGTCATCAGTCCATCGCGTGGTGCAGGCTGTCGAGACCACATTGAGGGTGGAGCACCTCACGGGAGTTCCCGGCCGGTCGACCCGGGTCCTGCTCCGCCCGCGACACTGCGATTCGATCCCGCATTGTCGTGTTCGCCGTCCACGTATGCCGCGAGGGACTGTAGAGCGTCACGCACGCCCTGGGTGAAGACGTCAATGTCCGGGAAACAGGCGCTGTCACCGACCGCAGTGATGTTGAACTGCCCGTCGTAGGAGAAGGCGCCGACACCAAGGGTCAGGTTCCCGATGAGGGGCACCACCGGGAGCACCTCCAGCAGCGGTGCCCCGGCCAGATAGCGCGGCACCCTCGGGCCGGGCACATTCGCGACGTAGACGTTCGCCAGCCGTTGACGAGCCAGCAACGTCAGCATGGCTCGCTGGAGTCGCTTGCTGCGGAGCGCCGATCCGCGTCGTGGACGCGCTCTGCCCTTCCGGATGGCGGTTTCCGCGGCGATCATCCGAAGCCTCCGACCCGGATCGGACACGCCGATGGGAAGCGGGACGACCATCTGACCAAGCAGATTCCCCTGCGGCTCACCCAGTTGCGTTCGATGCAGCGAGACGGGCACCAGGGCCCGCAGCACGACGCCGTCCACGCGTTCTCCGCGGCCTCGCAGGAGCTCGCGGAGGCCACCGGCGACGCCGGTGAGCAGAACATCGTTCACCTTCGCGTCGTGGTCGCGTGCAATATTCGAGACCTGTTGGATGCTGCCGCGAACGAGTGCGAAGTTTCTGTCAGGGCCGATCGGCCTGTTGAGGCTGCTCCGGGGCGCCCACCCTTCGGTGACGGTCCGGAGCACCGCCGACCACGCAGCCTGCGCTCGGCGCAGGGGCGGCCATGGGCCGTGTCAAGGTTGAGAGTGCGCGAGTCAGCTCGCCGGACCGTCGCCTGACGTTGTCCTGGAAAAGGTCGCGGTCCGACGGCACCGGCGCCGATGCCCACGGATGTCCGGTCGAGGCGGTGATCTCGGGGATGGTGGTATCGAGGAAAGCCCTGAGCAAGGCCGCCCCCGCAACGCCGTCGGCGACGACATGGTGCACCCTGAAATACATCCCGACCCGGCCCCCTATCAGCCCGGGAAGGAACCACATCTCCCACAGCGGCCGAGAACGCTCGAGGGGGCGCCGACGCAGTTGTTCCGTGACGACGAGAAGCTACCCTTCGTCACCAGAAGGCGGCACCGGCGCGACCCGCACATGGTCGCCGAGGTCAAAGGCCGGGGCGTCGACCCACACCGGCAGACCCAGCCCGCGGCGAGGCACGCCGAGGACCTGCCGAAGGCGGGGGACGAAATGCAGCCGGTCCTCGATCACCGCACGCACCGCATCGAGCCGGAACCGGTCATCCGCGTCGAGCAGTCTGGCGCGTTCGAGGATGGCCAGGGCGCCGATGTCTTGTGGCCAGCCGACGTCATCCAGCCATAGCTTGATCATGTCCTGCGCGGTCAACCGTTCCATGCAGCATCACCCAAGTCCCTGACCGGACTATTTCCCACCCTTCTGCACCTGCCAGCCGGATTGACGACCAAGCCCGGGCGCGACCTTCCCCAGTTTGCGATCCCGTCGATCGAGAATCGGGCCGCCGACCCGCGGACAGGTCCGGTGACCCCGGGTCTGCTCAGCGATCCACGCGTGGGCCTCCTGTCACCGGCCAGCAATACCGTCCGCGCCAGTGAGCCTGGCGATCGGGTGCTGATGGCTGCGCCGCACGGGGAATGCCTTGAACCGATGTCCCCGGCGGGGCCGCTGCACCTGTCACCTCTGTCGTCCGGCTGTTCAAGCGACCGGCACGTGTCCCATTGCGACGGCAGGATCCCTCATGTTCTTCAACGACACGCCCACCCCGTAGGTCACGAACCTGCCTTCGGGCACGAACTCAAGAACGCAACCGGTCCGTCGTTGCGCGGGCACCAGCGATGCCAACTTCTTTGACACCATTTCGATGTTCAGCGACCCCGCTGGGTGCACGATCGCCCGGGCGTGGAAGGAGATGCTGGCCGGCGGAATAGGAGCGACCAGCGAGAGCACGCCGCCCCGGCGCACGGGGACCGTCACGGCGACCTGATCGCCGTCAGAGATGAGACGCGCTTTCCAGCTGTCGGGGGCAGTGACCACGTAGAGATGTCGTCCGACCGTCGCGTAGACGACCCCACTGGATCGGGGCTCGCCTGCCGCCGTGACGTAACTGACGATCGCGAACGACGCCTTTGAGAGCTCGTGCCAGACCCGCTCGGACGTCGGGACGGCAGCCGACCCCACTTCTGTGGCTTGGTCACGACGAAGTGGAAACCTGCTCATCGAGGACCTCCTTCGACCACAGCGCGAGCCATGTGATCCGTCTCATCCCGTTCCCTCAGGCGGCGACGTCGCTACTGATGTGCTGACCGACTCCCGCGCAATATGAATGACCACAGAGTGGCCCGCTCTCAACCGAGATCGTCAGTGCCGAAGGTCCCGAGCGGCGGGACTTCCTGCCATCGGGGTCGGACTACGCGACCGCGACCCCGCTGCTCGTCAATGACCCGAAGCAGGGGCGTCGAACCACGGGTGATCATGGAGACGCCGGGTCAATCGCAAATCGCCACGACTATGAACGCCGACGCCCGGCGCTACGTGCGCGGCAGCGGCAGGGTCAGGCGAGTGCTACCGAGCGGTTCTGATGAGCGGCGATTGGCAAAACCTTCTCTACCATAATCCTGTTGAACAAATCCCGCTGTTCTGCATTTGGCATATGCGCCGATTTGTCAAACCAAATCAGTTCCTTCGACGGTGCCCTGATCGATTCGAAATACCTTTCCGCTATTTCCGAAGGGCATTCCTTATCATATCTGCCCTCCATGATGAACACCGGGACCTCCATTTCCGGCACCCTCTTGAAGAGATCCACCGTGAGTAGTTCGGGCCATAACAACCTCATGGAACCGAGAACGCCTCGGAAGAAGTTGATCCGATCGGTCATCGTGTATTCTCGTGAGAAAAGCAGGCCGCCGATCACCAAGCCAAATGCCCCATTTCGACTCGCATGGACCTCGCCACCAAAGCGCCCCAGATACCTCCTTTGAGTGACCGTCTTCTCTCGCCAATTACCCTTGTAAGGTGGAGGCCCCATTCTCGCGAGTGCTTCGATTGCCCGATGATCCTTGTGTTCCCTTGCCTGGTCCAGCGTCCACTGATAGGACACTGCTTCCCCCTCCGCGATATTGGCAAGTTGACCGATTCCAACATAGCAATTGTAAAATTCCGGATACTTCGAGACGGTCAAGGCCCCTATGACACTTCCCCACGAGTGTCCGACCAGTACAAGTCGTTCCTTTTGGTACTTCTTCAAGAGATACAAGGTCAATTCCCGCGTGTCCTGTACGAACTGGTCAATGTTCATCTTGTCGACATCGTTGATTGCGTTGTACGATTTTCCTGCCCCACGCTGGTCCCAATTGACAACATTGAAGAACTTTTCAAGATCCTTCGTGTTCCGTCTGTTTGACGTCAACTGCGATGTTCCAGGCCCGCCATGCAGGTACAAGACAATCGGATTGTCAACGTCTTCGGATCTCTCAAGAATCCACTGATCACTTCCTCCGATGTGCACCTTCTCCAAGATTGCTGTACTTCTTGCTGAATCAGCTCTTCCCTTGAGACGGACCCGTGGTGTGCCTGCCGGAAGGACGAATCGAACGCCGACCAGACCAATCAGAGCACCGAGACCAGCGACGGCGCCGCCGAAAGCACGCACCGTCCTGTGGTCAGCGCTATCAGTGTGCGCACTCATGCAACCACCTCCTCATCGTCACCGTGGCCGCCCGGCCCACAGTGGGCCAGGGCCAGTTGGCCTACTCAGGCAGGGCAGAGGTCCTCCGAGCCGCAGCTGCGACAGTTGGCCGGGGCCGTCATGCCCAGGTTCGGTAGCAGCGGGGCGGGCAGTGGCAGTCAAATTGGCAGCGATTCGATTCCCCAGAATACCGGTCACGCACTCGACCGGCGGTGCCCATTGCCTACGCTTCAGAGTCTGAGATGCGAGTGCCGCGGAATGACGGGTGACGTCAGTGGCTACTGCGTGTGGCCCTCGCATAGGCGAGTCGGTAGCTGGTGGTGCGGGTTTCGGTGATCTGTCCGGCGAAGGTGAGCCGGTCGAAGACAGCAGCGCAGGGCCAGGAACTGTCCATCATCCATCGCACCGACGGGGCGACGTAGGTCGTTCACGGCGATCACCCCGCTCTATTGCTTCGCGGGTGAGAGAGCCAGACCGTGCGGGCCGAGGCGAGGGCCGCGAACATGATGGCGCCGATGAAGGTGTTCGGCGGCCCGAAGACTGCCACGCGTTCACGCCGTCGGAGCACGACAGTGTCGAGTTCAGGTCGCAGGCGAGCGTCGTGTAAGGGTGCTTCAGGATCGTGATCTTCTCCATGTAGTGAATTGTGGTGAATGTGCACCGGCCAGGGCCTGAGCAGGACCAGCGCCCACATCACATGGACCGCGCACCCCGGGACTGCTGTTGACACAAGGGCTGGGTCCGGTTCAGCGGCGCCCCGGGGGTCCCTTCCCTTGGTGTGCGGCGCACCCCTCCGCGACGAAGCGGGTTCCTGATTGGTCAGGTACGTCAGTCATCCATGGTTCAGACCCAGGCGGCGGGGTCGCCGAGACAGAGGCCGGCCTGGTGGTAGTCGTCGAATGTCAACGCGGCGACCTTCTTGAACTCCGCGGCGGAACCGTCGAACAGCTCCCGCGCCAGGAAGACGGCGGATCGGACGAGCACGGTCAACGCCTCGATGGTACGAGCGACAATGTCGCCGGCAACCGTGCTCGCGTGCGAGGCAGGGACGACGGTCTTGCTGACCTGGGCGACCGCAGCATCGGTCGCAGCGTCACCGTTCTGGGCGGCCTTGATGGCAGTGGGCATGATGAACTCCCTTGATGGCAGAACAAGGTCAGGGTTTTGGCACCGGTTAGCACGACAGTCGGCTAATACGCCTGGTCGGATGGCGAGCCAACGAAGCGGATGGGCATCGAACAAGTGGCCAAATCGCCGCCGAGTCGCCGCCCTCCCGGGTGTCCCATTACTGCGGCTCCGAGCAGTACTGACAGGTGAAGTCTGTGAACTCCATCGGATGGATCCCCTTCCTTCGGATCGGACCGAAGGTTGTTGGTCCAGGCCCCCGGCATACGTTTCATGAGAGGTTGAGGTCGGACTCGGTTCGCTCCGGCCCCGCCGGTGCGCTTGATGTTGTCCAGGTTCGCGGAGGATTGTGACCATCTGAGGTCGCGGTCGTGGCGTCTCTGTTTCGGTTGGGCGAACAGTGATCGTGGCCCGGACGGATCATCGGGATGCCGGCGACGGACCCGTCCGGATGGGCCCGGCGAACGCCTCCAGCGTGTGGCGGAAGGCTCACCCCGGCACCGGTAGAGCGGTGGCCAGGGAACGCCGGCCTTGTCGATGTCGGGCTGCCGCGCCTCGACGTTCATCAACGGCAAGGGTGCGGTGCTGGGGCGGCTCGGTGGAGCAGGTCAACGTGAACCGGCGGCCAGACAGCGCCCGTCGACCTCGACTACTTTGCGCTGGTTCCTGTTTGGCCTACGCGGCCGGGCGGCTACGGCCGAACCGCCGTTGACGTCGAGCTGATGCCGTGCGGTGCCGCGGCGGGCCGGGTCTGGTGGCGCTTGAGGTGGCGGGCGCCACTTGCTGCATGCCGTTGGTTCCGCTGGCTTCGGGGGCCGGCGTGGAGCCGGCGGGTTGGGGAAGGCCCTGCCGACGACCGGGGGCCGCGGTTTCGCGTTCGGCGCTCCCAAGGAGGGAGGTCACCGGCAATGATCCTGGAACCTCCTCGCAGGTTGTTGATTCGTCCCCGTTCACCGAGCCGTACGTGGTGCGGCGGTGGCGTGAGAGACTGCGCCTCGATGCGCCAGGAGCGGGAGCGTGTGATGCCAGGCAGCAAGGCGACGGAGTTCGACATCCGAGCAAGATGTGAGTTCTACGCGCAGAAGTATCAGAACAAGCCGGAGCGGCTGGAGAAGGGTTTGGCGGCGTACGCGGTACATCTGTTCGCTCAGGAGCCGGGGTTCGATGCGGTCCTCGACGGTGAAACGACGAGCGAGGCCGACCTGGCAGAGCACATTTGCCAGCCAAACGATCTCCACGTTGATGCAGTGTTGGAGGACGAGGTAGGTCAACGCCTGCTGCTTGTGCAGGTTGCCTGGCGACACAAAGACCTCGACACGCGCAGAATAGCCGCTTTCTTCGATGCGCCGCACCGCATTCTCTCCAACGCGTGCGCGGTCACCGGCGGCGACCGGATTCAAGATTTGCTCGCTGGGTTCGCTCGGAAGATCGATGATGGATACGAAGTTCTTTTACGCTTCGTCACGAATCTACCGGTAGGGCGCCGTGCGCACTTAGAAGCTGTCACGGACGCAAAGAATCAGGAGTATGAAGACACCGGCCGACGGATCACGTGTGAAGTCTACGGAATCCCCGAGCTTTCCAAACGGGAAGAGGAGCTGCGAGGTGCCGTTGGTGGCGGCCTTGTTGAGCCGGTCACCCTGAACCTCCAATCCGGTCATTTTATGGCCGTTGACTCCCCGTTTCGCACACTCGTGGGGGTCATCAAGGCCAACGAGCTCGTGGACCTGTACAAGAGGGCGGGCGTGGGAAACACACTGTTCAACCTGAACATCCGGCCGCTGGGAAGTAGGAAGGTCAACCCGAAAATCGTCGACACCGCTTTGTCCGACGACGAGGCGGCGCACTTCTTCTACTACAACAACGGGGTATCCGCGGTCTGCACTGAGTACAGCCTCTCGGGCAACTCCGTGACCGCCAAGCGCCTCCAGGTCGTCGACGGCGCCCAGACCATCAGTGCGCTCGTGCGCGCATTGCGCAGAAAACCGACCGTAACGGTCTACGTGCTGTTCAGGTTGACCGCGACTGCCGAGTCATCCGGCGGACCGTTCACCGATAATGTGATCCGATACAACAACACCCAGAACTCACTGAAGGTGTCGGCCCTCTTCTCAAACGACCCAATTCAGAAGTGGCTTCGGGACAACTTCGAGCTAATCTCCGGTCGAGGTCCTATCCCCACCATGTATTACCTGCACAAGTCCGGCCACAGTCCCGAGGGTGCAAAAGGAAAAGGGATCAAGATCGAACAGCTTGCAGGAATTCGGCATGCCTTCCTCTACGGTCCAGTCCCAAGCTATCGGGAACCGGCGCAGTTCTTCGACCGCGAGTTGCGTTATGGCGAGGCGTTTGGCATTGATGGGAGGGAGGTTGACGTCTGGCCCGAGGAGAAGTTGTTTGAAACTGCGACCGCGATCACGATAAATCAGCGTGTCCAGGACATCAGCAGGCAGCTCAAAGAAAGCGCCCACACCAAGGACACCGACGAAGGAACGTACCTCTACAGGCTTGCGCGTTATGTCACTGCGCTCGTCGGTGTCGGATTAGAAGCTGTCCGCGCCTCGACATTCAGCGATTACGCGACTTTGACTGCGTCAGCCGCGACGTTCGATCAGCATGTGAATCCGGTGCTCGGGACGGCGCGGGCGGTGTTGCGGCACGAATGGACGACGCGAACGAGCGGCCCGGCGGGCGTCCAGCCCGAATACGAGCTGGCGCGAGATGAGCCAACCTGGATGAGGTTGCGAGACACGCTGCGCGAGGAGGTATTGGCAGATCTTGTCACACCGAGCCCGTAGCGCCCGCTCGACTTGAAATAATGACAGCACTCTGAACCAGGTTTGGGGGGTCCACGGCCCACCTAGCCCCCATCGCGGATAACCGGCGGCTCCAATGTCGTCCTGCGGCGTGAGGAGGCCGGCGGTGGCAGGGTTGAAGATCACCACGAGGTCCTTCTCAGGCGTAGCAGCTCAAGGGTTGCCCGCTGTTGTAAGTGACCATGTCGGTCAGGGCAGCGGTGAGGTCGATTTGCGCGCCTGGCGCGGCGCCGTGTAGTTCGGCGTAGGCGCGGTGCAGGTTGCCGACGATACGTTCGGCGTCGAGCAGGTCCGCGTACGCGCCGAGGTCTGTTTGGCGGGCTGCTTCTAACGGATCGATCCCGGCGTCGATACCGCGACGCGCGATGTCCTGCACGAATAGCAGGTAGTCCCTGACCTGGTTGATGACGCCGGGGCCGCAGACTGCACCGTGCCCCGGCACGATCGTTTCGGCACCGAACCCAGCCACG
>JADGOY010000109.1 GCA_017882715.1 Nakamurella sp. | reverse complement strand
CCAGGTCTTCACCCGGGGCACCCCACCGCGGAACGAGGGTTGCCGGCCAGCAAGCCGGGGCTATCTGCTGGCACTCATGACCTTGCGACGGACAGTAGCAGGCGCACAGTGTGCTGTCACGGAATGATTGGTCACGTCGAACGCGGCGGGCGGATCAGGTTCCGGTCCGCCCAGGATCGCTGGACAGCGCTTCTCTGGACGCGACCAGCGCCCAGTTCGACGGGTGTCCTCGGGCCGCGTGGCGATGACTGGCTGGCCGGCCGATCGCCGGCGGATCACAGCTGAAGGTGCAGGCGAAGCGCATTGTCGAGCTGGGTCAAGACCGGCACGGGCAGTCGGCCGATCGCGGGACCGACCCGCTCCACCGCCACCGATCTCACCTGTTCCGCCCGCGCCCTTGGAGTCGACCTTCAGACCACGGCGTCCGCCCGCAGCAACACCTGGAACGGCAGGATGCGGTCCGCGTTGCTCGTCACGGGCACGACCGTCAGCACGCCCCGGCCGAGCCTGGCGGCTACCGCATTGGCGCTGTCGTTGCTCACAAGGACGGCTGGACGGCGCTTGTCGGCCTCGTTTCGGCGCGCTGGATCAAGATCAACAAGTCGGATTTCAACCTGCCGCATCGGGTATCCCGTCTCCGGTGACGTTCTGGAAGGGAGCCTGGTTGCCGGACGAGACCCACTCGTCCCAGGCAGCCGCATAGTCGACTTCGAGTTCCACCTGGCGCAGCAGGAGCACGGCCAGGCGCCACGGTCTGCGTGCATCGCAGCTCCAACAACGTGCTGCGCCCTGCGCGATCTGGTGGCAGGACGGGCACCCACTGCCTCGGACCATGATCAACAACTCACGAGAGAGCATCGTCGTGGACCTGCAGCAGCGGCGGGAGGAGACCGGCAATGCACCCTGTCGGAGGACCGCATCCGGCACGTGGTGAACCGGCGCCAGGATCTGGTCGAGCGGCGCGTCGTGTGCGGTGGGAACCTGCATGGGTCGACCTCGCCAACACAGACCGACAAACAGTCCTCGGGCATCGGACGGGAGCCGTGATGACGGACACGACCTCACCGCTGGATCATTCCGGCCTCGCTGTGCTGTCGAGGTGGGAGTGCTTCGACCGGCTCGGTCGTATGCCGGTGGGTCGGATCGCGTTCGTCTCCAACGGGGATCCGGTGATCTTCCCGGTGAATCACGCGCTGGATGGTGAGGCCGTGGTGTTCCGGACGAATGCCGGGTCGAAACTGCTGGCCGCCGATGCCGAATCGCCGGTGGCGTTCGAGGTTGATGGTTACGACCCGGAGCGGCGCACGGGATGGAGCGTGATCGTCCGCGGGGTGGCGACGACGGTGAGGGACCTGCAAGTGATCGCCCGGCTCGATCGACTCGGCGTGGGACCGTGGGCCGACGTGGTCGATCGCGCGTACTGGGTGCGGATCTCCACCTACGGGATCACCGGACGGCAGGTCGTGCATCCGGCCGAAACCTGATGCGGGTCAGATGATCTCGCCGCCACCTCAGCCGCAGGAAACGTCTTGGCTGTCTCGACAGAAAAGGAAACGATCATGACCGGAATGGCACATTTCACGATTGCCACCGTCGCCGAACGCAGCGCCGATTTCCGCCGAGTGCTGTGGACCGGCAAACACACCCAGTTGGTGATCATGACAATCCCACCGGGCGGCGAGATCGGTATGGAAACCCACAACCACAACGACCAGATCCTGACGTTCGTCAGTGGGACCGGCGAGGCGACGGTGGGCGGCGATCGCAGGACCGTCGCGCAAGGCGATTTGGTGATCGTTCCGGCGGGCACCGAACACAACTTCGTCAACACCGGGGCGAACCCCCTCGTGCTGTACACGGTGTACGGACCGCCGGACCACGCGGACGGGGTGGTGCATGCGACCAAGGAAGAGGCCGACGCGGCCGAGGCTGCGGGCCAGGACGATCCGCCGACATCCTGAACCCCGTCGGCGGCGCCGCAGACACCGTGGCGCCGCAGACACCGCCGCGCTGCATTCACCCGTGCACCGCAGAGGCGCAACAACCACAACCGCCGGCTCAGAGATCGTTACCTGCGTACGACAGGTTGAAACTCTTGTTGGCCAAGGGGAAGTCCGGGACGATCGTGTCCGCGAGCGCCACCGGCAGGGCCGGCCAGTTGAAGAAGGATGGGTCGACGATCTTGACCCGGGTCAGCACGCCCGCTTCGATCTCCACCCGGTGCACGATGGTCCCCCGCCACCCCTCGACGATCCCGACGCCGGAACTCGCCTGACTCCATGGTGGCTCCGGCGGTTCGACATCCGATCGGGATGCGGGGTCGAGATGGTGAGCCAGGTCGGTGATCAGGGCGACCGACTCGCCGATCTCCTCAGCACGCATCAGGAGCCGGGACAACACGTCGCCGTCGGTGCTGCTGTGTACGGCTGGAGGATGAGGGACTCCGGGCACCGGGTGATCGCGCCGGGCGTCGACGGCGAGCCCGCTGGCCCGGGCGACGTAGCCCAGCGTGCCGAGATCGATTGCTTGCTGGTGGGTGAGCACGGCGGTGCCGGCGAACCGGTCTCGTACCACGCTGTGTCCCAGCGCGAGCGCGACGATCTCGGCGATGTCCGCGGCGATCGCGGCCAGCCGATCGGGATCGGGAAGTGCCAGCACCCGCGCCCCGCCCAGGTGCACACCGCCACGGAGCAACCTGCTCCCGGTGACCTGATCGTTGACCCGCAGCAGGTCCTCTTTCACCCGCTGAGCCTGGTTGTTCAGGATCGAGTGCCCGACGTCGTTGCACAGCGCCCCGATGTCGGTCACGTGGTTGTACAGCCGTTCCAGCTCGAGCAGGATCGCGCGGATCTGTCTCGCAACCAGGGAAACCGTTGCGCCGCAAGCATCCTCGACGGCCTGACAGAACGCCAAGGTGTGTCCGACCGAGGTGTCACCGCTGATCCGCTCGGCCAGTTCGATCCCGTCGCCGGGAAGCCTTGTTTCGAAGAGCTTCTCGATCCCACGATGCACGAACCACAAGCGCGCCTTCAGGTTGAGGATGGTCTCGCCCACTACGGAAAACCGGAAATGACCGGGTCCGATCATCCCCGCGTGCACCGGTCCCACCGGGATCTCATAGACCCCGGTGCCTTCCACGATACGAAACCCGAACGGCCCGTCCACGTCACCGAAAGGCGGCGGCTCCCCGGCGCCGGCGAGCATCGGGTGCCACCCGGTGGGCCAGTGGAAGTGGCGCACCAGCCGACTGGGCATCGGATGGTCGTCCGCGACGATGCCGAACAGGTCCCGCATCTCCCGCTCGAACCGGCCGGCGGGGAACGACAGTGCGGCCAGGCTGGGCACGTGCGGGTCGGCCGGATCACAGTCCACCCGGAGTTCGACGCGTTGGTCGGTGGCGGGGTGGGTGAACAGGTACACCACCCGCATGCTCTCGGTCGCACCGTCCGGGGCTTGGTCCTCCGGGGCTTGGTCGTCCCGGGCTTGGTCGTCCCGGGCTGGGTGGTCCCGGGCCGGGTGGTCTCTGGCGTCTTCGCTGCGCCGGCCGGAGTCGTGGCCGGCGATGAGCGCGATCCGAAAGCCCCGGTTCAACAATGACCCGGCGGAGCCGATCAGGTCGGCGGCCGGGACGGTCAGCGCGACCCGGTGAAAGCCGACCGGGCGCGCGGCGGCAGCCGGATCCACCGACCCGCCGACGGGCTCGCCGGCTGACCCGCCGGAGCCGCCGAGCGGAGAACCGGTCACCGGGGGTGTCATGGCGTCCTCGTCACGACGGCGGTGGCCTGCTCGAGCAACGGGCCCAGCGGACCAAGGGTCACGCCCAGTGCGGCGCACGTCAGCAACGCCCCGATCATCGCGTAGATCTCGGAGCCCGGCCGGCGGCGTCGGAAACGATCGGCGGTGACGGCGGCCACCGGCGACGTCACGGCACCTGGCGACGTCACGGCACCCGGCGACGTCACGGTACCCGGCAACGTGGGGGCAGCCGGCAACGTTCCGGCACCCGGCGAAGCAGAAGTACCCGGTGAGGCGACGCCAAAAGGTGAGGCGACCGCGACCGGTGAGGCGACCGTCACGACGGAGGCCGGCCCACCCGGCAAGGCTGTGCCCACCGGGCTCGGCGAAATGGCGGGGACCGCAATGGGAACGGGAACGCCAACACCGCCCACCGGCTTGGCGACCGATCCCTCGGGCGGTGCGGGAGCGCCGAGCAGCATCCGGCTGGTGTGGTTCACCAGCGCGGCCGCGATCACCAGCACGAGCCCGAGCGCTGCCCCCATCACCCACCCCATCCCGTCGGCGAACCCGGCCCTGGCGATACCCAGCTCGCTGGCGAACAGTGCGAACGGGGGAAACGCGATGATCGCCAGCACGCCGAAGCCGAAACATCCGGCGAGCAACGGCTCGCGGGCGGCCAGCCCCCGCACCCGGTCGATCCGGCTGGTTCGGGTGACTTGCAGGATTCGTCCGGCACCGAGGAACAGCGAACTCTTGGCCAGGCCGTGTCCCAGCATGTGCAGCAGCACGGCGGCGATCGCCAGTGGGCTGCCGACGGCCGCGCCCAGCGCGAGCAGCCCCATGTTCTCGATGCTGGAATAGGCCAGCATTCGTTTGTAGTCCCGCTGGGCCAGCAGCAGGGACGCGGCCAGCGCCAACGACGCCAACGCCAGTACCACCAGCAACGCGCGGGCGAATTCCGGTCCGAGCGCCGCGTCCGCGATTACCTTGACCCGCAGCACGGCGTAGAACGCCACGGAGATCAGCACCCCGGACATCAACGCCGACACCGGAGCCGGGGCCTGGCTGTGCGCGTCTGGGAGCCAGGCGTGCAGCGGAGCCAACCCGGCTTTGGTGCCGAACCCGATGATCAGCAACGCGACGGCGATCCGGGTGACCCCGGTGTCCAGGCTCGGCGCGGCCGCGACCAGGTCGACCCAATCCAGTCCCGCCGGCGGTGACGGGGTGTGCTGGGCAGCGAAGTTCAGCAGGAACGTCCCCAGCAGCGCGAGGGCGATCCCGGTCGAACAGATCACCACGTACTTCCACGCGGCTTCCACCGCGGCCCGACCGCGGCGCTGACCCACCAGGAACGCGGTGACGATGGTGGTGGCCTCCATCGCGACCCACAGCACGCCGAGTCCTGCCGCCTCCACCGCCAGCGCCATCAACGCCAGGAAGAGCTGAATCAGCAGGACCATGTGCCGGCAGTCCCGGTCGTCCGCCCGCCCGAACTCGCGTTCGACGCGCAGATGCCCTGGGGTCGCGACCGCGCTGACCAGCGCGACGGCGCCGATGACGACCAGCATGAACGCGCTGAGCGCATCCACCCGGAGCAGCCCGAAGAACGCGACCTGCGGACCCGAGCTGCTCACCGCGACCGCGATCCCGCAGGCGGCCGACAGCACGCACGCAGCGCTCAGCGCAGCCGCCCAGGTGGTGGCCGGCCGCCAGCCCAGGGACCCGTACAAGAGCGCGGCGATGAGCGGCAGCGCCACCGGCGCGAGCATCAGCCAGGCGATCCAGGTGGACATCGACTCAGAGGAGATCAGCACCGTCGTCATCAGTCGTGCAACTCCCGCAGTTCATCCAGGTCGGTGGCGCCGAACGCCTCGCGCATGCGGGTCTTGAGGACCTGCAGCACCAGCACGACCAGCAACACGTCCAGCGAGACGCCGAGCTCGACGATCAGCCCGACGCCGGTCGCGGTGAGAAAACCGACGGCGGTGATGCCGTTGTCCAACAACAGGAATCCCACCAGCTGGGACAGCGCCAGCCGGCGGGTGACCAGGATGAAGAACCCGATCAACACGACCGCCATGCCAACCGGGATCGCGTGGGTGGACGGTGACGGCGCCAGTTCCACCAACGGTTGGGACACGGCGTAGGCCAGCAGGGTCAGCGCCGCGGCGGCCAGCAGTGAGGAAACCACGTTGACCAGCGGCCTGGTTTCGCGCTGGGTGGCCCCGGCGGCAACCGCTGCCCGCCGCAGCATCCAGGGCAGCAGCCCGGCGCGGAGGAACAGCACACCCAGGGCGACAGCACCCAGCTCGGCGGAGCCCTGCGCGACGGCGATGATCCCGACCAGCGTCGCCAGTGCGGCGCCTTGCAGGGCGAACACGTCGATGATCGCGGTCAGTTCCCGCCGCCACAGGATCAGCACCGCGGTCAGCAGGAATGCGCCGGCCACCAGGTTCAGCAATTGGACGTACAGCGCTGTACTCATCGGGCGCCACTGATGGCGACGGTACTCATGCGAGGAAGAACGAGGCGGCCACGGCGAGCAGCCCCAGGACGAAGGAACCGGCGAGCAACTCGGGCACCCGGAACAGCCGCAGTTTGGCCAGGAAGACCTCGCCGACCGCCAGGCAACCTCCCAGGAACGCGACCTTCACGACGAAGGCCAGCACCCCGACCGCGATCAGCAGGGGCGAGGCGGAGGTCGCTATGCCCCACGGCACGAACAGATTGGCCAGCAACCCGAGGAACACCGTCAGCCGCATCGACGAGGCCAACTCGACCATCGCCAGATCAGGACCCGAGTACTCCAGCACCATCGCCTCGTGCACCATCGTCAGTTCCAGATGGGTGGACGGGTTGTCGACCGGGAGCCGGCCGGTCTCGGCGATGATCACCACGATCAGCGCGACCGCGGCCAGCAGGCTGACGGGGGAGAACACCTGCGCGGGGTCGTCCAGCCCGGAGGTGACGATCGCGGCCAGGTTCGTCGACCCGACCGGCACCGAGAGGGCGAAGATCGCCACCAGCATGGTCGGTTCGACCAGCGCGATGATCGTCGTCTCGCGACTGGCGCCCATCCCGCCGAACGCGGTTCCGGTGTCCAGTCCGGCCAGCGCGAGCGCGACAGTGCCCAACGTCAGCAAGGCGACAACCGCGAAGAGGTCGGCGACCGGGTCCAGTGCGGAGGCCGTCGTCACGAACGGGGCCACCGCCGTCACCACCAGGCAGGTGGCCACCAGCAGCAACGGAGCGACCCGGAACACCTCGGTGGTGCCCCGCGGCGAGGTCCGTTGTTTGCGCATCAGCTTGCGCAGATCACGCCACGGCTGGGCGATACCCGACCCCGCCCGCCCTTCCAGCAAAGCGCGGATCTGTCGCATCAGGCCGGTGAGCACCGGCGACAGTGCCACCACGATCAGCAGTTGGAGGATCACCCCGACGGTGCCGAACAGGCTCGGCGCGTTCACCGCGTCACCACCAGCAGGATCAGCAGAGCGCACAGCGAGTAGAAGCCGTAGCCCAGGTACCGGTGCACGCTGCCCGGCGCGAGCCGGCGTCCCGCGCGGCCCCAGGCCGCCATCACGGCCAGCACCGGCTCGTACAGCCGTCGCTCGATCCGATCGGGCACCCGCCGGTGGTATTCGATCGCCTCGACGAGATACCTGGATTCCTGGTGATGGGTGACGTCGACGTCCTGCTCGGCCTGCACCACGTCGTCGAAGACCCGCTGCAGCGGCTCGGCGAAAGACGTTGCGGTGTATTCCATCCGCGCCGACAACGGGCCGGCCCCGCAGTCCCACAACCGGGCCTCGCGAGCTGCCCGCCGGGTGGCAAGGGCGCGGGCGGCGGCCAGCGTCGCGACCAGCCCGACCACCAGCGCGACCGTCAACAGCAGCGGTGAGAGCGAGCCGGCGAAGTCCGTCAGGCGGATGCTCGTCGCGGTCACCGTAACCGGATCGCCGGAGCCGACCACTCCCCCGGCCACCGCACCGATGGTCGGCAGCACCAGGGTCGGCAGCAGCGCCAGGCCGATGCAGGCCGCGGCCGCCAGGCCCATCCCGGCGAGCATGCTCGGCGGGCTCTCGTGGGCTCCGGCCGCCTCGGGACTACGCGACCTGGCCAGGAAACCGACCCCGAACGCCTTGACGAAGGTGGCGACCGCCAGGCCGGCGGTCAGTGCGACTGCGGCGACCGCCAGCGGCATGACGATGGTCGCCGAGACCCCCGCCGGCAACCCGTGGATCAGGGCCTGCAGCAGTAGCCATTCGCTGACGAACGCCGCGCCCGGCGGCAGCGCGGACGCGGACAGCGCACCGATGCCGAAAGCGGTTGTGGTGCGTGGCATTCCGGTGTGAAGGCCGCCCAGGTCGTCCAGGTCCCGGCGACCGGTGGCGTGCACCACCGAGCCGGCCGACTGGAACAGCAGCGTCTTGAACGCCGCATGGTTGACGATGTGCAGCAGCGCCGCGGCCATCGCCAGCCCGGCCAGCGTCAGGTCGCCGGACGAAGCGAACAGGCCGGCCGCCCCGACACCGACGAGCACCAATCCCATGTTCTCGGTGGTCGAATGTCCCAGCAGTCGCTTGAGGTCGGTGCCGATCGCGGCCTGCAGGATCCCGTACACCGCGGACACGGCGCCGAGTGTGAGCACCAGCAGCCACCACCACGCCACGCCGCCGCCGAGCAGGTCGAAGCCGACCCGCACGATGCCATAGACGCCGAGGTTCACCATCGCCGCCGACATCAGCGCCGACACATTGCTCGGCGCCTCCGGGTGCGCCCGCGGCAGCCAGGCGTGCAGCGGCACGATGCCGGCCTTGGACGAGAACCCGATCAACGTCGCAAGAAACACCAGGTCCGCGACGGCGGGCGAGAGATGTTGACCTGCAATGCGTAACGCCGCGAAGGAGCCGTCCGTCGCGTGTGCCGAGAACACCAGCAACCCGATCAGGATCACCACCAGGCCGAGGTGGGTCATCACCGCGTACCAGCGCCCGGCGGACGCGACCGCCGGCCGCCGGCGGTGTTCGGCAACGACCAGCAGCAGCGACGTCAGCGCCATCAGTTCCCAGCACAGCAAGAATGTGCCGACACCCGCCGCCACCGGCACGAGCATCATCGTCGCGACGAACAGCGGCAGCATCGTCTGGACGAGCCGACCGTCGAGTCCGTGACCGTGTCGGTCGCGTCGGCAGTAGCCGATGCCGTAGATGCCGGTCGCCACCGCTACGCCACCGGTGACCGCGAGAAACGCGCCGCCGAGCGGATCGACGGCGAACACCACGCCGGACAGCGGCAACACATCGGGCGCCGCGAACGACGCGACCTGGCCGGCCATCGCCGCCACGCCGGCGACCAACGCGCCGACGCCGCTCACCGCGATCCCCACACCGACGACGGTCGAGCGAGCCGGCCGGGGCAGCAGCAATCCACCGAGGGCACTGAGCGTGCCCACGACGACGGCTGCCAGCAGGCCCGCCTGCACGGTGTTCATCGGTTCATCCGGTTCATCCGGTTCATCGGTTCGTCCGGGTCATGGCGATTCACCGGCCGGTCAGCCGGCGCACCGCATCGACGATCGCCTCGGGCCGCGGCGGGCAGCCCGCGATCTTCAGGTCGACCGGCACCACGTCGTGCACCGCCCCGGCAACCCCGTAGGCATTGCCGAACACCCCACAGTTGCAGGCGCAGTCACCCACGGCGACAACAAGTTTCGGGTCCGGCACCGCCTGGTACGTGCGGCGCAGCGGCTCGGCCATGTTCAACGTCACCACCCCGGTCACCAGCAGCGCGTCGGCGTGCCGGGGCGAGGCCACGAGTCGCGCACCGTATCGCTCGGCGTCATACACCGGCCCGAACGCGGATCCGATCTCCACCTCGCAGCCGTTGCACGAACCCGCGTCGACATGGCGGATCTGCACCGAGCCACGGAGTTCCCTGGCGGCGGCAGGCAACCCGTCGGTCGTTGGGTCAGCCGGACGTGGCGGCTCCGGCTCGGCCACCCGGCCAACGGCGCGGATCTTGCGCCACAAACTCAACATCAGGCCTACCCTCTCGGTTTACTCTGCCCGCGCGTTACTCGGCCCGCGCGGCTGGGCTGACCGGGCTCCGGAGGTCTGCCAGCAATCCGACCTGACCCGAGATCACCTCAGTGAGGATCACTCGCGCCACCGCCAGCAGTTCGGCGATCTCGGGATTGGTCAGCGAGTAGTAGACGGACGAGCCCTCCCTGCGGGTCAGTACCAGGCCCGCACGGCGCAGCACCGCCAACTGCTGAGACAGATTGGTCGGCTCGATGCCCACCTCGGGCAGCAGCTCCGACACCGCGTGCTCCCGCTGACCCAGAAGTTCCAGCACCCGGATCCGCGCCGGGTGGCCCAGCGTCCTGAAGAACTCGGCCTTGAGTTGGTACAGCGGCGTGCTCATCGACGCCGACCCGAGCCGACGCTGGGTGGACCGCATGCATCCACAGCGCTCACCGGATCATCCCTCACGTCCGTCGATCCCTTCGTAGGTGGCACGGTTGCCTCCCGCGCGGCCGCGTCGAGCAGTCCAGCGGCGCACCGCTCCTCAACACTTGCACAAGTTGGCAATTGTTCATCCGCAACAGACGCGAACGAGACGGAGGTCACCCCCACCGCACTCGCGCGTACAGGCCGACCAGGACCTTTGGCTCTTGTTGTGCTGTTCGAACCGTGCCGACGATGGAAGCTGCCAGTACTGGCGTGACGAGGGAGTCGAGGCATATGCAAGCGCTCGTGGTGTATGAGTCGATGTTCGGCGACAGTCAGGCGATCGCGGAGGCGGTGGCCGCAGGCCTGTCGGGGGAGATGGCCGTCGATGTGGTGGAGGTCGGTGCGGCCCCCGCAGCTGTCAACGGTGACGTCGATCTGCTCGTGGTAGGCGGTCCCACCCATGCGTTCGGGATCAGCCGGCCGTCGACGAGGGGGGATGCGCTGACGAAGTCGGAGGGCGCAGGAGTTGTGTCGAACGGGGAAGGGTTGCGCGAATGGCTCGACGCCGTTCATGTCGAATTGGATGTCCCGGCTGTGGCTTTCGACACCAGGATCAACAAGCCGCGGGTGCCCGGCTCGGCCGCGCACGCCGCTCAGCGCCGCTTGCGGCACATCGGGTGCCGCACCGTCGCGCCTGCGGAGAGCTTTTACGTCCACGGGACCACAGGCCCGCTGGTGGATGGCGAGGTCGACCGCGCCCGGCAGTGGGGCCTGAAACTGGTGGCCCAACTGCCGCACCCCGGATCGGATCCGAAGGGGCAGTAGGCCGGTTCGGGCCGGGCCGGGCCGGGCCTTATGAGCGATCTCGCAACGGGTGGGTGTCCGTGCCGACGAGTCCGCCCGAGGTCTGGCCGGCACGGTTGGAGCGCGGATCAACATCGCCCGCGCGGCTCAACTCGTTGACCACTGCCGCATGCGTCCCACAACGGCCTCCTTCATCCGCGCGGGCGAAGATGATCCGCGCCACGGATGCGCGCGGGTCGAGGTGATGCGCGTCTGCTGTCGATTCCGCCGATGAACGTCCGTCTACTGGATGTCCGCAATTCCCGCCCGGCACCGATGCGGTGGCCGGCACCAGCAAGGGAGCATCCGATGTCGAAGTTCGTGTTCGTCTACAGCGGCGGCAGCATGGCGCAAACACCAGAGGAACAGCAGGCCTCGATGCAGGAGTGGATGGACTGGTTCGGCACGCTGGGTGAGTCCGTGGCCGACATCGGCAATCCCTTCGGCGCCTCGTCCACGGTGTCGGCAGACGGCAGCATTGCCGGCCCGGGAAGGCTCGGCGCGACCGGCTACACGACGATCACCGCGGACTCGCTCGACTCCGCGACCGCCGCCGCAAAGGGCTGTCCGGTGCTCGCCACGGGTGGGTCCATCGACGTGTACGAGGCCGTGCAGATGTAGCCGGGTGGGGCGTTCTACCACCGGCCAGGCCTGAGCGCCGCGAGTGTGCCATGCACTCACGCGGCGCTCATCGCTGTGCGTGCACCCAGGGCCCGGACCGGCGATGTCCGCCAATTGTGCCGAAGGCCCGGTCGTGACGGGACCGACGGCCCTACCGCAGGGCGTCCGGACAACGTTCGAATGGGGTGTGGAAGTCAACGACCAGGACACCGGTTCGCCTCGACCACGGTTCGCCTCGACCACCCTGACGGGCTGGAAGCGGATTCCCTATTTCCACTGCGCCGATGCTTGGTGATCACGATCCCGTCAGCTGGCCGCCGCCCGTGATTGACCAACGGTGTGCATGAGTCCATCGGTGATGGGAGGGCTCCTGAAACGTCTGGTCTTCGAGCTCGGATATCTGTGCGCCGCCGCCAGTTCTCGAGAAGCCGCGACTCTTCCCGAACCCTTTGCGCGAGTGATTGTCTCGCCACCCGTGCCTCAGCGGGAAGGAGCTATCCGTTTTCGAGAGCATCGCAGCAGCGATGCTGCAGGCCAGAAGCCCTACAACGCATCAGATTAGGGGAGATCAAGAATGAAGGCAGCCGTTGTCCATGATTTCACGCAGGATCTTCGGATCGAACAGGTCGCCAAGCCGGCGCCCGCCCGCGGCGAGGTGCTGGTTCGGGTCGAAACATCCGGGCTGTGCCACACAGACATCCACGCGGCGCAAGGTGAGTGGCCGGTCAAGGTGCGCCTGCCGCTGATCCCGGGCCACGAGGGCGTCGGCATCGTCGAGGAGTTGGGCGAGGGCGTAGATCGGCTTCGGGTGGGCGACCGGGTGGCGGTGCCGTGGCTCGGGTCGGCCTGCGGCATCTGCGAGTACTGCGTCACAGGGTGCGAAACGCTGTGCCTCGCGCAGGTCAACACCGGCTTCGGCCGTGACGGAACCTACGCCGAGTACGTCACCGCGGACGCCGATTACGTCGCCAGGGTGCCGGACGGGGTGGACCCGCTCGACGCCGCTCCTCTGGCGTGCGCCGGAGTGACCACGTACAAGGCGGTCAAGGTCTCCGGTGCTCGTTCAGGTCAGCTCGTCGCGATCTTCGGTATCGGCGGACTCGGTCACCTGGCGGTCCAGTACGCGAAGATCGCCGGGGCCAGTGTGGTCGGTGTGGATGTGTCCGACGAGAAGCTCGCGTTGGCAAAGGATCTGGGCGCCGACCATGTGGTCAACGCCCTCGTCGACGATCCGGTGGAGGCCATCCAGGCGCTCGGCGGTGTCCACGCCGCCATCACCACGGCGGTGGCGCCGCAGATCTTCGAACAGGCCTACGGTTCCTTGCGCCGCGGAGGCACCCTGGTGCTCGTCGCCCTCCCGGCGGACAACACGGTCACGCTCCCGATCTTCCAGACCGTGCTCAATGGGATCACCGTGGTCGGCTCTCCCGTGGGGACCCGGCAGGATCTCGCCGAGGTGTACGCGTTGCACGCCCTGGGCCGCACTCGGGTGATCCGCGAAACCCGCATGCTCGACGACGTGAACCAATGCTTTGACGAGGTGTCGAAGGGCGAGATCGCCGCCCGCATCGTGTTCGACCTGCGCTGACAGCACCGACGCGACGCCTGACGCAGAGGGCCCCGGACTTGCGGGGTCCTCGGTTGCGTCGGGTGGGCGACCTTCGCTGCGCCGTTCGGTGGGCGAGGTGCATTGTGGAAGGGCGCGTTCGTCGGCTGGGCCTACCTGGTCCATACCTGGTCCAGGCCGTCACCGAAGGGCCGCGGGCGAAGCGGTTGTACGGGAACTGCCCGGGTGACAGTCGGACTCCGGACACCGCCTGATGCGCCACGCCGGTTCACGGACCGCACCCGTCACTTTGCCGGGTACGGGTACTGGTGCTGGTGCTGGTGCTGGTGCTGGTGCTGGCGCGGCATCCTGCCTGCGCCGGCACCGAGGACCCGGCACCGAGGACCCGGCACCGAAGATCCGGCACCGGCACCGGGCACTGGCAGCGCGCACCGGCACCGGCACCGGGACCGGCGCCGGGCATCGTGCTTGGAGCAGACACCGGGCATCCGGCCTGGCGCCTGCCGACTCCGCGCCGGTTTTCATGACTCCGCGCCGACATATTCCGGCGCGGAGTGCTGAATTGTGGCGCGGAGGTCCAGAGTTCCGGCGCGGAGTGCTGAATTGTGGCGCGGAGTGGGTGGCGCGCGGTGGTGAATGGTGGCGCGCAGTGCAGGGACACGAAACCGCGGCGGTGACGCAAGGATCCCCACCCTGGCAGACCAGGGCGAGGATCCTGTGGTGGCCAGGGCCGGGATCGAACCGGCGACCTTCCACTTTTCAGGCGGACGCTCGTACCGACTGAGCTACCTGGCCAGCAGAACGGGCCGGTCCCA
>JADGOY010000268.1 GCA_017882715.1 Nakamurella sp. | reverse complement strand
CCCGTACGGGACGCCGCGGCCGGTGCGGAAGGCCGCCTCCACCGACGGCAGGACTCTTCCGACCGCTTCCAGGAACCCGCCGAGCGGGATCAGGTACGCCGGGCTCTCCGGGTCCAGCAGCACCGCCTCGCTGCCCGGTGGAAGGCGGAAGTGCCGGTCGTCGGGGCCGGCGTCCGCGCCGTCCACGCTCAGCAGCCCGGCCACCGCCTGCTGCTCGCACCATTCGCGGACATACCTGCCGTCGATGCCGGCGGCCACCGCCAGTTGCGGGGCGGTGCACGGCCCGGTGTCGGCGAGGACCCGGTACAGACCGAGCCGGTTGCCCAGCGACACGGTGGCCAGTTCGAAGGCACCGAGGCCGGATTCGAAAAGTCGGCCGGCGAGCTCGCGCGCGACTTCTTCGGGGTTCTTGGTGCTGGGTGGTGGTGCGGTGAGTGTCATCGGTGACCCCTTCGACCGGTGCCCCCGGTCCGTCCGGCGGCCTCACCCCTAGCGGCGCTACTTCCGGTGTAGCGATGCCACGCCCGTGCTAGTGGTTCGGCGCCGTCGTGTCGCGCACGGTCCACTGGACCTCCTGTGCCGGTTCGTAGCGGCAGAAAGTGCCGGTCCGTATCGAGATCCTCAGGTGCCGGCCCAGTTCCGGGTGGACCTGCTCGATCCGGCGCACGGCCTGCCGGATACGGTTGCCGACCGCCTTGCGCATCCGTTCGGTGTCCGAGCCGGCCCGCCGCGGGCCGCCTCCCAGGCCGGTGATCGCCGACAACTCCTCGATCAGTGCGTCCCGCCCGGCCGACGCGCGGGCAGCCCGTTCGGGATCGTTCATGGATTCGGCGTCCGTGCGCTCCTGTTCCAGCTCGATCAATCGGCGACGGTAGGCCGCGATCGCGGTGCGGTCGGCCAGATCGAACGCTGCGGATTCCGGTCCCCGCACCGAATGGGTGAGTTCCTGGACAGCGACGTCGCGGCCCGGTGCGGCCAGCAGGGCGGCGACGTCGCGCAGGCCCTTGCTGTCCTTGAGCCGCACGGATCGGCCGCCGAATTCGAGAGTCCAGACATCGCCTTCGAGCCGGCAGGTGCCGGAGATCGCCTGTGCGGTCACCGTCGTGCCGGTGGCGGGCGCGGTTCCGTCGATCTGTGCGGCCCACCGCCTGGTGCGCTCAGCCAGCGCCGCCCCCGCGGCGGAGTTCAACGGCAGCGCGTTGTCGAGATGCGCTCGTGCGTCGGCTTTCCTGCCCAGCAAATCAGCCAGCCGACCAAGGTAAGCGTGCACGCAGCCCCACGTCCCGGCGCAGATCCCTTCGATCGCGAACAAGTCGGCGTACGGCGTCAGGCTCTCATAGACGGTCGCGGCCACGGCGCGGTGCCGCAGTGCAATCGCGGTCATCGCCGCCTGCACCACTTCCGGAAGCCATTCGCTGTCCTTGACCCGGCCCGGAAGCGAGCGCACGTACGCCTCCAGGCGTTCCGTCGCCGCCGCGGGCTCGCCGGTGAGCGCCAGCAGGAGAGCGAAGGTCGGATGGCTGCCGGACGCGAGATCGGGCGCTCCACCGATGAAACCGTCGAGCAGCGGGACCGCGTCCTGTGGCGCCCCGGCATCGACCGCGCGGACCAACGCCTGGGTTCCCTCGAGCAGGCGGGCATTGTTGCTGCCCGACAACGTCACCAGGCGATGCAGTTCCGCCGATTGTTCCTGCTCGGCGGCCAGGTCGGCGCGCATTGCCGCCCGGGCCCCCCGCCACAGCGGCAGGTACCAGTTCACCCCGGGCTGCCCAGTTGGCTCGGAAACCGAAGCATAGGAACGGATCTCGTCGTCGACGTCGATCCACCTGCCGCTCTCGGCGAGGGCGACGAGCCGAATCCGGTGGCCCAGCAGTTCGATTGTCCGGTCGTGGACGCGACGGGCGCACCGGATGATCTCCTCGGCGGCGGCCCGTCTGACGTCGATGTGGTCGGGTCCGGCCAGCGCATCGCACCGCGCCGCGAGCGCCGCGGCGAGACCTCGCGGGTCGTCGATCCGGCGGGCCATGGTTACGGCGTCGTCGGCGAGTTGCCGGCGACGCGGTTCGGCACCGGTGAACGTCAAGGCGACGGACAGTCGGGCCGCGACGCCGCTGTGCAGTGCGGAGTCCGTGCCGGGCAGAGCGTGCAGCGCTTCCTCCAGCAACGCTGCCCGATCCGGCGCAGTGAGGTCGACCTCGAAACCGGCCGCGCCGCCGGACCTTCCGAGCGCCGCCGTGGCGAGCAATTCCGGCCGCTGTCGCAGCCGGGCGAGATCGGCGGCCCGCTCGAACGCCCGCCGGGACCGGACGGGGTCACCGGCCGCCAGCGCGGCCTCGCCGAGCGCACAGAGCAGGTCAGCTGGATCCGGGCGGGCACGGGGTGACACGCCATCCGCGGTGCCCGCACTCCCCGCGCCGGGCGCAGCGGCGGGGCTCGCGGCAGTGACGGGGACGTCGCCCGCTGACGTCGCCAGCACATCCAGGGTGTCCTCCAACCATCGCACGGCATCCTCGTACGCGACGTGGGCGATCGCCTCCTGGGCCGCCAACGCCCCGGCGATGGCGGCCGCCCCGGCTTCGTCCGCGTCACCGGAGAGCTTTGCGGCGGCAAGCAACTGGTGCGCCGCGTCGGCCGGACTACCGAACCCGGCGGCGACGCGGGACCGCAGTGCTGCCCCGGCCCGTCGATGCAGCTCGAGCCGGTCGGCTGCCGGCGTTCGGGCCGACACCGTCTCCGCGATCAGGGCGTGCGGGAAGCGGTACCAGCCGCCCGCGGTGAGCACCAACCGGGTCGCGACCGCCGGCTCGAGCACGGTGGCCAGATCCGCGGGAGGATGCCCGGACACCGCACCCAGCAGGACCGCATCGACCCCCGTCGTGCCCGCGTCGAGAGCAGCCGCGGCGCGCAGGACATCCTCGGTCTGCGGCGGGAGGCTGTCCAGGCGCCGGTCCAGCGCAGCACGCACTCCGCCCGGCACCGCTACGGCGGCGCTCGTTCCTTCAGATCGTTGGAGGCGAACGACCTCGGAGGCGAAGAACGGGTTCCCCCCGGTTCGCCGGTGCAACGCGGCCGCAGCATCCGGGGTGATCAGCTCACCCGTGACGTCGCCGACGGCCGGAGCCAGTTCGGCCGGCGACAGCCCGCGTAGCAGGAACCGTCGTTCCGCGGCAATCGTCCTGACCGCAGCAGAGTCCGGCTCCGCGTCCCGATATGTGCCCAGCACGAACACGGGCGCCGGACCGACATGGGCACCCAGCGCATCGAGCAACCGAAGCGACGGCTCGTCGGCCCACTGCAGGTCATCCAGCACCAGCAGTACTGGAGCGGCGTCTCGGACGGCCTCGGCGACAGCCTGGAACAGCAGGAACCGGGCCAGTTCCGGCTCCTGGACGTGCGACACCGTCAGCGCGTCCGCCCGACCGAGACGGCCCAACAGCTGAGCGAACGGCCAGTACGGTGGGGCGCCGCCATCCTGCCGGCACGCTGCCCAGGCCACCGTCACGCCGTCGGCCGCCATCCGGTCGGCGAATTCGGCGGCCATTCGGGTCTTGCCGATCCCGGCGTCACCGCCGATCAACGCCGTCCAGCCGCGGCCGACCGCGCGAGCGGCGGCAGCCGCGCCGAGCAACTCGCGAAGCTCCGCCTCCCGCCCGACGAGCACAGGGAAAGGGTAGGCCCGGAGTCGTGATGGTCGTCGCTATTGATCGGGGAGGTGCGGTCCCGCCGCCGCCGGGCGGGCGCGGTAGCGTCGCCCGGGTGAGTCCGAGTGAGCCGGGTCTGTTCTCCGTGACCCCCGCGGCCGACGACGGCCCGCCGGTGAATACCGGAGCCTGGTCACCCGACCGTCCCGTCGATCCGCATGCCCCGCTCGCGGCGCGGATGCGCCCGCGCACCCTCGACGAGGTCGCCGGTCAGCAGCACCTGCTCGGTCCCGGCGCACCGTTGCGGCGGTTAGTCGAGGGCGGGTCGCCGTCGTCGATGGTGCTGTACGGGCCGCCCGGCACCGGAAAGACCACGCTGGCCATGCTGGTCGCCGGCGCGACCGGCCGGCACTTCGCGCAACTGTCCGCGGTGTCCGCCGGGGTCAAGGAGGTACGCGCGGTGATCGGTGACGCGCGGGCCCGGCTGCTCTCCACCGGCGAGCAGACCGTGCTGTTCATCGACGAGGTGCACCGCTTCTCCCGCACTCAGCAGGATTCGCTGCTCGGCGCGGTGGAGGACCGAACCATCATCCTCATCGCCGCAACAACCGAGAACCCTTTCTTCTCCGTCGTCTCACCGCTGCTGTCCCGGTCCCTCGTGCTTCAGCTGCAGCCGCTGACAGACGCCGACATCGCCCTGCTGCTGGATCGGGCCGTCACCGACGAGCGTGGACTGGCGGGTGGCTACACCGTCACCGACGACGCCAGGAGCCACTTGGTCGCGCTGGCCTCCGGCGATGCCAGGCGCGCGCTCACGGCGCTGGAGGCGGCCGCCGATTCGGTCGACGCCACCGCCACGGTCCCGGCTGCTGGGCCGTCGCCCGGGGACCCGGGCGTCATCGACCTGACCGCGGTGGAGCGTGCCATCAACCGGGCGGCCGTCCGTTACGACCGCTCCGGCGATCAGCACTACGACGTCACCAGCGCGTTCATCAAGTCGATCCGCGGCAGCGACGTCGACGCGGCCGTGCACTACCTGGCCCGGATGATCGAGGCCGGTGAGGATCCGCG
>JADGOY010000008.1 GCA_017882715.1 Nakamurella sp. | reverse complement strand
ACTGCTCCGCATGGGCGAGGCGAAGACGCTCAAGCGTCTGCGCGTCATCGCCGATCACATCAATGCGATCGAGAGCGACTACGTCGACCTGTCCGACGACGAACTCCGCGCGCACACCGCGTCGTTCAAGGAGCGCCTGGCCGGTGGCGAGACGACCGACGACATCCTGGTCGAGGCGTTCGCGGTTGTTCGCGAGGCCGCCAAACGCACCCTGGGGCAGCGGCATTTCGACGTGCAGCTGATGGGTGGCGCCGCCCTGCACCTAGGGAACATCGCCGAGATGAAGACCGGTGAGGGCAAGACCCTGGTCTCGACGCTGCCCGCGTACCTGAACGCGCTGGACGGCAGGGGCGTGCACATCGTCACCGTCAACGACTACCTGGCCCAACGGGACAGCGAGTGGATGGGCCGGGTGCACCGCTTCCTCGGTCTGGAGGTGGGCGTCATCCTCGCCCAGCAGCCCCCCGAGGTCCGGCGGGCCGCGTACGGCGCGGACATCACCTACGGCACCAACAACGAGTTCGGCTTCGACTACCTGCGCGACAACATGGCCTGGTCCAAGGCCGATCTGGTGCAGCGTGGCCACTATTTCGCGATCGTCGACGAGGTCGACTCGATCCTGATCGACGAGGCGCGGACGCCGTTGATCATCTCCGGCCCGGCCGACCAGTCCTCGAAGTGGTACTCGGAGTTCGCCAGGCTGGTGCCGCGGCTGCACCGCGACGAGGACTACGAGGTGGACGAGTCCAAACGCACCGTGGGCGTTTCCGAAGAGGGCGTGACCAAGGTCGAGCAGGCGCTGGGCATCGAGAACCTGTACGAGTCCGTGAACACCCCGCTGGTCGGATTCCTGAACAACGCGCTCAAGGCCAAGGAGCTGTACAAGAAGGACCGCGACTACATCGTGGTCTCCGGCGAGGTGCTGATCGTCGACGAGTTCACCGGGCGGGTGCTGCACGGCCGGCGCTACAACGAGGGCATGCACCAGGCCATCGAGGCCAAGGAGGGGGTGGAGATCAAGGCCGAGAACCAGACTCTGGCCACCATCACCCTGCAGAATTACTTCCGGCTCTACGAGAGGCTGTCCGGGATGACGGGCACTGCCCAGACCGAGGCCGCCGAACTGCACCAGACCTATGGCCTCGGGGTGGTGCCGATCCCGTCGAACAAGCCGGTGGTGCGCCTTGACGAGGCCGACCTGATCTACAAGACCGAGGACGCCAAGTTCGGCGCGGTCGTGCAGGATCTGGCCGAGCGGCACGAGAAGGGCCAGCCGGTGCTGGTCGGCACCGCCTCGGTGGAGAAGTCGGAGCTGCTGAGCAAGCTGCTGCTGAGGGCCGGCGTCCCGCACGAGGTGCTGAACGCCAAGAACCATGCGCGGGAAGCGGCAATCATTGCCCAGGCCGGCCGGGCCGGCGCGGTCACCGTTGCCACCAACATGGCCGGCCGTGGCACCGACATCATCCTGGGCGGCAACCCCGACTTCAGCGCCGACCTGGAATTGCGGGCGAAGGGTCTTTCTCCGACGGAGACGGCGCAGGAGTACGAGCATTCCTGGGCCGAGGCGCTCGAGGAGGCGCAGAAGCGGACCAAGACCGAGGCCGAGAAGGTCCGCGAGGTCGGCGGTTTGTACGTCCTTGGCACCGAGCGTCACGAGTCCCGGCGCATCGACAACCAGCTGCGCGGCCGGTCCGGACGGCAGGGCGACCCCGGTGAGTCCCGGTTCTACCTCTCGCTGGGTGACGACCTGATGCGCCGGGTCGGTGGTGGCACCGTCGAAATGCTGATGACCCGGCTGCGGATGCCGGACGACGTGCCCATCGAGCACAACTTCGTCTCCAAGGCGATCAAGAGCGCGCAGACCCAGGTCGAACAGCAGAATTTCGAGATCCGCAAGAACGTCCTCAAGTACGACGAGGTGATGAACAAGCAGCGCACGGTCATCTACGACGAGCGCCGGCGGGTGCTGGACGGGGAGGATCTGCACGTCCAGGTGCAGAACATGATCACCGATGTGGTCACCGCCTACGTGGACGGGGCCACGGCACAGGGATACGCCGAGGACTGGGACAAGGACACCCTGTGGACCGCGCTGCGCACCTTGTATCCGATTTCGGTGACACCGGAGTCGATCGTCGCCGAGCACGGTGACCTGACCCGCGATTCGCTGAAGACGGCGGTGTTGGCAGATGCGCAGGACGCCTGGAAGCGGCGGGAAGAGACGCTCACCTCGCCGATCACCCGGGAGCTGGAGCGGCGCGTGGTGCTCTCGGTGCTCGACCGGAAGTGGCGCGAGCACCTGTACGAGATGGACTACCTGAAGGAAGGCATCGGGTTGCGGGCGATGGCCCAGCGCGACCCGCTGGTCGAGTACCAACGCGAGGGCTTCGACATGTTCGCAGCGATGCTCGACTCGCTGAAGGAGGAATCCGTTGGGTTCCTCTACAACCTGCAGGTCCAGGTCGTCGCGGCCGATCAACCGGGCCAGGGCGAAACGGTTGGGTCTGAGGGTCAGCCGGCCGTGTCCGCTGCTTCGAAGGTCGGCGCCGCTCCGGTTCCCGCGGCGTCCGTGACCTCGGGCAACGGCGGCCAGCCCGCTGCCGCTCCGGCGCCGGCCCGCCGGCGGGTCCGTCAGGTCGAGGCGCTGCCGACGCAGCAGGCGACCGCCGCCGCGAGCGCGGCGGCCACCTCTGACGCGCCGCCCGCGGCACTGCGCGCCAAGGGACTCGGCAATGGCTCGGGCGGGTCGGCGGCGCTGACCTACAGCGGGCCGCGCGAAGACGGCGGCACCGAGACCCGGAGTACCGGTGGGGGCCGCGCGGCGTCGAGCGGAACAGGGCGGCGTCAGGGAGCGGCCACCGTCGCCGGTTCGAAAGAGCCGGGTCGTAACGCGCCGTGCCCGTGCGGTTCCGGCAAGAAGTACAAGGTCTGTCACGGGCGGCCCGGGGCGGTCTGAGCGCTCAGGCCTTGCCGGGCCGGCTTCGACGCACGCTGAGGAAGGCCCCGGTGGCCACCGCGACCCATACGACCGCGAGCACCACCCCGAAGCCCAGACCGATGACCTCGACGAGCCCGGACTGCCACCAGCGGGCCAACGTCAGGGTCGCGATGACCATGGCGGCGGACGGGAACACGAAGCCCCAGTCGGCGGCCGTGTAGGTGAGCGCGGCCCGGCCGGCGTGACGGGTGATCACCGACGCCGCAGCGATCCACCACAGCGCGAATCCCCACAACACCGCTGCGACGAAGGTGGCCACTTCGTGCACGGCCGACGTCCACGATCCACCGAGCGCCTGGTCGCCGCCGGCGACCGATTGCAGCGCAAGGGATGTCACGGCCAACGGACTGATCATGATCCACATAGCCGGCGCGCCGATCCGGTGCGGACTCGCATGTAGCACGAGTCGGTTGACGAAGATCACCGCGGTAAAGGCGAACAGCAGGCCTCCGGCCCCGAGCAAAGCGACGGCCAGCACGGCCAGCCCACGCTGGGCGGCCGGCGGACCGAGCGGCGCCAGTTGGGCGAACAACAGGGATCCGAGCAGCACGACGGTTTCCGGGATGAACCAGGTCCCGGAGATGTCCTCGGCCCGGACCTGTTGGTGCTCGAAGGTGCTGACGAAGAAGATCACCGTGAGCCATAGCCCGAGGGACGTGCCCAGCCCGGCGAGCGCCACCGTTACGGACCAACCGACAGTGCTGGCCGTCGTCACCGGCCACACATTGATCACCCCGACGGCCAGGACATTGATCGCGCCCGGGATCGTCGCGTGGGCGGGACCGGTGAGCGGAGAGCGCAATCTCTCCGCAAGCCCGCGCCCGAGGCGCTTGACCAGGAAGTCACGGATGCACAGGGCGACGAATGCTGCCGTGCTCCCCACCAGCAGGAGCACGGCGGTGACGTCGCCGAACGTGCTCAAGAACCCGATCCGGCCGGGGTGTACGGCCGCGACGGTGGCCGTCGCCGCGCTGCCCATGACGGCGCCGAACCATGCGGGATCATCCAGCACGGACGGTGCCCGGCCCGGCCCCCCGTCCTGTGGCATGGCGTCAGTATCGCAGCGGCCGGATGCTTGTTCCGGGAGTTCGGCACCAGGAACGCGCGGCGCTCCGGTGCGCTCGCACGGCTCCTTTGATGTGGGGCCTGTTCCCTTGGCCGCGGATTCTCCGGGCTATCGCAGGCTAGGCTGCGGTTCCCCCGTGAATGCCCGACCTGCGCGCTCCGGGTGCTTCGGACAGGATTGGTGCGGCGCCCGTCCGTCGGTCGGGTCCATCGTCAGTGCCATTCAGGAGGTTTCGTATGACCGTTGGACCCGTCGAACTCATCGTGCTGTCGTTTCCGAATGAGCGTGCCGATCCGGCGGTGATCGCCTCGGTGCGGGAAGTGGTGGCCAGCGGCTTCGTCACGGTGCTGGACCTGGTGTTCCTGTCCAAGTCGGTGGACGGGGAGCTGCGGGTGGTGGATGTGTCCGAGGGCCTGGACGAGCATGGGTTGGCGGTGCTGGAGGTGCAGGGTCAGGCCCTCATCAGCGACGACGATCTCGAGTTGGCCACAGACGGGCTCGAGCCGGGCACGTCGGCGGTGGTGATCGTGTACGAGAACAGCTGGGCTCGGCGGGTTTCCGGAGCGGTCGCCGACGCGGGAGGCGAGCTCACCCTGCACGTCCGGATCCCGCGTGACGTCGTGGAGGCGGCGCTCGAGGATGCCTTTGCTGAGTGACGGAGCGGACGCCCCACGGCTTCACGGCCGAGAATCCGCGCGAGCAACTGACTCACCACCGATCATCGTTTCCGGGGCCAGGGCGGCACATGCCGCACTGCTCGGAACCATCAGTTCCACGGAAGGAAACCCATGCTTCGTCGAAGAGGTCGTCCCGGACTGCTCGGGACTGTCGCGCGCACAGCGGTGGTTGCCGGAACCGCATCGGCGACCGCCAACGCCGTCAGTCACCACTCGCAGCAGAAGGCGGCCGACCAGCAAGCGGCCGCGCAGCAGCAGGCGGGCCCGCCGCCCGCCGCCCCTCCGCCTCCGGCACCACCGCCGCCCTCCGCCCCGACCCCGGATGACACCTCGACCGACGATCTGGTCGGTCAGCTGACCCAGCTCGGCGAACTCCGAGACGCTGGTGTGCTCTCGCCCGATGAATTCGCCGCGGCGAAGTCGAAGCTGCTCGGCGGCTGACCCCCGGGCCCGGCGGTCCGGTCAGTTCGGCAGGCGGGAGCGCGCCAACTTGTCGGGTGTCTGCCGCTTGCCGACCGGCCGGGCGCGTTGGATCCGGTCGCGTCGGGGTGCGGGTTCGCTCATCCGAGCTGCAAGGCGGTCATCCGCCACCGGCCATCCACCCCCTGGATGCGAAATGCCAAGGCGCGCACGCGTGCCGCACGCCGGTACGCGACACTCACCTCGGCGACCCCGTCGGCGGGCTCGCACACCCGGACGGACACCAGGTGCGGGAGCGCGGCCGACGCAACCGTGGGCCGGTCGGCCAGCCCGGCAAAGACCTCCGGCGCGCAATGCACGCGCAGCTGACCGAGCGGTCGGCGGCCGGAGAGCACCTCGATGACCGCGCGGGCGAGTACCGACGCGCTGCGCTCCGCCGCCGGCAGGTCTGCCGTGGTGGTCTTCCGCACTCCGATGTCGGCCTCCTGCGACCACGGCGGCACGTCAGGCGCCTGAACCAGTGTCGAAACGGCGGCCGTCGCGCCTCGGCTCGTTGCGCCTCGCGCGGGGGTGCGGGCAGCCCGGGCACTGCCGGTGACCCTCACCGGAGGAATCGACCCACGGGTCGTTGACGGCGACGCGGACGGCAGTCGTTCCGGTACGTGCGCGGTGCCTGCCCAACCGCTGTCTGCCCGGCGCCACGAACCGGTGATCGAGGCGGCGAGTTCCGCGGTGACGGCTTCCGGTTCGTCTAGGGGCCGGGTCGAACCGCCGCGTTCGTCGTCGAACGGCGGTTCGCAGTCGGGCACCGGTGTGAGGTAGGGAAGCCCAGGCGAATGGTGGTCGACATCGGGGTGGTCGACATCGGGGTGGTCGACATCGGGGTGGTCGACATCGGGGTGGTCGCGAGCGGGGTGGTTCCGAAGGGGATGGTCGCGCCGGGGATCCGGTGCCGGTGCCACCACAGCCACGGCCGCGGTCATTGTCATCGCCTCGTCTCGGTGTCGCCGGGCAGCAGCCGCTGCCCTGGGATGATCAGGTCGGGATCGGCGCCGATCAGCTCGGTGTTCGCTGAATACCAAGCGCGCCAGGCGGTATCGATCTCCGCAGCAGTCGCCTGTGCGGGTAGGTGACGGGCGGCGATGCCCCACAAGGTGTCGCCGGGCTGCACGATCACGGACCCGTCCGATGCGGTTGTCGACGCACCCGGCTGTGCACCGGTGGTGGCGTCCGCTGCCGGTGGTGCTGACGTCGCAGGTTGGTCGCGCGGGCCAGCGGGGTCGGCGGTCGATGACGTGTCGGCCGCGGAGGTGTCTGATACTGGGGTTTGGGTCGCGGGGGTGTCTGGCGCTGCGGTGTCGGCCGGCCCTGCTGCCGGCGTCGGCTCACCGGGTGTCGCGGGACCCGCAATCTCTGCTGTCGCCGGGTTCGCTGCCGTCGTGTCGGTTGTCGGGGCGCTGGTCGGCGCGGTGCTGGAGGATGGCGGGCCCTGCACCGCAGCGGCGGGGGTGGGCGCGGCGGTGGAGGGCGCGGCGGTGGAGGGCGCGGCGGTGGAGGGCGTGGCGGTGGAGGGCGTGCCGCCGAGCGGATCCGGCCAATCTATGTCGAACAACGGCGCCGTAGGGTCGGCACTTGCGGTCGGGTCGGCAGTCGATGCGCCATTGACACTGCTGACGTTCGCGGCACCGGTACTGTCGGGTACCGCGCAGCCACCTGCCCCTGCGATGGCCGTGACGCCGACCGCGGCAATCACGAGGCGACTGGCCGCGGCGGGAGCGATGCGCCGCAAGAGTCTTCGGGCGGTGCGCCCGCTGGCGCCCGGCAGGCGACCCGCCGCAGCGATCACCACGATGGCAAGTCCCCAGATCAACAGCACCCACACGATGAGCCCGGCGGTCAGCAGCACTGCGCTCTGCGCGGTGTCGCCGAACGCGGGACGAGTGCCTCCCGCGGCGACGTCGGGCGGCGCGATCTCCCCGGCCCCGGCCCCGGCGGCACCGCTGGTACTGCCGGTCAGCACGGTGGTAATGAGGGCGCCAGGCCGGGGCAGCGCGGCCGCCAGCACACCCAGTGCGACCAGACACCCCAGGAGCTGCCGCCAGGCGGACCGGGCTTCGCCGTCCAGTTGGGTGCGGTCGCCGGCCATCTGCTCGTGCCAGGTGGCAGTCACCTGCCACGAACCCGACTCCGAGGCGCGTTGGCGCCGAGTAGGAGGCCGAACGTTGCGTTTGACACCGTTTGCCATGAGATGGAGTCAAAACGATGTGGTAGAGCTTTGTCAAGGCCAGTTCGCACCTGTCGGTCGTTGACCGGTCCGACAAGGTTTGTCAGGGTTGCGTCATGCGCTGGGACCGCTTGTTCAGTGACCTCGAGGCTCGCTTCGACGAGATCGCGGACTCCGAGGCGATCGCCGAGATGGCCGACCGGCAGCGGGTCGAGGCGGGCGCGGTGGGGTTCGCGCAACGTCTGGCCGGTTCGCTCGGTCAGCCGATCAGGATCCGGGTCGCCGGCGGATCCGCGGTCGGCGGAGTGCTCCGCGGCGTAGGGCCGGATTGGCTGTTGCTCTCCGAGGGCCAGGGGCGCGACGTGCTCGTCGCGATGTGTGCGGTCGCAATTGTCGAGGGGCTCACCGCGGCGACCGCGTTGCCCATGAGCGGAGTGGCGCTCCGGCTGGATCTGCGTCACGCGGTGCGCGGTCTGGCCAGGGATCGATCTCCGGTTGCCGTGTTGGTGGCCGGCGGTACCGTCACTGGGGCCAACGGCGCCGCTGAACCGGGGTCGAACCCGCACGGCGCCGAGATCACCGGCACCATTGATCGAGTCGGTGCCGACTTCACCGAGATCGCGGTACATGCCGCGTGGGAGCCGCGCCGCGCCGCGAGCGTGCGATCAGTGGTGCTGGTGCCGTTGTCCGCCGTCATGGTCATCCGCGCTCTGCCGCTCGGCTGACCTTGGTCGATGCATCAGCCAGAGAGCTCGCCCGTCCTCAGTGTGTGATGTCCTCGCGGGGTTGCCTGGACAGGTGACCCCGTTGCCAACGCCCCGTGTTGCGTCGCAGAGTTGAGTAGAGTTGATAGGCCCGAGGTGCGACTGCGCGACCTACTTCCTCGCGTGACGCAGCTCAGTTGCTCACCAGCGGACAGCAGCTTGCCCGTGTTTCCACACAGTGCGATGGCACGGTCCTGATCCCGAACTGGACGCCGCGTGAAGGCCGAGACGGAATCGGCGTCGGCCCCGATCTGATGGTGTTGCACGAGATTTCCTGGACATTGCTCGTCGACACCTACACCGGATGAGATTCGGTCGAATCCAGGGACGTCGTGACTTGGTGAAACAGCGACCTCGCCGGACCAAACACCGATCGGTCAGGCATCGCTCGGCATCGTGGATGGCATCTCCGACAGATTCGAGGCGGTCCGCCGATAGGCCCGCTCGATGTATTCCTCGAGCTTGGACCGCTCGACCCGCCACTGGTTCCGGCCGCCGATCTGGATGCCCTGCAGGTCCCCGCTGCGCACCAAGGCATACGTCTGGGAGGCCGAAATGTTCAAGATTTCGGCGACGTCCCCAAGGGTGAGGAATCGTTCGGTCGTCATCACAGTGCCCCTTGGGTCTTCGTCGAGGACATGTCCGCATCGCGCACCTGCAGATCGTCGCGCCCGGGGCCCGCGTCGCTGGACACCATGTCGGCGACGTCGGCGCGCCGTCGGTCCGTCGTCATCGGTGAAGGAGTCCTTTCTCGAGCGGGAGCGAGCGAGTCGTCGGTCCGGTCCGTCACCGAGGCCGGTATTGATCGTTTTGACTGAGCTTGCACCACGATGATGTAGTTTGCCACGAGGCATTGTGACACCGGACGGCGCGCACCGAACGCAGTTGTCCACCATCGGTCCCCATAGTGGGTCAGGAAGGAGGGAAGCCCATGGCGGTGCCGTCGGCGCCCACGCCTCGACGCCTGTCGCGGCCGCGGTGGCTCAACGTCCGGGTGATCGGCGGGATCGTTCTCGTGGTGGCCGCCGTTGTGGTGGGCGCGCGGGTAGTCGGAGCGAGCGCCCGGACGGTCGGTGTGTGGGCGGCCGACCGCGATCTGGCCGCCGGAACGGTGCTGTCGGCGGGAGACCTGACGGCGGCCGAAGTCAACCTCGGCGACAACGCCGGCCTGTACCTGGCGCCGGGCGCGGCATCGCCCATCGGGCTCACTGTGGTCACTCCACTGCGTGTGGGCGAATTGCTCGCCGCCTCCGCCGTCGAAGGGTCCGGGTCCGGCCGGGTGGTGGCGGTGGGGGTCGCACCGAACAACATGCCCCCGGGGATTGGACATGGATCGATCATCGATCTGTATCTGACCACCGGCGGAGCGGCCGGCACCGGCAACACCCCGTCGACCGAGCGGATCGCCAAGGACATCACCGTGCAGTCCGTCAGTGCTCCGGCCACGGGCGGGCTGTCGGGCGCCACCTCGAACCGCTATCAGGTGTCGGTCCTGTTGCCGGCCGCCGACGCGGACAAGCTGGTGCGGACGTTGCCGAACGGGGAACCGATCGTGGTGCTGGTCAGCGGCGAGGGCGGATGAGTACCGGACTGCTGACCGCGGGCAGCGGCCAGAGCTGGGAAAACGAACTCGTCGCCGCGCTCGATCGGCCGGGATCGCCGATGACGGTGTTGCGGCGCTGCGTGGACATCGGTGACGTGCTGGCCATCGCCGCCACCGGGCAGGCGTCTGTGGCGGTTGTCTCGGCCGACCTCCGCCGGTTGGACACCGAGGCGGTCGTCACTCTGCGCGCGGCGGGGGTCGCCGTGGTGGGCGTGCACCCGGCCGCCGACGAGCGGGCACGCACCAGGCTGGAGCGCATCGGGATCACTGCGCTGGTCGCCGATGACGCGGGCTCGGCTGCCGTGCTGGAAGCGGCCCGGGTGGCGGTGGCCGATCTCGACGGCCGGCCCCCGCCGACCCCGGCGCGCGACCTGTCCGACCCCCGCCGGGCGCTGCCCCCGAGGGTGAACGACACCGGCGTCGACGACGCGTTCGCGCCACCGCCCAAGGGTCGGGTGGTCGCGGTCTGGGGACCCACCGGTGCGCCCGGTCGAACCACCGTCGCGGCCGGGATCGCCTCGGAGTCTGCCCGCATCGGGGTGCCGACCCTGCTGATCGACGCAGATGTCTACGGCGGTGTGGTGGCCAGCGCGTTCGGCCTGCTGGACGAGTCGCCCGGGCTGGCCGGGGCCTGCCGGTCGGCCGCCAACGGCCGGCTCGACCTCGTCGCTTTGACCGCGCTCTGCTGGTCTCTGGACGACAACCTGCGGTTGCTGACCGGCATCTCCCGAGCCGACCGGTGGCCCGAGGTACGGCCGTCGGCGATCCCGTCGTTGCTCGACGTCGCCCGCGAGATGGCTCCGTTGACGGTCGTCGACTGCGGGTTCTGCCTCGAGGCCGACGAGGAGATCACCTTCGACACGATGGCGCCCCGGCGCAACGGCGCCACGCTGGCCCTGCTCGCCGAGGCGGATCTGGTGCTCGCCGTCGGATCCTGTGATCCGCCGGGCATGGAACGCCTCATTCGCGGCCTGACCGAGCTCGGCGAGTCGCTCCCAGGCGTCACTGCCCGGATCGTGCTGAACAGGTGCCGCTCGGCGGCCGCGTCCGGTGACGAGGCCGTCGACGCCGTCAAGAGGTTCGCCGGTGGTGAGGTGACAGCACAGCTGCCCGAGGACCGCGGCGCCACGGACAGGGCATGGCGACGCGGTCTTTCGCTCGACGAGGTGGCGCCGGACTCGCCGTTGACCAAGGCGTTGCGCGAGCTTGCTCGCTCGGTGGCGCCTACCCTCGCGCGGTCGGCCTCGTCCTGATCGGTCGATCCGTGGCGGCGGCCCTGCTGTCACACTGACGGCGACACTCAAACGTCAACGACGACCGCACGGGTCGTGCGAGAGGTCCTATTCAGATCACGGGAAAGGCATCGGCGGTGACGACTACCGATCTGCCCGATCGGCGGCCCGACCTCGTGACGAGGAAGACGGCGTTCGAGGTGCCGGAGAAGGGCGAACTGCGGGAGGTCCGCGGCCGGGGCCCGTTCGTCAGCCAGATCGAGTGGCAGCGGCCGGACGGAGCGACCGCGACCTGGGATTCTCGGCAGGCCCGCAAACGCGGCTACATCGAGGTGCTCGTCGACGGTGTGGTGCACCGGATCCGCGCCCGGCCCGCAGTCGCGATCCGGCTCATCCGGGTCAACGCGGTGGCCGGGTTGTCCTTCACCATCGGTGGAGCGCTGTTCACCCTCGGCGCCGTGCTGGCCCAGCTGTCCGCGGCCTCGACCACCACCATCGACCTGGTCTTCCTGTGCGGCGGCGTGTTCTTCTCCACCGGCGGCTACGCCTCGATCGTCCAGGAGGCGAACTCGCCGCGCAGTGTCGGGCCGGACGGTTCGCTGGCCCAGACCCGATGGCGATGGTGGGCGTACGAGCCGATGCGCCCGGGGTGGGTGTCGGCCTTTGTGCTGTTTGTCGGCACCCTGGCGTTCGCGATCAGCCTGGTCGATGTGTTCCTGACGAATCTGGACCCCAAGCAGGAGAACCACCTCATCTGGGCGCCGGAGATGATCGGCTGCGTGCTGTTCCTGGTGTCCGGTCACGTTGCGATCCAGGAGATCTGCCACGGCCGTTTCCGGCTGATCCCCCGGTCCCTGGGCTGGTGGGTGGTGTCGGTCAACCAGCTGGGATCCATCCTGTTCTTCCTGTCCGGGCTGGCCGCCTACATCCGTCCGGTCACCGACTCGGTGATCAACACCAACGTGATGAACTGGGGGACCGCGTTGGGCGCGTTCTGCTTCAGCGTGGCCGGTGTCGTCCAGCTTTTCGAACGTCCGGAGAGTCCAGCGGAGTCTTCCGGCACGGTGAGCGCCGGGCAGGCAACGGGATCGCCGGCGGGCCCGTGACGAAGGACCGGTCGCAGCGATCGGGCCCCTGTCACCGCAGCAAGGGTGCGAGTCGTCCAGCTGTGCCACGATGGCGGAATGACCGACCGGCTTTCTGCGACGGACGCCGCGTTCCTGTACGCCGAGGACGCCGGCAGCCCCATGCATGTCGGCGGTGTGGTGATTCTCGGGCCCGACGGTCCGGACGGCGCCGAATTCCAGTACTCGGACATCGTGGATCTGATCGAATCCCGCCTGTCGCTGGTGCCGCGGTACCGGCAGAAGGTGCGGTTCGTCCCCGGACGACTGGCGCGTCCGGTGTGGGTCGACGACGAGGACTTCGATCTGACTTACCACGTGCGACGGTCGGCGGTGCCCAAGCCCGGCACCGACGCCGAGCTCGACGAGCTGGTCGGGCGGTTGATCTCCCGCCCGCTGGACCGGACCCGGCCGCTCTGGGAGGTCTACGTCATCGAGGGGCTGACCGGGGGCCGGATCGCCCTGGTCAACAAGACCCACCACGCGATGGTCGACCGGATCGGTGCGGTGGATGTCGCGGCGGCCATCCTGGACGTCAACCGGCGGCCGCGGGACTTGCCGGATCAACCATGGATCCCCAACCCCGAACCCAGCGACATCGACCTGGTGGTGGATGCGGTCGCCGACCTGACCACCAGGCCCACCGAGGTGGTGGACGTTCTGCGTTTCGCCGCGTTGGACGTGCGCGAGACGCTGACCAAGGTGGTCAGCACGGCGAGCAACGTGCTGCGCGTGCTGTGGCGCACGGTCAATCGCGCGCCTCGATCGCTGCTGAATGACGCCAAGAGCGGGCAGCGCCGGTTCGCCACGGTGCGCGCGGACCTGCAGGACTTCAAGGCGATTCGGCGTGCGCACGGTGGTTCGGTCAATGACGTCATCCTGACCGTGATCACCGGCGCGCTGCGATCATGGCTGCTGTCGCGGGCCGAGGTCGTCACGGCGCACACGGTGGTCCGGGCCATGGTGCCGGTGTCCGTAAGGCCGGGGGCAGCGGAGGACGGGAGTGCGGTCGCGTCCTATCTGATCGACCTGCCGGTCGCGGAGCCCAACCCGGCGATGCGGTTGCACCAGGTGTCGTTCGCGATGGGCGGGCATCTGGAATCGGGCCGGCAGGTGGCGGCGGATTCCCTGGTGGAGCTCGGCCGGTTCGCCCCGCCGACCCTGCACGCTCTCGGGGCACGGGTGGCCGGTCAGCTGTCGCGCCGGATGTACAACGTGCTGATCACCAACGTGCCGGGCCCGCAGGTCCCGCTCTACGCGGCCGGCTTCCCCGTCGAGGCGATGTTCCCGGTCGCGCCGTTGGCGCTCGGGCAGGCGCTGGCTGTGTCCTGCACGTCCTACGACGGCGGGGTGTACTTCGGCGTGACCGCCGACCGGGAGGCGATCCCGGACGTCGCCGAGTTCGCCGTGCAGATCCACGAGGCGGTGGACGAGCTCCTCTCGACGATTCCGCACGAGAAGGGTTCGCCGGCGAACCATCCACGTCGGCGCGGCAGGTCACGGTCGTCGTGACCGGCCCCGGTCATTGGTCTGTCCGACGTGGGAACCCGGCTGTGAGGACCTGGGCCGTGAGGATCTGGTTGTGAGGATCTGGCCGTGAGGATCTACCTGCCGTCGACCATGAATGGCATCCGCCGGTCGCTGGCGACCCGCGCGGTCCCGGTCGTCGGCGGCCTCGGCTTCGCGGTCACCCCGCCGCTGCGGCTGGAGTATCCGGACTGGTCGGAAGAGGACCTGGAATACGTCGCGATGCAGGACGCATCGAGGGCATCGTTGCGGCTGCTCGCGGCCACCGGCACCGGCGCCCCCGGCGACAGGGCGGCTGTCGATGCGCCGACGGCGGCGGCGCCCGGCGATGCTGAGGTCAGCGACGCCCCGGGCGGCGAGCCACCGCTGCGAGTGGTGGTCGCGGTCGATGTGGACGACTGGTCCTTGACGCCCCGACCCGAGCTCGACCGTGCGGTGGTGGCGGTGGCCGGAACCGTCGAATGGTCGCAGGTCGCGGCCGTGCACATCGACGGAGCGGACGCCGGGCCGGCGGTGCGCCAAGCGGTGGCGGTGATCGACGCGGCGGACCTGGGTGACGACGACGCGGAGTTCGTGCTCGGCTCGGTCGAGGATTTCGACCTCGCGTGGTACACCCCTGGTGAGGTCGTGTACCTGGTGGAGGAATTGGACGCGACCGGCTGAGGCCGGACCGTGCCGGCCCGCCAGTACCGGCCGGACCGCCGGGGCGCACCGCCCAGCCCGACCGCACAGCCGTCGACACCCGGCCGACCGAGGTCAGCCGGGTGTCGGGTGAACATCAGATCGCGCCGGGCCGCATTGCGGGCCGGCGCGATCAGGGGTTGCTCAGCCGGCGTCCTTGACGAACTCCAGCTCGAGGGCGATCTCGACCTTGTCGGAGACAACGGCATTGCCGGCGCCGAATGCGGCTTCAAAGCTCACGCCGTAGGCCTTGCGGCTGATCGAGGTGGTGGCGGAGAAGCCGGCGCGCGTCCCACCGTAGGCGTCCACGGTCTCGCCGAGGTACTCGACGGCCAGCTCGACCTGCTGAGTGGTCGCGCGAATGGTGAGGTCACCGACGAGGACGAACTCCTCGCCGTCGAAGTCGCGTACGGAGGTGGAGACGAACGTCAGGGTCGGGTGGTTCTCGACATCCAGGAAGTCCGGGGACTTGATGTGCTCGTTGCGCTGATCCTGCTTGGTTTCGACGCTCGCGGCGTCGATCACGGCGGTGACGACGGCGTCAGTGAGTCCGTTGTCGCCTACCACGAGCGTGGCGGACTGCAGAGCGAACGTGCCCTTGGCCTTGCCGACGGCCATGTGGCGAACCTTGAAGGAGACGTCCGAGTGCACGGTGTCGGCGGTCCAGGTGCCCTTGGTCAGGGTCGGGGACGCGAGGGTGGTGGTGGAGACGGTGGAGGTCATGATGTTCCTTCCGAGGGGGGCTACATGAAGCTTCAACAATCTACGAGTGAGCTTATTCCTTGAATGTGGACGCGTCATCTATCAAATGGGGGGGACGGGTGTGACGTCCGCCACACCTTTGGTTACGCAGCGTGAGCGTCGCTGGAGCTTGGTCGCCCGCCGCGCGATCCATGCTCGGCCCACCGGCCCCATCGAATGGGGAGACGACGGTGCAGGGATACGGCGTCTGACCTGGCCGCCGACCCCGAACCGTCAGAGTTCGGTGATGATCAGCGCCGCGTTGTGGCCACCGAACCCGAACGAGTCGGACAGCGCTCCGCGGATGGGCATGCTGACCGGCTCCGCGCGGGTGATGTCCAGTTCGAGACCGGCGTCGGGCACCTGCAAGGTCGGTGTCGGCGGGGCGATGTCATGCCTGACAGCGAGGATGGTCGCGATCGCCTCGATCGCGCCGGCCGCGCCCAGCAGGTGCCCGGTCATCGACTTGGTCGCCGACACGACGATGTCGGTGCCGAACACCTCCCGCAGCGCTCGAGCCTCGATCTCGTCTCCGACCGGGGTGGAGGTGGCGTGCGCATTGACGTGATCGATGTCGGCGGGCACGAGACCGGCGTCACGAAGTGCCGCTCGGATCGCCCTGATCTGACCCTCGGCGCCGGGGTGGGGAGAGACCATGTCGTGCGCGTCCGAGCTGATTCCGGCCCCCGCGAGCCGGGCATATGCGCGGTGTCCGCGAGCGGCGGCGTCGGCCGCCCTTTCCAACACGACGATTCCGGCGCCCTCGCCCAGCACGAAGCCGTCGCGACCGACGTCGAAGGGGCGAGAGGCGTGCGCAGGGTCATCGTTGCGGGAGCTCATCGCCCTGGCCTGAGCGAAGCCGGCCATCATGACAGCGTGGATGCAGGCCTCGGCGCCGCCGGCAACGACGACGTCCGCCCGGTCCAGACGCAGCAGGTCCAGCGCGTGGGCTATCGCCTCGGAGCCGGAGGCGCAGGCTGAGATCGGCGTATAGGCGCCGGCCCTGGCGTCCAGATCGATGCTGACCACTGCGGCCGAGCCGTTCGGCATGTTCATCTGGATCATGCGTGGCGAGACGTGGCGGTATCCCCTGGTGCGCAACGCATCGTGGTTGTTCAGCAATGTCGTGGCGCCGCCGATCCCGGTCCCGATCACGACAGCCACCCGATGGGGATCGAGGTTTTCCCGGGCCAGGCGCGCATCGGCCCATGCCTGCCGGGCGGCCACCAGCGCGGCCTGCATCACACGGTCGAGCTTGCGAGCCTCCACCCGATCGAGCTCGGTGGCCGGATCAACGGACATCGGGGCCGCCAGCCTGGCGGGAAGTGCCGCGGCCCAGTCGGTGTCGAGTGTGACGATGCCGGATCTGCCGGCCAGCAGCCCGTCCCAGAACTCGTCGGCCGTGCCGCCGAGGGGGGTGGTCGCGCCCAATCCGGTGACCACGACATCGGGGGTGACGAACGCCATGACACTCCTTTTCGGACCGCGCTTCCTGCGGATAGGTGATCGCCCGAACTGAGGTGATCAGTCTGGGTCGGTGCCGGACCTGGAGGCCAGCAGTCGGCGGAACGATGCCAGCCGTCCGGCACTGGCACCACCCGCCGCGACGAAGTCGTCCAACGCACAGCCCACGCCGGTCGTCCCCGCCGGCGAGTCCACGTCACCACCGGTGTGATCGCAGCCGGGCGGGCAGTTCACCGTGCCAGGCAGCAGATCGTCGAACGTCTCGAGCAGGTCGTCGGCCGTCACATGGGCCAGCCCGAACGAGCGCACCCCTGGAGTATCGATCACCCAGCCGCCGCCCGACAGCGGCAATGCGATGGCCGACGTCGAGGTGTGCCGGCCCTTGCCCACCCCGCTCACCGTGCCGGTGGCCCGGTCGGCGTCCGGAACCAGCGCGTTCACCAGCGTGGATTTGCCGACCCCCGAGTGCCCGACCATCACCGAGACGTTCCCGGTCAACTGCTCGCGGACCGCCTGCAGCCCCTCCCGCGACAGTGCGCGGCCGTCGCCGCGGCGGGTCACGAGCACCGGAAGATCCAGGTCCGCGTAGATCAGTTCCAAGGGTTCGGGATCGGCCAGATCCGCCTTGGTCAGCAGCAGCACCGGATCGAGGTTCCCGGTGTACGCCGCGACCAGGCAACGGTCGATGAAACCCGTGCGCGGCAACGGGTCCGCGACCGCACAGACGATCAACAGCTGGTCGGCGTTGGCGACCAACACGCGCTCGCCGGCCGCAGGGGAGCTGGGACCGGAGCCGGGGCCGGGGCCGGGGCCGGGACCGGAGCCGGGACCGGAGCCGGCACCGGCACCGGCACCGGCACCGGCACCGGAAGCGTCGCCGACGTCATCAGAGGACCGCCGGAGCACGCTGCGCCGCTCGGCGATGCGCACGATCCGGGCCAGCGTGTCCGGCGCGCCGTCGGTATCGCCGACGATGTCGACGAGATCGCCCACGGCCACCGCGCGCCGACCCAGCTCACGGGCCCGCATGGCGGTCACCACCCTGGCCCGCCCGGTGCCCTCCTCGACCAGGCAGGTGTAGCGGCCACGGTCCACGGTGGTGACGAACCCGACGACCGAGTCGGCGTGCGTCGGCCGCGTCTTGGTGCGCGGGCGGGTGCCACGTCCCGGACGAATCCTGACGTCGTCGTTGTCCCAGCCCTCGGCAAGCCTGCTCAGCGAGTCACCGCCGGTGCTTCGTCATTGCGACCCACCATCGATGCCCAGATCCGGTCGAATCCGGGCAGCGTCTTGGCGGTCGTGTCGATGTCGTCGACCACGACACCAGGCACCCGCAGACCCACGATGGCTCCGGCGGTGGCGATCCGGTGGTCCGCGTACGAGCGCCAGGCTCCGCCGTGCAGGGGCCGCGGCCGGATCGTCAGCGAGTCGTGGTCCTCCACGACATCCCCGCCCAGCGCTGCGATGTCGGCGGCCAGGGCGGCCAGCCGGTCGGTCTCGTGACCCCGCAGATGACCGATACCGCGCAGCCGGCTGACTCCGGCGGCGAACACGGCCAGGGCGGCGACCGTCGGGGTCAACTCCCCGACGTCGTGCAGGTCGACGTCGATGGGCAGCAGGCTCGCCGGGCCGTGCACGGTGAGACCCTCGGCGTCCGTGTCGACGACCGCGCCCATCTGCGTCAGGATCCCGCGGATGGCGTCACCGGCCTGAGTGGTCGTCGACGGCCAGCCCGGGATGCTGACGACCCCCTCGGTCACCGCGGCCGCCGCGAGGAAGGGCGTGGCATTGGACAGGTCGGGCTCGATGGCCGCTGTCCAGGGTTGCACCGGCCCGGGTTCGACCCGCCAGGTGTCCTGCCCTTCCGCGTGCACCCGCACGCCGACCGCGCGCAGAGCGGCGACCGTCATCTCGATGTGCGGCAGGGACGGCAGCGGTTCGCCGCGATGCTCGACCAGCACGCCGTCGGTGAACGAGGCGCCCGACAGCAGCAGCCCCGAGACGAACTGGGAGGAGGCGCTCGCGTCGATCCGGACCGTCCCGCCCGCGAGCGCGCCCGCCCCGTGCAGCGTGAACGGCAAGGTCGTGCCATCGATGGACGCACCCAGCGATCGCAGGGCGTCGAGGACCGTGGACATCGGGCGGCGTCGCGCGGCCGGGTCACCGTCGAAGGTGATCGCGCCGCCGGCCGTGGCGGCCAGCGGGGGCAGGAACCGCATGACCGTGCCGGCCAGTCCGCAGTCGATCACGGCCGGTCCGGAGAGCGGCCGGGGTTCGACCAGCCAGTCGCTGCCGTCCTGCGTGATCGATGTGCCGAGCGTCCGTAGCGCTGCGGCCATCAGGTCGGTGTCGCGACTGCACAACGCGCCGATGAGGTGCGATGGCGCGGTCGCCTGGGCGGCGAGGATCAGCGCGCGGTTGGTCAGCGACTTGGAGCCCGGAACGGTGACGGTGGCCGTCACGGGATGGTCGGCAATGGGTGCGGACCAGCCCGGACGGACTGGGTCGTCGGGAGCGGAAATGCCGGCGTGGGCTGCGGTCACCCGCCCATGATCGCGCATGACCGCGAATCTCGGAGCACTGGTTGTCGGGGTGGGGTGACCCGCGGTCACGTCACTCGGTCGGCAGTTCGGCGATCCGGCAGGGGATGTCGTTGTTCTCGCCCAGGTGGTAGCTGGCGCATACGCGGTGGTAGCCGTCGGCAATCTGCAGTGGGAAGCCGCGGGACAGCGCGCCACGGACCAGCAGCACCGGCGAGAGGTGATGGCCGGCCTTGACGGTGCCGAGGTCCTTCGCGACGTGCTGGTTGTCCGCGGGCAGCAACTCCAGGCTGGAAGCCCGCAGGATGTCCTTGGCCTTGAAGTGCTCGAGTTGTGCGGCCTGCAGGGCGGACACCGTGGCCTTCACCAGGTCGGGCGTGGCGACCAGGGACAGGTACGAGCCGGCGGCCGGGTAGTCGTGCTCGTCCGGCTCTTCTTTCCACACGACGCTGTGCACGGTCTGGTCCCCCAAGGTGATGCGATCCAGTGATTCGACAACGCCTGGTAGTGGCGTTTACTCACGGTAACCCCCGCGGTGCCGGCCGGCGACCGCAGCAAAACCGACCGCCCGGTTCGGTGGGTGGGGCGGCAGGGCCGAGGATCGGCTGCGGCTGACACCCGACCCGTCGTTGTCGGGGGCCGATGGCACCATGCAGGCATGTGCGGTCGCTACACGTTGACGATGGAACCCGAGTCCCTGTACGGCGCATTCGACGCCGAACCCGACCCCGACGCCGGGGGTGAGCCGGGGTTGTACGGCGGCGACCCGATCCGGCCGCGGTACAACATCGCGCCGACCGTCACCGTTCCTGTCGTCCGGGTCGATCCACGAGTGGCGCCCGAGCAGGCCCGCCGGCAGATCGAGCCGATGCGGTGGGGGCTGGTGCCCTCCTGGGCCAAGGACATCTCGGTGGGCAACCGGATGTTCAACGCCAGGGCGGAATCCCTGTCGACGAAGGCCGCGTTCCGCACCGCCCTGGCCCGGCGCCGCTGCCTGATCCCGGCCAGCGGCTACTACGAATGGAAGAAGTTGGCGCAGGAGGTGGCCTCGGGGGGGTCGGGGCGGGGCCGCCGCTCGGTCGTCAAGCAGCCGTACTACATGACTCCGGCCGACGGTTCGGTCATGGCGTTCGCCGGACTGTGGGAGTACTGGCGGTCGTCCGAGGGCGAACCGTTGGTGTCGATGACGATCATCACCAGCGACGCGGTCGGGCCGATGCGCGACATCCACGACCGGATGCCGCTGATCCTGCCGGCCAGCGAATGGAGCGAATGGCTGGACCCGGCTGTCGACCCCGAACCGATGCTGACCCCGCCGTCGGAGGAATTGGTCGCCGCGCTCGAACTGCGCCCGGTCGGTCCCAGGGTCGGCGCCGTCGCCAACGACGACCCCGAGCTCCTGCGCCCCGTGGAGCCGATTGCCTCTGCGGCGTTCTTGCTGTGATCCGCTGACCGCCCCCCGGCTCAGACGCTTCCGGCTGCAGGTTCGGCCGGCCGCCGATCGGGGCGCGGGGGCTCAGCCAGGCGAGACCCCTCGGTCCCGGCCCGTCACCCGATTCAGCCGGCGGCGATGTCCGCCTCGGTGGCGCGGGTCAACGTCACGAGATCTCCGGGCGCCACCTCGACCTGCAGACCCCGTTTGCCGGCGCTGACCAGAATGGTCGGAAAGGCGCGGGCACTGGAGTCGATCACGGTCGGCAATGGTTTGCGCTGCCCCAGCGGCGAGATACCGCCGGCGACGTACCCGGAAGACCGTTCGGCGTCAGCCACCCTGGCCAGCTGAGCCTTCTTCCCGCCCGCCGCGGCGGCCAGCGCCTTCATGTCCAGCTGGGCCGCGACCGGGACGATGCCCACCGTCAGCGCACCGTCGACGGAGGCCACCAGGGTCTTGAACACCCGGTCCGGGTCCCACCCCAAGGCGGTGACCACCTCGTCACCGAACGCGGTGGTGGCCGGGTCGTGGTGATAGGGGTGCAGGGTGTGGTCGACCTTCGCGCGGATCAGCGCGGCGATCGCCGGGGTCGCGGCGGCGGACATGCGCAGACGGTAGCGCCGAGCCCAGATCCTTCTGGTGCCCAGCCTCCGATGGTGGAACGTCCTGGGTGTGAGGGCGCCCGGGCAACAGCAGCCGCGCCGCGTGCCATCGACTACTGCAGGTTGGCCGCGACCCACTCCTGGGCGACCTGTGCGGAGTCCTCCTTGTCGACCTGCACCTTGGTCAGCAATTCGGTGAGCGTCGCGGTGTCGAGCTTGGCCGACACCGCGTCCAGCGCCGCCTGCACCTCAGGGGCGGCCTTGGCCGCGTTGATCAGCGGCAACACGTTCTGCGCGGCGAACAGGTTCTTCGGATCCTCCAGCACGACCAGATTGTTGGCCGGGATCGACGGATCGGTGGTGAACAGGTTGCCCGCCTGGATCTGATCGCTGGTCAGCGCGCCGAGGGTGAGCGGGCCGCCTGCGTCGAGTGCCTTGAACTCCTTGAACGTCAGGCCGTATTTCTCCTTCAGCCCGGGCACGCCGGTCGGCCGGGTTTCCCATTCCGACGGCCCGCCCAGGATGAAGGTGGAGGCCACCGGTGCCAGGTCGGCGATGGATTTGAGGTTGTTGGCGTCAGCCGTCGCCTTGGTGACCACGACGGCGTCCTTGTCCTCGGCGGACGACTTGGCCAGCACCTTGAGCCCGCTGGGGGTCTTGGCGACCAGGGCGGCGTAGACGTCGTCGGAGGACACCGCGGTGGCTGTCGGGTCGAAGTACTGCAGCAGCACGCCGCTGTATTCCGGGATCAGGTCGATCGAGCCGTCCTGCAAGGCCTTGAGGTAGATCTCCCGGCTGCCGATGTTCAGGTTGGTCGACACGTCGACGCCCTTGGCCTTCAGCGCTTCGGCGTAGATGTTCGCGATCACCGCGCTCTCCGGGAAGTTGGCGGAGCCGATGACGATCGGGGTGCCCCCGGACGAGCCGGAACCGGATGCACCGGACGAGGCGGCGGCTGATGCCGCCGACGAGCTGGACGAGGCCAGCGGATCAGACGACCCGCAGGCGGACAAGGTCAGCGCTGCGGCGAGTCCGGCGGCGATCATTACGCTCGCGCGGGTCAGGGTGGAACGGACGGACACGGGTTACTCCTTGGCGGGTCGGGGTCTGGCGGGCTGTGGTCGAATCGAGCCGACGTCGGGTTCGGGATGGTCAGGTCAGCGGGCTGGAGGCGGCCGGGTCCCGGCGGGTGGCGCCGGTTGACTGGGCGGACTGGCCGGTTCGCAGCGGCGGAACTGTCACCCTGCTGAAGGGCAACAACATCGACGTCGGTGCTGATAGCGGGTCATGAACGTGCCCCGGCCTGGTTCGCGGGCTCCAGCACGGTTGATCCGCCTTCCTGTCGGATGGCCACGACCATGTCGGCGGTGGTGGCGCGAGCCCTGACCTTGCGTCCGGTGAGCCCTGGGGAGATCATGAAATAGCCGATCAACGCCAATATCCGGTCGCCGACGATCGCCAGCACCGCCACCAGCAGTGCTCCGGCGACCATCTTCGAATAGTCCTGCTGGTTGTACCCGTCGATCACGTAGCGCCCGAGACCGCCGAGTGAGACCACGGCGGCGATCGTCGCGGTCGCCACCACCTGCAGGAACGCCGACCGGATGCCGGACATGATGAGCGGCATGGCGACCGGCAGCTCGACCTTGGCCAGCACCTCGCGGCCGGTCATGCCCATCCCTATCGCAGCATCCCGCGCGGCCGGGTCGACGGCCGCGATGCCCGCGTAGGTGTTGGACAGGATCGGCGGGATCGCGAGGATCACCAGCACCGTGATCGCCGGTCCTAGCAGCGCGATGTCACCCTTGAAGGTGCTCAGACCCCACAAGGCCAGCAGAATCAGCAGCCCCAGCGTCGGCAGCGCGCGCAGCGCATTGGCCAGGCCGGACACCAGCCCGGTGGCTCTGCCGGTGTGTCCGATCGCGGCGCCGATCGGCATCGCGATGACGATCGCGACCGCCAGCGCGAGCATGGTGTACCAGAGGTGCTCGAGCAGTCGCGCCCAGACACCGCTCGCGCCCGACCAGTTCGCGCCGGTCGTCAGCCAGTCCCACGCACCGGTCATCGGTGACTCACCGCCCGGGTCCACGGTGTGGCCAGCCTCACCGCAACCAGGATGATCGTGTCGAACACCGCGGCCACCAGCAGACACAGCACGATGCCGGCGATGATCGGGGTGTAGAAGTCGAGCTGGAAACCGACCAGGAACAGCTGCCCGAGCTGCGGCACCCCCAGCAACGCCGCGACCGAGACGAGGCTGACATTCGACACGGCGGCGACCCGCAGACCGGCGCCGATGACGGGGATCGCGAGAGGTAGCTGCACAGTGAGCAGCGAGCGGATCGGCCGATAGCCCATCGCGGTGGCGCTCTGCCGGACCGGCGGGGGCACCGAATCGAGTGCGTCCGCTACCACCCGGACCAGCAGCGCCAAGGTGAACAGGGTCAGCGCCACCACGACGTTCAGCGGGTTCAGGATCCGGGTGCCCAGGATCCCAGGCAGCACGACGAACAGCGCGATTGACGGGATGGTGTACAGCAGTCCGGCCACAGTGATCAGGGCGGCGTACGACCACCGGTACCGGAAGGCAATCGCCCCCAGTGGGAGCGCAAGGAGCAGCCCGAGCAGGGTCGGCAGCGCGGCCAACCAGAGGTGCGCCAGCAACCAGGACAGGATCTGGTCGGTGTTGCGGTTCAGCCAGTTCCAGTTCACGACGGGACCGCCGCGGCCGCTGGATCAGCTTCGCCTTCCCGCGCTCCGGCGCCCGGGGAGGTACCTTGCCCGGGCGAGTGGGGAGCGTTGACCCTGGCCGCCTCGATGGCGCGCAGCACGTCACGGGCGGCGACCGTGCCGATCACCCGGCCGTCGGCATCGATCGCGACGCCGCGGCCGGACGGTGAGGACAAAGCGGCGTCCAAAGCGGTCCGTAGCGACGCGTGTGGGTCGGCCAGCGACCCACCGAGCACGAGATCACCGAGCTCGACCCCGCGCCCGCTGGTCAGCCGGCGGGCGTCCACCCAGCCTCGCGGCTGCCGCGCGTCGTCCACCACGAGCACCCAGTACGGCTCGCCGACCGGAGCACTCGACGGCGCCGGCCCCCGCGCAGGTGAGGAGCCCAGCCGCAGCGTCGGCTCCTCGTGCACCGGAAGCTGGCCCGCAGCGGTGAACGACAGCGCCCGGTACCCACGGTCGCGACCGACGAAATCAGCCACGAAATCGTCGGCGGGGTGACTGAGCACCTCCGCCGGCGTGGCGTACTGGGCGAGCCGGCCGCCGATGGCGAGGACCGCGATACCGTCGCCGAGCTTGACCGCCTCGTCGATGTCGTGCGTGACGAACACAATGGTCTTGCCCAGTTCCGCCTGCAGCCGGGTGAACTCGTCCTGCAACTGCGCCCTGACCACCGGGTCCACCGCTGAGAACGGCTCGTCCATCAGCATCACCGGCGGGTCCGCGGCCAGCGCCCTGGCGACGCCGACCCGCTGCTGCTGCCCACCGGACAGCTGCGCCGGGTATCGCTGACCCATCGACTCCGGCAGCCCGACCCGCTCCAGGAGCTCGGCTGCGGTCGCCCTGGCCGACCTCCGGCTCTGTCCCTGAAGGACCGGAACGGTGGCGATGTTGTCCAGCACTGTGCGGTGCGGGAACAGGCCCGCGTTCTGGATGACATACCCGATCCCGCGACGCAGCGTCGGCGCATCGATGCTGCGGGTGTCGACCCCGTCGATCAGCACCGTGCCCGACGTCGGCTCGATCATACGGTTGATCATCCGCAGCGAGGTGGTCTTGCCGCAGCCGGACGGCCCGACGAACACGGTGATCTTGCCGGTGGGGATCTCGATGGTCAGATCATCCACGGCCGCCGTCCGGTGGTCGCCCTCGCCGAAGGTCTTCGACACGTTGTCGAAGTTGATCACGCTCGTCTCCCTCCGGGCCGATTTTCATTGGCGGTCGTGGAGTGGCGATGGCTGGAAACCGAAAGCGTCCGGATGACCGGGGCGGGTTCGTTGAGCGACAGTACCCCGATCCACCGACAGCGCCGCCGCCTGACGCAGCCTGTTGCTGATTCGAGTGCAACCAGATCCCGGCACGGATCGCCATGAGCGGTCGGCCCGTTCGCGACCCGGACAGGCGACGATGGAGAGCGTCCAGACCAGCCTGCAGAAGGACACCGATGACCGATGCGCTGTTCATGCCCCTGCTGTTCACCCGTGACGTGCTCGACCCGATCCCCGAGCTCGGCGCCCGGCGCGACAACGAGCCGGTCAGCGTGCTCGAACTGCCCTTCGGGATCAAGGCGTGGCTGGTCACCGGCTACGACGCGGCGAAGGAAGTGCTGGGCGATGCCACGACGTTCAGCAACGCCTTCGGCAACCTGGGGGAGGCTGACGAGCAGGACCCCGGCGGCCTGGGCATGACGGACCCGCCCTACCACACCAAGCTGCGCCGGCTGTTGACGCCGGAGTTCACCATGCGCCGGCTGCTGCGCCTGCAGTCGCGGATCGACGCGATCGTCACCGAGCAACTCGACGCAATCGAATCGGCCGGGGCGCCCGCCGATCTGGTGCACCTGTTCGCGCTGCCGATCCCGTCGCTGGTGATCTGCGAGCTGCTGGGCGTGCCGTACTCGGACCGGGACGACTTTCAGGCCCTGTCCACGGCGCGATTCGACCTGGCCGGCGAGGCGTCCCCGCTGGACACCATCGGCACCTCGCTGGACTATCTGCAGACCCTCGTGCAGCGGGAGCGTGCCCGGCCCGGGGAGGGCCTGTTGGGCATGCTGATCCGGGAGCACGGCGACGAGCTCAGCGATCGGGAGCTGGCGGGGATCGCCGACGGCATCCTCACGGGCGGCCACGAGACCACCGCCAGCACGCTGTCGCTGGGGGTCCTCGCGCTGCTGCAGAGTCCGGACTACTTCGCCCAGCTGGCCAGCGCCGACGCTGACGCCGTGCACCGGGCGGTCGAGGAATTGTTGCGGTACCTGACGGTGGTCCAGGTGGCTTTTCCGCGGTTCGCCCGCACGGACATCGAGATCGGCGGGGTGCAGATCCCGGCCGGTCAGATGGTGTTGGTGTCGCTGTCCGCGGCGGACCGGGACGCCATCCTGGCGGCGGAGGGCCATCCGGTGATGGACGCGTTCGACCCGACCAGGCCGGCCGGCTCCCACCTGGCCTTCGGGTACGGGATCCACCGCTGCGTCGGCGCCGAGCTGGCCCGGATGGAGCTGCGCGCGGCGTTCCCCGCGCTGGCCAGGCGGTTCCCGACGTTGCGGCTCGCCGTCCCGACGACGGACCTGACCTTCCGCAACTCCTCGATCGTCTACAGCGTGCAGACCCTGCCGGTGGCTTGGTGACAGGGGAGCGGTTGGCCGCCGACCGGTGCACGGCCACGAAACCCGTTGCTGATCAAAGGTTCTGGCCCTTTCAGGTTGCGTGACGACGTTGAATGGCCAGCGGCTTTGATCATCCGGATGGTGCGCCTGGGCGGGCCCCGGTCATTGGAAATTTGCCCGGCCCGCGCAGACTCGACCTGGAGCAGTCCCGTCCGCCCGTCCGCCTTGGGAGACCTTGATGACCGCCGATCCGTCCTACCTGCCTGGCGCCAGTGAGCGCGCCAACGAACAGGTCCGCGTCTACGAGGCCACCGACGGGGCCGAGCGCCGGGACCTGCGCGGAGTGCCCGTGGTGATCCTGTCCACCCGCGGGCGGCACAGCGGCGCCATCCGCAAGATGCCGCTGATGCGGGTGACCGACGGCCAGCGCTACGCCGTCATCGCGTCGATGGGCGGCGCGCCTCGACATCCCGCCTGGTACCTGAACCTGCAGGCCGATCCCGAGGTCGGGCTGCAGGACAAGGCGGTCAAGCGGCGCTACCACGCGCACACCGCGACCGGCCGGGAGCGCGAGGAGTGGTGGGCACGGGCTGTCGACGTCTGGCCGGACTACGCGACGTACCAGACCAGAACGGACCGCGAGATCCCGGTCGTCGTCCTCGAACCATTGCCGGACAAGGACTGACGCGCACCGTCGCTGACCCGATCTGCCGGAATACCTCCCTTTCGACCGGCGTTGCCACGAACAGGAAGGGAGACCTGACAGATGCCATTGCTCCAGGCCGGGACGCTGCCGGCAGGGCCGTCCCCGCTGACGGTGCGCCACTCACCCGGGCTGATGCGGCCGGGAACTCACTCCGAAACGACACCGAACACGCTGGGTCGTCGCCGACCGCCTGCCCAAGCCCGCCAGGTACCCTCACAGCGGCGCCCGGCAGGTCGGCGCGCTCGGCACAGTGCGACCGCTGTGTTCGCTGATGCGGCTGATCGCGGCGCCCAGCTGGCGACCGGGAGCGCGAGGGGGGTGACGCGGATGGCAACAACGGCCTCCGAGGAGGACCTGGCGCATCGGTTCACCGATCAGGCCATGCCGTTGCTCGATCAGCTCTACGCGGCCGCCCTGCGGATGACCCGCAACCCTGCGGACGCCGAGGACCTGGTCCAGGAGACGTTCCTCAAGGCTTTCGCCGCCTTCGGCAGCTTCACCCAGGGCACCAACCTGCGTGCCTGGCTGTACCGCATCCTCACCAACACCTACATCAACGGCTACCGGAAGAAGCAGCGGCAGCCGGTGGTGACGGCGACCGATGAGATCACGGACTGGCAACTCGCGGCCGCGGAGTCGCACACCTCGACCGGATTGCGATCGGCCGAGATGGAGGCGCTGGACCGGTTGCCGGACTCGGACGTCAAAGAGGCGCTGCAGGAGTTGCCCGAGGACTTCCGGCTGGCCGTGTATCTGGCCGACGTCGAGGGTTTTGCCTACAAGGAGATCGCCGAGATCATGGGAACGCCGCTGGGCACCGTGATGTCCCGGCTGCACCGTGGGCGGCGTCAGCTGCGGGAACTGCTCACCGGCTACGCCACCGAACGGGGATTCCTGCGTCCGGCTAGGACCCCGGTCACTGACGCAACGGCCGCTGCGGCGGATACTGCCGCCCCGAGCGAGGAAACGGAACCCGCGCCGGTCGGCGCGCGGGAGTCGACGCAACTGTCCGTCGGGGATGAGCGGAAGGTGGGTCGTGGCAATGGCGGGCGCTGATCCGGAGAAGTCCAGCGGCGGTCGCTGCGACGAAGTCTTGCGAGACGTCTGGCTGTTCCTCGACGACGAGATGGATCCGGAGAACCGGGCGGCCGTGCAACGACATCTCGACGATTGCTCGCCGTGCCTGGTCGAGGCGGGCATCGATCAGAAGCTCAAGCACCTGCTACACAGCAAGTGTGGTGGCGATCGAGCCCCGGAACGGCTTCGGGTACGCCTGGTCGCGCGGCTGGCAACCATCTCGGCGGCGCTGCGCGACGACGATGCCGGATCGATCCAGGTGAGCACCAGCATCGTGACGGTCACCGCCGAGCGCCCCGCGGAGTCGGAGACCGGGCGTGGCGGCTCGGCGGCATTGGCCGACTGATCTGCCGTGCGCCGGGCTCCACTCGACCCGACGGTCAGCCCCAAGGGACAGCCGTGGTCTGCGCGCGGAAAACGACCCACCCCGCCTGGGTGTTCCCGGCGGGGCCGAGGCCGGTCAGCTGCGCGCCCGGTCAGGAATTGGGTCGCTTGCCGTGATTCGCCGAGCCCTTCTTGCGTGCCTTCTTCTTGCGCGCGCGCTTGCCCATGTCGCTCTCCGTTCATCGTTCATCGGGATCGAGTTTTCCGCCCGCCGATCGGTCGGATCGCAATCTCCGCCGGACCGTCACCCGGACCGGTCGGCGCGAGGTTCATCGTGTCACGTCCGTCGCGCCGAGCCACCCTCCGCGGCTCCCGGCACTGCAGGTCCGGCCGTGCGTGACGATCGGCGGAGGCCACGCGCGGTCACGCAGCCTGCCGCCGTGATGGGATGATCAGGCAGACGCCGGCGGATCCGGGGCGGCCGGCGATGCTCGACACGCCTGCGTGACCTCAGTGATCTCAGTGATCTCGGGGGACTGACGGATCTGACGAAAGGAACGGCGATGGCCGAAGAAGTACGGGCGGAGATGGTGGCCAACGTCTGGAAGGTGCTGGTGGCCGAGGGTGACACCGTCGAAGACGGCGACACGCTGGTGATCCTGGAGTCGATGAAGATGGAGATCCCGGTGATCGTCGAGGTGGACGGCAGGGTCTCCAAGCTCGCCGTCGAGGAAGGCGCCGTCGTGCAGGAAGGTGACCTGATCGCCGAGATCTCCTGACGATCGAACCGTAGTCCAGCACCCTCGCTGACCGGACAGACCAACACCTGCGTCTCGTCTCGCCGACCGGCGCCTCTCCGGGGCCGTGACGGGCCGAGACCGTTCGCCCCGGTCCGCCACTCCCAGATCGGGGAACCAGCCAGATGTCGACCCTGTCCGACCTGCTCGCCGAGCACAGCGACCTGTCCGGGTCGGCGGTGGCCCGTCTGCAGGCGCTGGTCTCCGAATGGCAGCTGCTGGCCGACCTGTCCTTCTCCGACCTGCTGCTCTGGGTGTCGACCGGATCCGGGGCGATGATCTGCGCGGCGCAGGCCAGGCCCACGACCGGCGTGACCGCCTTCGTCGACGACCGGGTGTCCGGCACCATCGAGCCGTCCGACTTCCCGCTGCTTCGTCATGCCTGGGAAGAGGAGCGGGTGATGTCCGAACCACCGCCGCTGGACGCACCGAGAGCGTGGATCCGGCGGGAGGTGATCCCGGTCCGGCATCTGGACGGCATCATCGCGCTGATCGAGCGGGACACCAGCAGCATGGTCGGCCGTGAGGCCAGCCTGCTGGAAACGGCGTACGTCGATGCGGCATGCGACCTGTTCCAGATGGTCGCGGACGGCACCTTTCCGCCGAGCGAGCATCCCGGTGAGATGCACACCGGGCCGCGCGCCGGTGACGGACTGCTCAGACTCGATGCAGATGGCAAGGTTGTCTACGTCAGCCCGAACGCCCTTTCGGCGTACCACCGGCTGACCTACAACGGCGAGGTCCTCGGCCAGGATCTGGCGGCGCTGACCCGACCGCTCATCGACGACCCGTTCGACGCCGCGGAATTGGCCGCTCGCATCAACGGTGCGGTCGAAGGGCGGCCGGGCCTGCGCATGGAGGTGGAGGCACGGGCTGCGACGGTGCTCTTCCGGGCGCTCCCGCTGCGGCCGCACGGCCGGCCGTCAGGCGCGTTGGTGTTGGTCCGGGACGTCACCGAGGTCCGCAGGCGGGATCGGGCGTTGCTGTCCAAGGACGCCACCATCCGCGAGATCCACCACCGGGTGAAGAACAATCTGCAGACCGTCGCGGCGCTGCTGCGCATGCAGGGGAGGCGGTCGGCCGATCCGTCCGTCCGGCAGGCCCTCAGCGAGTCGATGCGACGCGTCGCGTCGATCGCGCTGGTGCACGAGACGTTGTCCACGTCACCGGACGACCGGGTGGATCTCGACCAGATCGTCGACCGGTTGGTGCCGATGATCTCCGATGTCGCGGCCGCCGAAACGTCTGCCAGGGTTCGGCGGGTGGGCACCTTCGGCATCCTCGGCGCCGAGCTGGCCACGCCGCTGGTGATGGTGCTCGCCGAGATCGTGCAGAACGCCCTGCAACATGCGTTCGGCCCGGAGACGGGGGAGGGTCAGGTCACCATCGCGGTCGATCGCTCCGCGAAGGAGCTCGACGTGATGGTGTCCGACGACGGCCAGGGACTGCCCGAGGGGTTCAGCGTCGAAAAGGCGTCCGGGCTCGGCCTGCAGATCGTGCGGACCCTGGTGGACTCCGAGCTGCTCGGATCCATCGAGATGTGCGATCGGGAGGGCGAGCTCGGCACCGCGGTCCGGATCGTGGTGCCGCTGCGAGGCCGCAGCTGAGGAGACCGTTGGCCGGGTCCAGGTTCCGCGGGGGCGGATCCCGGCGCTGAACTGGCCCGGCTCGGACGGGCCCGTCGAGATTGATCGGCCCGTCGAACCGGGCAGGAACCGGCTCGATGAATCGCCACACGTGAATCGCCACACGTGAATCGCCGCAGGTGAACCGGCACAGCGAGCCGGCCGGCTCCTGCTGCGATTGCTGGCGCCCACCAACGGGTCCGGTACCGACCTGTGGTGATCTGGCCTGGTGCAGTCCTAGCCCTGAAGCGCTCCTCGGTGACCGGCGGTTACAGGCTGCGAGCCCGGGCGCGGGCCCGACGCCGCTTGAGGGACCGGCGCTCGTCCTCGCTCATCGCGCCCCAGACGCCGGCATCCTGTCCGGTCTCCAACGCCCAGGCCAGGCATTCACTGGTGACCGGGCACCGCTGGCACACGGCCTTGGCCTCGGCGATCTGCAGCAGGGCAGGGCCGGAGTTGCCGACGGGAAAGAAGAGTTCCGGGTCTTCGTCGCGGCAGATCGCGCGGTGACGCCAGTCCATGGGTATGCACTCCTTGGTGCGGTGCCGGAGGCATGATCCGGCTGGGTATGGTTGTCCTGAAGGGGGTCCGGGCGCTCTCGTTGACCGAACGACCTTGTGAATGGTTTCACATGAGACAGTACTGTCAAGGTCTCGTCACGCCGGGGTTACAAACGTCACGTCGTGGCTCGCTGGCTTCCCCGACCAATGATGCCTGGTCACCACGATTCAGACCAGACCCTCCGGCAAATACCCCCGGTCGGGTAAGGCATTTCGTACTCAGAGTACTAATCGCAGCGCATTCGGGACAGAGACGAACTCGACTTCCGAGCGGGTGCCGAGGTAGTCACCGTCGACCTGCAGGTCTACGGGCTCCTTGCAGCGGACCGTCACCCACGCCTCGTCCTGCGCCCGGATGATCGACTTGGAGCTGTTGGACGGGGGATGTCCGCGCAGGATCTCGGCCGACGCGCGCAGCGCTGTCGGCACGCCCAATTTGGTCATCGTGAAGACCCCGAGTCCGCCCCAAGGTGCGGTGCCGGGGTTCGTCCGCACCGGGCGCTTCCCGAAGTACGTCCAGGGATCGACGTTGGAGACGAAGGCCAGGTAGGCGCCCTCGATCGGATCCCGGCCGGGCAGCTCCACGGTCATCCGCGGATGCTTGCGGTCGGATCGGAAGTACCCGCTCACCGTCATCCGGAAGTGCAAGAAGTTGGAGATCGGGCTGCCGCCGCGCCGGCGTTTCTCCACGTTGTGGACAGCCTCGGCGTCCAGCCCGAGGCCTGCGTTGAAGGTGAAGTAGCGGTCGTCGGCCCGGCCGAGCGAAACCACCCGGATCCGGTGGGCGGTGAGCGCCTCGAGGATCTGCTCGGTAGCCAGGGTTGGATCGGCGTCGATCCCCAATGCACGGGCGAAGACGTTGGTCGACCCGCCCGGCACGACGGCCAGCAGCGGGGAATCGGGGCGCACCCCGCGGTACATCAAGCCGTTGACGACCTCGTTGACCGTGCCGTCACCGCCGTGCACGACGATCAGGTCCACTCCGCTGTCCGCCGCCGCGGCCGCCAGGTGTGCCGCGTGCCCGCGGTTCTCGGTGTGAGCCACCCGCAGAGAGAGCTCGCCGGCCAGTGCGTGCGCGAGCAGATCGCGCCGCCGTTCGTTGGTCGACGTCGCGTGGGGGTTGACGATCAGCAAAGCACGCATCGTCGGGCAGCCTACGTCGCGTCGGTGGTCGGCCGGGTGAATCCGGCGCTCGCGCGGCCGCGAGTTCGACTCGGTGACGGGCGCTCCCCCCGGTTGCGGTGCATTCACCTTGGGCCGATTGGCCACTTTCGGACGTTCCAAGGCCGTGTGAGGTCCTGAACTGGCGAGTCGATTGCGAACAGTCGGTAACCTGGCGCGGGTGACCGTCCCCGTCGACCCACCCCCGATCACCATCCCGCCACCGCGACCGGTCGCGGTTGCCGCGCTGCTGGTGCTCGTGGAAGCGGTCGGGGTGCTCGTGCTGGCCGGGGTCACCGTCTTCTCCGGGCTGGTTGCCGGCGCTCCGTTCGGTCAGGTTGCGGCGCAGGGGATGTACTACCTGGTGATCTCCGTGCTGCTGGCGGCGTGCGGCACGGCGGTGCTGCGCGGCCGGCGCTGGGGGCGCACCCCGAGCCTGCTCACCCAGATCGTCCTCATCGCGATCGGGATCTGGCTCATCACCCCCAGCGGCCAGGTGGCGTGGGGAATCATCCTGATGCTCGTCGGGGCCGTCACCGGTGGTCTGCTGGTCAGCCGGCCCGCCAACGAGTGGATCAACCGGTTCCCCGCGCCGTTCGCTCCAGAGCCGGACCGCTGAGCCGAAAGACCGTCCAGCCGTCCATGGCTACCGCACCCAGCAAGCGGTAGAACTCGATCGAAGGCGTGTTCCAGTCGAGCACGGACCATTCGACGCGGGCGAACCCACCGTCGGCGGCGATCTCGGCCAGCGCGACCAGCAGCGCCTTTCCCAGCCCTGAGCCCCGATGGTCGGGTCGGACGTAGACGTCTTCCAGGTAGATGCCGTGCGCACCTTCCCAGGTCGAGAAGTTGAGGAAGTACAGCGCGTATCCGACGATTGCGGGCAGTGCGGCTTCGGCGGGTTCGTCGACAATCCCAACTCTGACCATGTCTCCCGCTCCTTGCGTGGCGACGAGGCCGAACAGCGCCGGCTGCGGACCGAACAGCGCAGCGCGCAGCTGGTCGACCGTCAGGTGGCATTGCTCTCGGAGCCTCTCGTACTCGGCCAGGTCGTAGACCATCTGCGTGACGGCCGGTACGTCTGCCGGCGCGATCGGCCTGATCCGCGGGTCAGGCATGCCCCAACTCGGAGTCCTCGCCGGTGCCGGACGTGCCTGCCTCGAGCGCGGCCGACGCGGCCGGCTCGAGGTGCGGAGCCTTGAATGGAACCACGTTCGCGTGCTCGATGCACGGCGCTTCGTGGTAGGTGCCCAGCACGGTGATCGCGGCCGGGTTCATCAGGATCAATCCGCCGGCGGCGATGGGCAGGCCCACCCACCGCACGGCCAGCACCCGAGACATGTGACCGTGACAGACCAGCGCGACATCGCCGTGCTCCAACGCGGCCCGGGCCCGACCGAGCACCCGATCAGCTCGCCCGGCAACTTCCTCCGGGGTCTCGCCGCCGGGGGCGCCCTGGGTGAACACCGACCAACTCGGGTTGCCGACCCGGATCTGCTTGCTGGTGATCCCCTCGTACTCGCCGTATGCCCACTCGGCCAGGTCGTCCACGATCTCGTCGACCCGCAGACCAGCCAGGGCCGCGGTGCGCTGCGCACGTAGCCGCGGGCTGCTCCACACGGTCGTCGGCACCAGACCCAGCCCGAACAGCAGGCTGGGGATCGTCATGGCCTGGTCGACGCCCTCGTCGGTCAGGTCGATGTCGGTCGTCGACGTGTGCTGGCCCGAGGCGCTCCACTCCGTCTGCCCATGCCTGATCAAGGCGATCCTGTGCTGGTACATCGGGTTTCCACCTCTGCAGTGTTCGGGGCGGCGATCGTTCGGTAGCTGGGTCGATCGGCGTGAACCGCTGGATCAGTCGGGCGAACCGGCACTCAGTTCAGTTCGGCCACGTACTTCCGGCACACGGCCCAGCTCGGCAGCAGTCCCGACTCGGCGGCCTGGGCGAGCGTCGGGGCCGCCATGTCCTTGTCGGACAGGATGAAGTCGACTTCGCCCGGCAGCGGGAGGCCGAGCTCGGGATCGACCGGGTTGATGCCGTGCTCGCGACCCGGCGCGTACCCGGTGGAGCACAGATAGGTCAGGGTCGAATGGTCCTCCAACGCGAGGAAGGCGTGGCCGAGACCCTCGGGCAGGTAGACGGCGCGACGGCGCTCGGAATCCAGCCGGACGACGTCCACCTCACCGAAGGTGGGCGAACCGACCCTGACGTCGACGATGTAGTCGAGCACGGCGCCGCGCGGGCATGTGACGTATTTCGCCTGGCCGGGCGGGACGTCCGCGAAATGCACCCCCCGCAGCGAGGCAGCCTTGGAGACCGACAGATTGGCCTGCGCCAACGTCAGCGGGTGGCCGATCGCCTCTTGCAGTTTCTCGACCTTGAACCACTCCAGGAACAACCCCCGATCGTCGCCGTGCTGGGTGGGCGTGAATTCGAAGGCGCCGGGGACGATCAGTTCGCGAACCTGCATGATCGCGGATCCTATCGGGGCCCGCGGGTCGTCACCCGGTGGACGCGTCCAAACTGGGCGGTGCTCGGCGGGGACGCGTGACGGAGCGGACGGACGCTGGCGTGTTGTAGCCCGGTGGGGGTGCAAGCTGACTCAGGCGGTGCACGGCTGCGTGAAGGAATGGGTGGTGCTGGTTTGCCCGACCTTTTCTGTACCTGGCTGGTGGCCGTAGGACGCGGACCCTTGACTGTCGGCGACAGCACCGGGCAGCGTGGGTGGCATGACGCAGCTGCTGGAACCCTCCGACATCGACAAGGCGCTGGTCGGGCTGTCCGGATGGGAACGTGACGGCGAGACCATCCGCGCCAGGTTCACCGCGCCCGACTTCCCGACTGCGATCAGCCTCGTCGACGCCGTCGCCATCGCCGCGGAGGCGGCGGATCACCACCCCGACATCGACATCCGCTGGCGCGACGTGCTGTTCGTGCTGTCGACCCACTCCGCCGGAGGCGTGACCAGCAAGGATGTCGCGTTGGCGACGGTCATCAGCGGTCAGGCCGCCGAACTGGGCGCAACCACCAGCTAGCCGGAGCGCTCCTGGGCGGCCTTTGGGGGCTGCCTTGGCAGGACTCCTCCGAGGCCTCGGCCGAGCGCATGTCGCCAGCGGCCGCGCCTGCCGTCGAGCGCATTGTTCGCGCGGCGGGGGCACCGCGCGCCGGGAACGACGATGTTCGAGCCGCAGGTGCGTCATGGCGGTGGGAGCATCGTCCCCGGCGGCGCCCAGAGCGACGCCCACGGGCCGCGAGCGCAAGGGGCGCACCAACCCAAAGGGCGGGCGCAGACAACGAGCCCCGCGCCTGTAACAGACACCCGTCCGTCGGCATTCGGGCACACATCCCGGATCTCGATCGATTCAGTGGTCCACCGCGGCCCAAAGATCGTGCATGATCACTCCAGGTCCCCGCATCACCCGCGATTCACCCGACCAGCCCGATGGACCGATCAGGGCGCCGACCAGCAGGCGAACGTCCCACCGCGACGGAACCCCGCAGGGTCGACCACGGCTCGGATGCGGAGCGCGCACACGTCGCCCGCATCCCGGCTCTGGTAACGCACGGCTGTCTGCCGTCGCGAACGCACAGTGCCCCCTCCTGGAATTTCACCCCGGGAACGAACCTCGGAGCCGACCATGCCTCAGCCTCAGCACTTCCCCGCGCCCGCCGACACTCTGACGACCTGCGCTTCCTTGACGATTGCACCGGAGATGATGGACGGCGTGACAAGCCTCTCGCCCGGCGCCCGCACCGCGAACCGTGCCGCCATGAATAACCATGCCGCGACGAACAACCATGCCGCCACGAATAACCCCGCGACGAATAACCCCGCGACGAACCGCCCCACGACGAACCGCGCCGCGAGTTACCAAGTTGCGACGACCCACGGGGCGAACCACACGCCCACGCCGTCAGCCGCGCCCAGCCCGCCGCCCGCGTTCACCGACGCCGACGTGCTCACCGCACACCTGGGCGGGAAGCTCAGCATCCAGCTGCGGGCCCCCATCGCAGACCGGCGCGACTTGTCGATGCTCTACACACCCGGCGTGGCCGGGGTGTCCCGCCTGATCGCCCGCGAACCCGCCGCCGCTCGCGCCTACACCTGGGCGTCGCGGGTGGTCGCCGTCATCTCCGACGGGACCGCCGTGCTCGGCCTGGGCGACATCGGGCCGAAGGCCGCGCTGCCCGTCATGGAGGGCAAGTCCGCGCTCATGAAGGCGTTCGCCGGACTCGACTCGGTGCCGATCGTGCTGGACACCACGGACCCGGACGGGATCGTCGCCGCGGTCAAGGCCATCGCCCCATCCTTCGGCGCGATCAACCTGGAGGACATCTCCGCGCCCCGCTGTTTCGAGGTCGAGCAGCGGCTGACCCAGGCGTTGGACATCCCGGTCATGCACGACGATCAGCACGGCACGGCCGTGGTGGTGCTCGCGGCGCTGATGAACGCCGCCTCGGTGATCCAGCGGGTGATGATCGACCTGCGGGTGGTGATCGCCGGCGCCGGCGCGGCCGGCATCGCCTGCGCCAAGATCCTGCACGCCGCCGGTGTGCGCGACCTGATCCTGGTGGACTCGAAGGGCGTGCTGCACGCGAGCCGGGAGAATCTGCACCCGGTGAAGGCCGAGATGGCCGAGATCACCAATCCGCGCGGCGTCAGCGGAGTGCTGGCCGACGCGATGGCCGGGGCGGACGTGTTCATCGGCGTCTCCGGCGGTTCGGTCGACCCGGCCCTGGTCGATACCATGGGACCGAAGCCGATCACCTTCGCGCTGGCGAACCCGACTCCGGAGATCGACCCGCGGGATGCCGCGCGGCGGGGTGCCGCTGTGGTGGCGACCGGCCGCAGCGACTACCCGAACCAGATCAACAACGTGCTGGCCTTTCCCGGCATCTTCCTCGGTGCCCTGGATTGTGGTGCGCGGCTCATCACCGAGGGCATGAAGGTCGCCGCCGCTGGAGCGATCTGCGCCGCGGTCCCGGGACGGGCGAGCGCGGACCGGATCGTGCCGGACCCGTTCACGCCCGGACTGACCCGGATGGTCGCGGACGCGGTGATCAACGCCGCCCGCGCGGAGGGTGTGGCCGGGCTCGAGACATGGCCTTGCTGACCGTCGCCTGAGAAGGACATCGTTGCGGACGAATTCTCGTTGGGGACCGGACGCCACCGGCAACGTCCGGTGCCGACGGGTCGAGCTGGCGCAGTCGTTCTTGTCGCGCTTCGGCCGGACTTCTGGTCTGGCACCGCCTGACATATCGCCGAACCGGTCCCTTCACGGCAACCGTGCGAATGGCGCACCCCGCAAGATGGGGAGCCGCACTTGCGTGACGATCTCGTCTACGCGATCGCTCCGTCCCCATGGTCGAATCGCTCCGCGACACCGGCGAGCAGAGAAAACGTCCGCGGCGTTGGAATCTCCTCATGACCCGGGGGGCCTCGGGCGATCCGTTGTGTCGACCGCTGAGCGGAAGAAATGCGCGCTCATCGTGGTGACTCCTGGCCTGCAGTGGGACGGCCGAGCGCGAAATATGTTGGCGGCGAACGAGGAGACCAGGATTTCCTGCGGTCGCCGTGCCCGCTCCGGTCAGCCGGGGTCTCATCGCTGACCCGAGCACGACGCGGTCGGCGGGTGAAACGCTTGCGCTATCCGGCAGCGGCTTGGTTCTGAAAGGGAAACACCATGACGAGCGAACCGCAGGTCACTTCCGTCCTGACGGCGGATGACGTTCCCAGATCGACGAGATTGCGGGCACTGTTTTCCAGCGCAATCGGCGGTGTCGTCGAGTGGTACGACTGCTCCCTCTCTGGGAACATTGCGGGCACCATCTTCGGTCCGCTGTTCTGATCTTCACCATGATCACCGCGGTCGTTTCGCTGATTGCCATCTCCATCTCTTTCGCCCGCGACAAGCGGGGTGTGAACCTCGACGCCTGACCGTTCACCTCGAGCGTGACCAAGAGAACTGGACCGGACGGCCCCGGGTTCAAGCGTGTCCGTCGCCGGAACAACCACCATGCGACGGTCATCGAGCGTCCGGGCCCGCGCATTGGTGACATGCTGGCGCATGCGCTCGGCGGCCAGTTCCGGATCCTCGCCGCACAAGGCGTCATAGATCGCCCGGTGCTCGGCCGATGCGAATAATGCGTCGGAGGAGCCGAGTTCTGCGAAGTTCGCGGAACAGAGGTGCGACGCGATATCCCTTGAGCGCTTGACGCTGCATCAGTCCGGTGTGTTCCAGGCGCGCGGGCGCTTCGCGGACGGGAGTCTGGCTGACTGCCAGTTCAGTCGACAACCGAGATGTTCAGCGGTTCACCCGCCGCCCGGGTCCGGTCCATGAACTGATTCACCCGGGTCCGGTCCATGAACTGATTCAGGAGTATGGCGTGCACGCTGTCTGCCAACGGCAAGCGACCTGCACGTTTCCGGGACATGTGTCCTTCACTGGGCGTCGATGTCATCGTCGCTCGACTCGTCAATCGTCGCTGGCCCGGCGCGCAGGAGCCGACCAGTGCGGGAACCCGGCCGGGTGAGGTCAGCCATAGGCCTGGGCTCCGAGCCGGATTGCCAATGTCAGGCCGGCTGCACCGATCAGGAGTCGCAGGATCAGCGCGGGTGCCCGTCTGACGATGATCGGCCCGATGCGCGAGCCGACGAGGCACCCGATGCCCAGCGGGATCACCGCGGACCAGTCGACGGGCGCCAGAAAGGCAAAGGCGACCGCGGCGACGCAGTTGGCCGTACCCAACAGCACGTTCTTGGCCGCGTTGGCGCGCGGCAGGCTCGCCCTGGTGGTGTGCAACAGCAGCGCGAGCATCAACACCCCGGCTGCCGCGCCGAAGTAACCGCCGTAGACGGCGATGACGAATATCGCCACACCCTGACCGATCAACCCACCACGACCGAGTGCGGCGTCCACCGTCTGTCCGGCCTTGGCGCGCCGCCGCGGGATCAGGATCGTCAACGACGCAAACCCCAGCAGGATCGGCACCAATTTCTCGAATCCGTCGGCCGGAGTGGACAGCAGCAACGCGGCGCCCGCCGCTCCGCCCAACAGGGCGACGGGAATCAACGCCTTCAGCCGGGGTCCCTGTCCCTTGAGCTCTGGCCGGGACCCCAGTACCGCTCCGACGCTGCTGAAGACGAGCGCGACGGTGTTGGTCACGTTGGCCGTCACGGGCGGCAACCCGATGGCGAGCAGCGCCGGATAGGTGGCCACCGAGGCCAACCCGGCGATGCTCCCCGTGAAGCCGCCGGCGATGCCGGCCACAATCAGGAAACCGAACTGCACGGGGGACATCAGGCCATGCTCCCAGTCAGCGGACGGTTGATAGCGGGAAAATCGTGACGGTCCAGACTCGTTGTCGCCACCTGACTGCCCAAGGAGCATCGCAGACCGCGCCATGCCCACGCCGGTTCGGCAAACACGTTGCGGGGTAGGGGTATCGGGCGCATCCGACCATTGCCGGCCTCGCCAACCGTGCGCAGCCACGTCGAGACGACACCGGCCCGGGGGACTGGTGGATGGAATCGTCGCGGTACGCTGCCGCGGGTCAACTCCGGCGTCCTGTTGCCGCTGCGAGTAGGTTCCCGGTTGCGGAGAATGGAGAATACAGCCGGCCTGGGGCCGGTGTGCGCCGCCGCGAAGGCCGCCACACCGTCCGACACATTCGCCGCCCAGATTGAGGCTCGAGCATGTGACCGGCCGGACCCGCCCGATGAACCGACCTCCCGTCACCGGTCAGGCCGCGACGTGCCACGGCCATGGTGTCTCCAGCTTGCTGGCCGGTTCCCTGGACGACCGCGGTGAACTTCGTCCGGTTGACCCGTTGACGAAGCGGCATATCCTATACTATAGGTTTGCTCAGGCCTGGAGAAACTCCACTCCCGCGATCCCCACGTTCATGACCCGTCGACGACCGACGAGCGAGGCAGGCGATGATGCGAGCAGCGTGTCTGACCCACCGGCGTGGTGGAAGTCCAGGACTTCCCGATCCCGATCCCGATCCCGATCCCGAATGACGATCAAATCCTGGTCAAAGACGCACTACGCGTCCATCTGCGGATCCGATGTCCACGTCATCTATGACGGCTTCCACAACCCGGTTTATCTCGGCAAACCCGAGTACCCCGGTCACGAGGGCATCGGAATTGTGCCGATCGCCGAGACAAAGGAGGGCAAGCCGAATAATGCGGCCATCATCGGGGCGGGCTCGGCCGAGCTCTTCTACCTGCAGCACCTCCTTGCCAGGGGCATCGACGTGATGATCTCCGACCTCAACGAGGAACGACTGGCGGTGCCGGAGAAACTCGGCGCATCACGAATCGTGCACGAGCCGAACGCGTCGATTGTGGATGCCGCGCTCGAAGCGACGGACCGCGTCGGTCTTGATCTGGTGATCGAGGCGGCCGGTTTCGATGTCACTTGCGCGGCCGCTGCGGAGGCCGTGCGGATCCGTGGCACGGTCGGGTTTTTCGGTTACCCGCAGTTGAAGGGCCTCGCGCCGTTCCCGGTGGAACGCCCTTTCCGTAAGTCGCTCACCATGGAGTGGATCAACGGCACCCAGGCCGAAGAGGGGTTGAAGTCCTTCCGGGCCGCCGTCGAAGCCATCAAGAACGGGTCGATCGAGGTCGACTACCGTCTGGAAGCCCAGTACCAAGTCAGGGATGCGCCAGCCGCTTTCGAGGCGGCGCGCCAGCAGGGCCACGGCAAGGTCAAGATCGGCATCAACCTACCGGGGGCCGGCGAGTGACTGCCCAATTGACCACCGGAGCCGACGCCGTGGTCGGTGTCGCCGCTCAGCTGCGGCGTACGGTCCGCGGAACGGTCTCCGACGGTTTGCGGCGGCGCGCCGAATACTCGTCCGACGCGGGAAACTATCGGGTCCTGCCAACGGTTGTCGTCGAGCCGCTGGACATCGATGATGTGCTGACCACTCTCGCGGTGAGCCGGGAGAGTGGGGTGCCGATCACCAGCCGCGGCGGCGGGACATCGGTCGCGGGCAACGCGATCGGTACCGGCATCGTCATCGACTTCGCCCGACACCTGAACAAGGTAGTGCAGATCGACGGCGCGAGCGGCACTGCGCTCGTCGAGCCCGGCGTCATCGTGTCCAGTCTGCAGAAGGAGGTGCTGCCGCTCGGCCTGCGATTCGGCCCGGACCCCTCGACCCAGAACCGGGCAACGCTCGGCGGGATGATCGGCAACAACGCGTGCGGGCCGCACGCCCTCGCCTATGGTCGTACCGCGGACAACGTCCAGGCGTTGACGATCCTCGACGGCCGTGGCCGACGGATCCGCACCGGCGATGGCGTGGATCAGGTGCCGGGCCTGGACGCACTTGTCCAGTCGAACCTGGAGGTGATCAGGACCGAGCTGGGCACCTTTCCCAGGCAGGTTTCCGGGTACTCGCTGGAGCACCTGCTGCCCGAGAACGGCCGTGACCTCGCCAAGGCGCTGGTAGGCACCGAGGGCACCCTCGGCGTGATTCTCGATGCGACGGTGAAGCTGGTCCGGATCAGCCCGGCGCGCATGTTGGTGGTCCTCGGGTACCCGGACATGGCTTCAGCGGCCGATGCAGTCCCGGCGCTGCTCGCGCATTCCCCGCACGCCATCGAGGGTCTCGACGCCCGCCTGGTCGAGGTGGTCCGCAAGGCCAGGGGCCCGGGATCGGTGCCCGACCTGCCCCGCGGCGCCGGCTGGCTGATGATCGAGGTCGGCGGCGAAACCCTCGACGAGGCAAAGGCTTCGACCGAAGGGCTGCTCCGGGACGCCGGCGGGCTGGATTCTGTGGTCTTTCCGACCGGCCCGGTCGCCACCGCCATGTGGCAGATCCGCGCCGACGGGGCGGGCCTGGCCGGCCGCACCCCCGACGGTCGGCAGGCATGGCCCGGCTGGGAGGACGCAGCGGTCCCACCGGCGAACCTGGGTGCCTATCTGCGGGAATTCGAAACGCTCATGGAGTCCTACAAGGTGACCGGGCTCCCGTACGGGCACTTTGGTGACGGCTGCATCCACGTCCGTATCGACCTGCCGATGGAAAAGTCCGGTGATGTCTTCCGGGAATTCATCTTCGACGCGGCCCGGCTGGTGGTCAAACACGGTGGATCCTGCTCCGGCGAGCACGGTGACGGCCGGGCACGCAGCGAACTGCTGCCGATCATGTACTCGCCGCGCACCCTGGAACTCTTCGCCGGGGTCAAGGCGTTGTTCGACCCCAAAGACCTGCTCAACCCGGGTGTGCTGGTGCGACCCGAGGCGATCGACACCGATTTGCGCCGCCCGAAGGCCAGGCCGCTGCTGGCATCCGGTGGATTCAGTTTCGCCCACGACGACGGCGACTTCACCAAGGCCGTGCACCGCTGCGTGGGCGTCGGGAAGTGCCGTGCCGACAATCGGGCATCGGGTGGGTTCATGTGCCCCTCGTACCTGGCGTCCAAGGACGAGAAGGACGTCACCCGCGGCAGGGCGCGCGTCCTGCAGGAGCTGACCAACGGCTCGGTGATCACGGACTGGTCGTCCAGGGAGGTGCACGAATCGCTGGATATGTGCCTGTCCTGCAAGGCATGTTCCAGCGACTGCCCGGCCGGCGTGGACATGGCCCAGTACAAGTCCGAGGTGCTGCACCGCACCTACAAGGGCAAACGGCGGCCGATCAGTCACTACAGCATCGGCTGGCTGCCCCGCTGGATCTCCGTCATCGACCGGGTGCCGCGCATCGGTCCGGCGGTGATCAACAGGACGTTGGCCGTCAAGCCGATCGCCCGGCTGATGCTCAGCACCGGCGGCATCGACCCGCGCCGCACCGCGCCCAAGTTCGCGACGACGACCTTCCACCGGTGGTGGAAAAAGAATGGGATCACACGTCCGTTCCAGAAGCGCGAGCCGGTGGTGTTGTGGACCGATTCCTTCACCGACGGGATGAACCCCGAGGTGGCGCAGGCAGCGGCCCGGGTGCTGACCGACGCCGGGTATAGCGTCATCGTCCCGGATGAGGTGGCGTGCTGCGGACTGACCTGGATCACCACGGGCCAACTGGACGGCGCGAAGAAACGACTCCTGCGGCTGCTCGACATTCTCGGACCGTATGCGGCGCAAGGCATTCCGATCGTCGGCCTGGAGCCGTCGTGCACCGCGGTGCTGCGCTCGGACCTGGGCGACCTGCTTCCGGACGATCCGCGCGCAGCGAAGGTCGCGAGCGCGACCAACACCCTGGCGGAGTTGCTCAGCAGCCGGGCCGGGACCCCGACGGCGTGGCGCCCACCCGACCTGACCGGCGTGGAACTGATCGTCCAACCGCACTGCCACCACCACTCCGTCATGGGCTTTTCCACCGACCAAGAACTGCTCACCAGCACGGGCGCCACCCTGAAGGTCGTCTCCGGATGTTGCGGCCTGGCCGGCAACTTCGGCATGGAAAAGGGCCACTACGAGATGTCAGTGGCCGTCGCCGAGAACTCCCTGCTCCCGGCGCTGCGCGCCAAACCCGCGAACAGCATCGTGCTGGCCGACGGATTCTCCTGCCGAACCCAAGTCGACCACCTCGCCGGGCTACCAAGCATCACGCTGGCTCAGTTGCTCGCCGACCACATCACGAGTTCGGTGTAGTGCCCCGCGCGGGGAGAGCCTGAGCCGTCTCGCAGCATTCCTTGGGTGGTCGCCATTCTGGCCTTCGTGGTCGGTCTTCCGCCGTTCTTCGACGTCGCCTTGGCCGTTTTGCTCCCGCTGCTGTTCAGCACCGCCAAGCAGGTCAAGGAAACGCTGCTCGGCGAAGAAGGACGCGATGCCAGGGACGCAAGATCGATCTCCCCCTACCTGCTGGTCGGAGTTCCCGCGCTGGGCACGGTTGCCTCCATGCACGCACGGTTGCCGTCATCACCGCAGCGGGCATCGTCGCGCCGATTGTCGCGGACAACCCGAGCGTCAATGCCTGGCTCGTGGTCCTGGCGGTCGGCGCCGGATCGATCATCTTCCCGCACGCCAACAACGCCGGTTCCTGGTACGTCAAGGAAAGCTTCGGAATGTCCCTGAAACAAATGTTCCGAACGTTCGCCGTCATCGAAACGACGGTGTCCGTGCTCGGCATCGCATTGGTCCTGGGGGAGTCCTGGGGGTGAAAGTGTTCATATGATGACACCGCCACAGACGCACCGGAACACCGTTCGGTGCCACCCATCCATCATCGTAGACATTGTGAATCGGCAGGCGCAGACCCGATGACCACCGCATCCACCCCGCTTCGTTTCGATCCCAACCTCAAGTGGTTGTTCACCGAACTTCCTTTCGAACAGCGTTTCGACGCCGCGGCCAAGGCCGGGTTCCGGGCCGTGGAGTACGCCGATCCATACCCGTACTCCCCGGATCAACTCAAGAAGTGGCTCGCGGATGCCGATCTCGAGCAGATCCTGATCAACAGCCCGGCCGGTGCCGCCGACGGTCCCGGAAGAAACGGCTGGGCGTGCGTTCCCGATCGCGTCAAGGAGTTCCGTGACGGGTTCTCGAGCGCGCTCGAGTATGCGGTGGCGCTGGACTGCGACGTGATCCATGTGCTCGGGGGCATTCGTCCGCCCGAGGTGTCGAAGGCCCGGGCCTTCGCGACGTACGTGACCAATATCGGCTGGGCGACCGAGCAGGCCTCCTCGACGAACGTGACGCTCGCGCTCGAGGCGATCAACCACCGGGACGCCCCCGGTTTCATCCTCGATTCTCTCGGCGAGGCCGCGTCCGTGGTGCGAGCGGTCGGCGGCGACCACCTGGGCGTGATGTTCGACGTGTACCACTGCCAGGTGACCGAGGGCGACGTCACGACGCGACTGCGGGAACTCTTCCCGCTCATCGCGCACGTCCAGGTCGCTGACGTACCCAGCCGCACCGAGCCCGGCACCGGCGAAATCAACTACGACTTCGTCTTCGAGCAGATCACCTCGCTCGGTTACGACGGTTGGATCGGCTGCGAGTACCGGCCGGCCAACGGGACACTCGAAGGCCTCTCGTGGTGCGACAAATACTCCGTTCCAACAACAAAGGCGACGACGTGACCGTGCCTGAAGAAGGAGACGAAACTGCTACGAAACCCAAGAGTCCGCTCGTCGCCCTGATCAGTGCTACACCCGCGGCAATCGGGCCGGTGGTCAGCGGTCTGTCCCGGGAGTTTCCCGGGGCGATGCCGTGGAACATTCTGGACGACCGGCTGCGCAAGGACGCGAACGACAGCGGTGGGGTCACCGTGCCGCTCGCTCGGCGGATGACGAGGCTGATCAATCACACCCTCACCGAGGGTGCTGACGGCGTGCTGTTGACCTGTTCGATGTACGGCCCGACGGCCCACACCTTCCCGACGGCGCATACCTTCCCGACGGCGGATGTGCCGATCCTCGCTCCGGACGACGCCGCGTCCGGCACCGCGATCGGCGGTGGGTTCGGTTGCATCCTGCTGGTGGCCACGTTCGAGGCGGCGTTACGGGACGCGGAAGCCCGCTTCGGTCAGGCCGTGGTTCAGGCGGGGGCGGAGGCCGAGTTCGAGGGGACCTTTTCCCCGGCGGCGTTCGAGGCGACCCAGGCCGGTGACGATGCAGCCCTGCTCAGGGCCCTCGATGAAGCCTGCCGGCCGTTTCTCGGGCGGGTCGATGCGGTTCTGCTCGCGCAATACTCGCTCGCCCCGGTAGCCACGGAACTCTCCGAGCGGCTGGGGATCCCGGTCATCTCCGGACCCGACGCCGCCGCGAAGCTGCTCGGGTCCCGCATTCAGAGCGAGGGGTGAAGGCTGTGATTGGAGCGATCGCGGACGATTTCACCGGCGGGACGGATGTCGCCGTGTTCATTCGACGAGAGGGCCTGCGCACGATCCTGTTCTTCGGGCTGCCACCCGCCTCCACGGTGCTGCCCGCCTGCGACGCGGTGGTCATCGCCCTGAAGAGCCGGATGCTCCCGGCCGACGATGCGGTGTCGCAGTCCCTGGAAGCGAGCGACTGGTTACGCGCTCATGGGGCCCAACAGATCTATTTCAAGTACTGTTCGACGTTCGATTCGACGCCCCGCGGCAACATCGGTCCGGTGCTGGATGCCTTGGCAGATTCGCTCGGCGCTCGAACGGTGATCCAGACGCCCAGCTCGCCCGAGCATCTGCGCACGCAGTACCAGGGTTACCTCTTCGTCAACGATCTGCTGCTGTCCGAGTCGCACATGCGGAACCATCCGCTCACACCGATGACCGACTCGTCGCTGCCTCGGGTGCTGCGCGCTCAGACGAAGGAGCGGGTCGCGGTCATCACTCACCAGACCGTTCGCTCCGGTGCCCATGCCATCCGCGCAGCTGTGTCGGAAGCGGAAAGTCGTTGCGATCGCTACCTTCTCGCCGATGCCGTCGACGAGGACGATTTGCGGGCGATTGGACGCGCCGCGCTCGGCGCGCCGCTGGTCGCGGGCGCGGCGGGACTGGGCGGCGGTCTGGCGGCCGCAGTTGCCGGTGCTTCCTCGTCTCTGGTGGGTGAATCGTTCGACCTCGGCGACACCAAGATCGCCGGTGGTGGTCCGGCGGCAGTACTGGCCGGCAGTTGCTCCAAGCGGACGCTCGAGCAGATCGCCGTCCTGAAAGAACGCGGTCACCCCTCGTTCCGCCTGGACGCGTTGGCCGGCAGGGACTCTGCCGCGCTCGCTGCGGATGCGCTGGCCTGGTTCGACCGGCTGCCCAAGGGGCGGGCGCCGCTGATTTACTCATCCCTCGACTCGGTGGAGCTCAAACACGTGCAGGAGATCCTGGGCGTCGGGGAATCTGCCGGCGTCCTCGAAGACGCTACCGGCCGGATCGCTGTCGGGCTGGTGGACCGTGGGGTCACCCGGGTCATCGCCGCCGGCGGCGAGACGTCCGGGGCAGTCGTCACAGCGCTCGGGGTCAGCGGCGGCATGATCGGACCGGAACCGGCGCCGGGCGTGCCGTGGATCTTCACTACCGAGGGGGAACGCATCGCGCTGCTGCTGAAATCCGGAAACTTCGGTGCGCCCGACCTGCTGGCGGAGGCCTCCACCCGTCCGCTGCACGAAACGGCGTCGACACGACCGGGTACGACAACGAACGCGCCGGCATCGTCACCGCCGCACGCTCGATCGTCACCCAGTCGTTGACACATGGCTCCACAGGGAACATCTCGATCCGCGCCGGCGAGAACATCCTGGTGACCCCGAACGGCAGCAGCCTGGGCACCGTGGGACCCGACGACCTGTCCTTTGTTGTGAGTCCGGTCGACACGTGGCCGGGGCGAAGCCGTCGAAGGAGGCCTTCCTGCACGCCGCAATCCTGCGCGCTCGACCACACGCGAACGCCGTCGTGCACACCCACTCGACCTACTCGGCGGCCGTATCGTGTCTTGCCGGCCTCGACCCCGACGATGCGCTCCCGCCGCTGACCGCCAACTTCGCGATGCGAGTCGGACGGCTCCCGCTCCTTCCGTACTACGCGCCCGGCGACGACAGACCGGAAGAAACCGCGGAACGCATCGCCCGCACGAACGGCGCTCTGCTGCTCAGCAACCACGACCGATCGTGGCGGGCACGAGCACCGGCGCGGCCCTGGACGCGCTCGAGGAACTGGAGGAGACCGCGAAGCCGTTCCTGTTGCTCCGCGGCGTCTACACCCGCCCACTGACCGACGCGCAGCGGGACGCGATCGCGCCGTGACCACCTCACGACCCGAAAACCACAGCACTGCAACGATAGGAGCAGCATGAGCACCGACGCGCAGGCGGCGACCATTCCCTGTTCAGCACGCTGGCGGTGAAGGGCGCGCTCGACGACGTCATCCTTCCCGCTTACGAGAAGGCGACCGGGGTCAAGACACATTCGACCCCACTACGGTGCTGCTGAACAGCATCGGGCAGGGCGCCAGACCCGATGTGATGATCGGCGTATCCGAGTCCTTCGACGACCTGGTGTCATTCGGGTCATCGACGGCCCGTCGCGCACCCCCATCGCCAAGATCGGTGGGGATCGCGGTGGCGCGGGGCGAGGTCGAGCCCGATATCAGCACCGTGAACACCCTCGTCAAGACCCTGCTCGACGCGCGCTCCGTCGACTGACGTGAAATTCGCCCCGGCACCCCTCCCACCGCCGGCCCGGGCAGCGCATTTTCCCGCCCCCACGGCGGCGCGCAGCGCCCCGGACAACTGACACGAAAATTCGCCCCGGCACCCCTCCCACCGCCGGCCGGGCACCGCATTTTCCCGCCCCCACGGCGGCGCGCAGCGCCCTGGATAACTGAGACGAAACTAGACAGTTTCATCCACCCGTGGGCGCTCCGCCAGGCCCGTCAAGATCTGAAGCACAGCAGGGGGACAGTGGACGGAAACGTCAAGCGGCGACGACGTACCCGACGAGGTCAACCAGAACGTCCACATCGCCCGGTGACCCGTTGAATATATGAACCGACCCGGTGGAATCCAACGGGCCGATAATCGCCTCGTTCGACACGTTCTGCCCGCCGGGGAAACTGACCTGTGATACTTCCGGCCTGGTCAGGCGCGTCGGCCACACCTCCAGGTATCCGCCTGGTGAGTACAGGCCGTTCTGGACAGGAGCGACGGTGAGACTCACGACAATGCCGGTGACACGATTCGACGGCGCCACGTCGAAGTGCAAATCCTCGGTGGCGTACGGCGCGAAGGTGGTCAACGCCGAGGAGGAGCGGGAGTCGGCGATTCGGGTCGGGTCGACCAGCACGACAGTCCCGCTACCGGCAGCCACCGTCGGCGCGGGGGTGGCTGCGGTGGCCTGTACTGCGGTGAGCCCGGCGACCGCACCGCCGCCGATCAACACCGATGAGCACAGCAGCACGCCTAGACGGCGCCGGACAGGATTGGGCATGAGGTTCCTCCTCGCAGGGAAACCGGGTCCGGGTCACGATGGTCCGGGCCGCCTACCCATCCTGGTCGCTCACGTCCTGCTTGCTGGCGGGTCACCTCGATACCGCTGGCCGGTTTGCGACGTTACGTTCCGCTTCGTCGGCCTGCGTGGGGCTCGTCATGTCCGGTGACGTCGGCGGTCCAGCCGTTTACCGGTGGAGCAGGACCAGTGT
>JADGOY010000267.1 GCA_017882715.1 Nakamurella sp. | reverse complement strand
CCAGGTCGGCGAAGGTGGCCCGCTCGAGGGTGCGAAGCGGCCCGTCGGTCCAGTGGTCCGGGCCGCCGGTGGCGGCGGCCGCGGGCCGGTCGATGCCGATACGGACCATTTCCCGTTGCGCCTGCGCGACCTGGTCGGCGGTTTCGCCGAGCAGGGTGACCGGGGTGCCCCAGGGGATCAGCCAGCCCAGGTAGGTGGCGAACGACCCGTCGAGCCCGAAGTTCAGGGTGCCGGGCGCGTGGCCGGCGGCGAACGCGGTGCGGGTGCGCAGATCGACCAACCACTCGCCGTGCTCGAGCCGGTGGCGCAGCTGCCGGGCGTCGGCGGGTTCCGGTGGGCTCAGGTCCGGCGCGGCGGGGCCGGCGGTGTTGGCCGGCCCCATGTGCGCGTAGTAGGCCGGGAAGGCGTCCAGCCCGGCGAGAAGCTCGGTGACGTACCGCTGTTCGTCCTGGGTGAGCACCGGGTTGGTGGTCTTCTCGACCCCGATCGTGGAGGCGGTGGCCTCGGACTGGGTGGAGGAGCAGAAGCTGCCGAACCCGTGGGTGGGCATCACCCGGGTCTGGTCGGGTAGTGCCGCGGCCAGCCGGTGAGCCGACGCGTACTGATGGTGCACGAGATCGTGGGTGTGCCCGGGCCCGAGCAGGTCCGGTCGTCCGGTGGAGCCGAACAGCAGCGAGCCGCCGGAGAACACCGCGGTGGCGGTGCCGTGCTCCTCCAGCACATAGGACAAGTGGGTGTAGGTGTGGCCGGGGGTGGCCAGCACCCGCACCCGCAACGCCGGGCTGACGTCGATGACGTCGCCGTCCCGCACACCGGTCCGCTGGTAGGCGACCGGGTCGTCGGCGTTCACGTGGTACGCGGCGCCGGTCTGGCTCGCCAGCGCCAGCCCGCCGGTGACATAGTCGTTGTGGATGTGGGTTTCGAAGATGTGCGTGATCCGCACGCCGGCCGCGCCGGCCAGGTCAAGGACCCGGTCGATGTCGCGTTGCGGGTCGATGACGATCGCGACCCGCCCGTCGTGGACCAGGTAGCTGCGGTCCCCCAGCGTCGGGGTCTCGATCGGCAGGATCGTGGCCCCGGTCTGTGCGGCCAGCGGGGTGGAGTCAGTGACGGACACGGTCACCCCCCACGACGGGATGTCCGGCCTTGGCCCATCCGCTGGTTCCGCCGACTACCGAGTAGGCGTCGTACCCGGCGTGCATCAGCATCCCGGTGGCGATCAGGCTACGGTTACCGGCGGCGCACACCACGGAGACCGGCGCGTCGCGGCGGATCAGGCGGAGGTTGGCGGTCAGATCCCGCGACAGATCCTGCAGCGGGAGGGACGCCGCGCCCGGAAGGCGGCCGCGGTTGTACTCCTCGACCTCGCCCACATCGATCACCGCGGCCCCCGCCGCGTGGGCTTTGGCGAACTCCGACACCGTCACTTCACGCATCCCTTTGAGCACCTCGCCTTCCACATCTGAAATACCCGGTAGGGTATCCATGTATGGCCAACCCTACTCCGGCCCGCGGTATTCCAGCGCTCCGGCGGGATACCCCACCAGGCATGCGGATCGGGGGTCGGGAACATTCCGGACCGCCGCCCCGTTGATACCCCTAGGGGTATACTTCATTCGTCGAGAGGATCACCTGACCATGGCGACAACAACACTCACCGAAGGCACGTTCGAGCAGACCGTGCAAGGCGACGGGATCGTCCTGGTGGACTTCTGGGCCTCGTGGTGCGGACCGTGCCGGATGTTCGCCCCGATCTTCGAGCAGTCCTCGAAGACGCACCCGGACATCGTGTTCGGCAAGGTCGACACCGAGGCCGAACGGAACCTCGCCGGCGCGGCCGGCATCCGGTCCATCCCCACCCTGATGGCCTTCCGCGACGGCATCCTGGTCTTCTCCCAGCCCGGCGCGTTGCCCGCGAAGTCGCTGGAGCAGGTCATCGCGGCGGTGCGGGAACTGGACATGGACGAGGTCCGCGCGAAGGTCGCCGCCACGACGGCCCGCTCGGCGTGACCGGGATCCCGCAGGTGACCGGCGCGTCCTACGCGATCGCGGTCACCGTCCACCGGCCGTTCGGGGAAACCCTGACCGCCACCCGAGAGGCACTGGCCGCCCAGGGATTCGGTGTGCTCACCGAGATCGACATGCGGGCAACGCTGAAGGCCAAACTGGACGTGGACATCGCACCCCAGGTGATCCTGGGTGCCTGCCGACCGCCGCTGGCCCATGCCGCGCTGCAGGCAGAACCGTCGATCGGGCTGTTGCTGCCCTGCAACGTCGTGGTCCGCTCGGTGGACGGTGACCGCACCCGGGTGGAAACAATCGACCCCGACATCATGGTCAGCGTCACCGGCAACCCGACCCTGCAGACGGTGGCCACCGAGGCCCGCACCCGGCTGACCGCCGCGCTCCACTCGCTGCAACCGCCGCCGCCGACCTGCTGACCCCACCACCATGCCCGCGACAAACGGAGGAAGCACCATGGTCGAACTCCCCCCGGAAACGATGGGAACGGTGGTCAACCGGCTGCGCCGCGCGCAGGGCCAGATCGGCGGCGTGCTGCGGATGATCGAGGAAGGCCGGGACTGCCAGGACATCGTCACCCAGCTGGCCGCCGTCAGCCGGGCCCTGGACCGCGCCGGGTTCGCGATCATCGCCGCCGGCCTCAAGCAATGCCTCGTCGAATCCGGCGGCGAGGAAACGCTGGACAGCAAGACCATGGAAAAGCTGTTCCTCTCGCTGGCCTGACCATCGACGGTCCCTGGCCTGACCAGCAACGCGGTCAGGACTTTGGGCACTGCCCGGGAGGGCTCGGCGGTTCGTACGGTCGAGCAGGGGCCGTCGCGTCTGGACAACATCCCGAGCGACACGGGACACGACCCCGCCGGTGGCTCGCGTGCGCGAGTTGCACCCAGGCTGGTTCGCATCGGTGGTGGGCACCGCGATTCTCGCGGTGGCCACCTATGACAACCCGGCGGCGGTGGGGTCCTTGCTGCCGGCCGCGCATCTGCTGGGCATCGTGATCGCCGTTGTCGCGTACGCGCTGGCCGCGGTATTGCTGGGGGGCTATCTGATCCGGTGGATCCGCCACCGCGACGCGGCGGTCGCGGACCTGCGCAACCCGCTGGTGGGTGCGTTGTACGGCACCGTCCCCGGCGGGTTGCTGGTCCTTGCCGTGATGACCTCGGTGATCGGCCCATCCGTTCTGCCCGAGCAGGTCGTGACGCTCACTGTCGCGACGCTCACCGTCGTCGGCAGCATCCTCGCCGCCGCGATCAGCGTCACCTTCGCGTACGTGCTGTTCACCGGGGAGACACCGCACGTCCTGGTCAACGGCGGCTGGTTCATCCCCGCGGTGGTGACGATCATCATCCCGCTGGCACTGGCATCGCTGATCCCGCATCTGGACGGCGGGAACGCCCGACTGCTGCTGGCCCTGGGGTACGCGTTCTACGGCGTCGGGTTCCTGCTGTTCCTGTTCACCATGGGTCTGCTGCACGACCGGCTCATCCTGCACACACTGCCCGGCGCACCCCTGGCGCCCTCGTTGTGGATAGGACTCGGTCGGCGTCGGCGTCGGCCCCGGCGCGCTGCTCGCGCTGGCGCACGTCGCCGCACCGGGGCTGCAGACCGGTGGCGCGCCGGTCGTGGTCATCAGCCAGCTCGCCGCGACCGGCCTGTGGGGGTTCGGGGTGTGGTGGCTGGCGGTGGCCGTGGCACTGCTCGTGCGCTATCTCCGCACCGGCCCGCTTCCCTTCGGCCTGGGCTGGTGGGCCTTCACCTTCTCGCTCGGCGCATTCACCGTGGCCACCTTGACCCTCGCCCGAGTCTGGGAGACACCCGCTCTGGAGGTCTTCGGAGCCGTGCTGTACACCGGCCTCGTCGCGTTCTGGATCCTGGTGACAGCCAACACACTGCGCGGGCTGCGCAACGGGCAGGTCTGGAAACGCTGAGCCAGGCACGGCCCGCCGTCCCCCGGATTCCTCCCCGGGTCCCATCCCGTGTCCGCCGGACGAAGAAGGCGGCGGCCGCGTGCCGCTTGTGCCACTCGCGCCCGTTGACCTACAACGGACAGCGACCGGGTAACTGTGATCTTGCTGGTGACGCTGCGGGCAGTCACAGGCCTCTCTGGTGGGTGCTGCTCGCCTCAGCGTGGGGCGCACTCACCATCCTTCAACTCCGCCTCGCTGACCGCAGCCACGCCCCGGGGGCACAACGCGGGTAGCCGGCGACAGGCTCCGAGGCGGGTGACTCCGCGAACCTCGGATCATTGGTGATTCAGGTTTGCCTGCGGGCCCCCGAAAGGGCGTCAGCGGGACGCGAGGCAGGCTGCGGGAAGGTCGAACCATCGCAGGTGTTCGAAGTCCTCGGACACCGCGTGAGGTTGCGCATCCGCCGGGTGATCGGCTGGTCGGGGGGTCACGGCGAGCAGTGCTGAGGCCTCCTGGAGGTAGCGCTCGAGTTCGGTCTCCGGGGCCCGGTCGTGGTGGAGTGGATAACGCATGGCGCCGGATTCGTCATAGGAGATTCGGCGTAGCCGCAGCGGCGGCTCGGCGGGGCCGAGGTGATGACGCCACAGACCCGTGGCCGGATCGAAGCGGTAGTCCTGAAGGAGCCGCCATCCTTCCCGGGCGACGAGCCGGACCGCGTCGACGAGGTAGCTGAAGACCGGCTCGGAGATGAAGTAGTTGAAGTTGATGCGGACCCAGCCCGGTTTGATGCCCTCACAGCCGTG
>JADGOY010000266.1 GCA_017882715.1 Nakamurella sp. | reverse complement strand
GGCAGACCGTCCGAGACCACCACCCGGGAAGGCGACCGGTCCGCTCTCCGAAAGCTGAATATGCTGCCGCTGTCATCAATCATCAACGGCGCCGGAGTATGCCGAGTTTCGCCCGGCACCGATTCTGACCGGTTTGGCCTATTCCACCGCACGCGCCGCCGTGGCCGCCGATGCCGTTTCCGACCAGCGTGGGTTGGTTTCCGAAGCCGATGCCGAATCCGCATAGCCCACCGAAACATGCCGCCGTGCAGAATATTTCGAGTCGCACAGCGGCTCACAGGGGCGAGGCCGGGGCGGGCGCGTAGATCAGGGTACCAGCCGCAATGGAGCCTGGTCAGCATTGTCAACACGTGCGGGCCGCGCAACCGGGTGGAAATGAACACAACGGGTTAGACTGAGTTCACACTCGGACAGGCCGAGTGGGTTGGCGTAACCCTGGCGCCATTGCTGTCGGGGTTCTCTGCGCCGACCGCCCAGTGCTGGAAACAGCCAAGGAGGGATTTTCATGGGCTTGGACGATTTGGTCAACAAGGCCAAGGATCTGCTCGGGGGCGCTGAAGCGAAGACACAGGAAGCCACCTCCGACGCCCAGGCAGTCAACACGGAGGCAGCCGCCGGCGCATCCGAAGAGGCTTCGGGACTGACCGACAAGGCGAAGGGGCTGCTCAGCGACGACAAGATCGACCAGATCGCGGGGGCAATCAAGGACAAGACCCCCGACCAGGTCGATTCGATCGTCGACACCGTCGCAGCCAAGGGCAAGGAACTGAACGACTGATCGTGTGCTCTGCTACGTGGGTGCCCGGGCTGGGCACCCACGTCGCGGCCATCACGCGGCTGGTGTTGTCCGTGGCTGACGTTGTCCGTGGCCGAAGGGCGGTCAGCCGGATCTCGAGGACTGCGCGGTCGAGTTGGCGCGCTTGCTGGTGCCGGACCGCGGGGCTGTTTGCGTCCGGCGCTCCGTGGAATCGTCGGCCAACGCCCGAAATTTTCTCAGCCGCAGGCTGTTCGACACGACGAACACCGACGACAGGGCCATCGCCGCACCGGCCAGCATCGGGTTGAGCAGGCCCATCGCGGCCAGTGGCAGAGCCGCGACGTTGTACGCAAACGCCCAGAACAGGTTGCCCTTGATGGTCGACAGGGTGCTGCGCGCGAGCCGGATCGCGTCGGCCGCCACCCGGAGGTCGCCTCGGACCAAGGTCAGGTCGGACGCCTCGATCGCCACGTCGGTACCGGTTCCCATGGCCAACCCCAGATCCGCCTGAGCCAGCGCCGCGGCGTCGTTGACGCCGTCACCGACCATCGCCACCACCCGGCCGGCGGCCTGCAGTCGCTTGACCACGTCGACCTTGTCCGCCGGCAGGACACCTGCGATCACCATGTCCGGGCCGATGTCCATACCCACCTGCTCGGCCACCGAGCGGGCGACCGTGGCGTTGTCGCCGGTCAGCAGGACCGGGGTGAGCCCCAGTGCGCGGAGCTCGCGGATCGCCTGTGCGGACGTTGGTTTCACCGCGTCCGCAACGGCGACGATGCCACGGGGTTGACCGTCCCAGGCGACCGCGACGGCGGTGCGACCGTGCGCTTGCGCTGCCGCCCGTGCCGTTTCGAGTTCGGCCGGCAGGGTGAGCGACCAGTCGGCCAGCAACTGCCGCCGCCCGACAACCACCGCATGTCCGTCGACGACGCCCTGCACGCCGAGTCCCTCCACGGCGTGGAATCCCTCGGTCCGCGGCAGGTCACCGAATCGGTCGATGGCGCCCGCGGCAATGGCCTGCGCGACGGGATGTTCGGACGCGTTCTCCAGCGCCCCGGCGAGTCGCAACACCTCGTCGGCGTCCTCTTCGGCGGCGCTCACCACGTCGATCACGCTCATCCGGCCGGTGGTGACGGTGCCGGTCTTGTCCAGCAGGATCGTGTCGACCCTGCGAGTCGACTCCAATACCTCCGGCCCCTTGATCAGGATGCCCAACTGCGCACCCCTGCCGGTACCGACCATCAGCGCCGTCGGCGTGGCCAGACCCAATGCGCACGGGCAGGCGACGATCAGCACCGCGACAGCCGCGGTGAAGGCAGCGGTCGCCCCGGCGCCGGCGCCCAGCCAGAAGCCGAGAGTGGCCACTGACAGCGCGATCACGATCGGCACGAACACGGCGGATATCCGATCGGCCAACCGCTGCGCGGAAGCCTTGCCGTTCTGCGCGTCTTCCACCATGCGGGCCATCTGCGCCAGTTGCGTGTCGGCCCCGACCCGGGTGGCGCGGACCACCAACCGGCCGCTCGCGTTGACCGTGGCCCCGACCACCCGGTCGCCGACGCCGACCTCGACGGGCACCGATTCACCGGTGAGCATCGCGGCGTCGACCGCAGAGGAACCCTCGATGATCAGCCCGTCGGTCGCGATCTTCTCCCCCGGCCGCACCACGAAAAGGTCGTCCACCAGCAAGGTGTCGATCCGAATGCGCTGCTCGCGGCCGCCCCGCAGGACCGCGACGTCATTGGCGCCAAGGGACAGCAGCGCGCGCAACGCCGCCCCGGCCTGGCGCTTCGCCCTGGCCTCGAGATACCGGCCGGCCAGGATGATGGTGGTGACCCCGGCGGCGGCCTCCAGGTAGATGTTCCCGGCCCCGCCGGATGGCGAGATGGTGATCTCGAATGGGTCGGTCATCCCAGGGATGCCAGCCGTGCCGAAGAACAGCGCGTACAGCGACCAGCCCAGCGCGGCCAGCGTGCCGATCGAGATGAGTGTGTCCATGGTGGCGGCGCCGTGCCGCAGGTTCGTCCAGGCCGCGACGTGGAACTGCCATCCGCCCCACACCACGACCGGCGCGGCCAGGGTCAGCGACAGCCACTGCCAATAGGTGAACTGCAGCGCCGGAATCATCGCCATCGCCACCACGGGCACGGTCAGCACCGTGGAGATGATCAGCTTGCGCCGCAACGCTGCGACCGGGTCCTGCTCCGCAACGTCAGCTGCGTCTGACGGCCGGGGCGGTTCCGGAAGCCGCGCGGTGTACCCGGCCTGCTCGACGACTGACACCAGTTCGCCCGGCGTCACCTCGCCGGGGAAGCTGACGCGGGCCTTCTCGGTTGCGTAGTTGACGGTGGCGGTGACGCCGTCGAGCTTGTTCAGCTTGCGCTCGATACGGGATGCACATGACGCACAGGTCATCCCCCCGATCGACAACTCCACCCGCTGGGCGCCCGCGGCCGGCGTTTCCTTGTGCACGGTCGTCATCGGCCCTCACCTTCGGACGACCCTGCCGATTCGGACGACCCTGCCGATTCGGTCGAGGCTGCCGGTTCGGTCGATGCTGCCCGTTCGGTCGACCCTCCCCGTTCGGTAGACCCTCCCGGTTCGGTCGAGGCTGCCGGTTCGGTCGATGCTGCCGGTTCGGTCGACGTTGCCGCGTGCACGGTGAACGCGGCAGTCCGCACCAAAACCATGAGCCTGCCCGGGATCGACGCGGCAGCGGAGTTGCCGGCGGTCGCGGTCGGTCCGCTGTGATCGGCATCGGCGTGCCCGGAGGCGCCGGACCCTGACGCGCTGTGATCTTCCGCGTCGGACGTGCCGGTCTGCGTCACGGCACCGTGGTCGCTGCGTGGACGGCAGGGTTCTCGGCAAGAGTGCCGGGCGCAACGGCAGAGCCGATCCCGATGGCGGCGCCGAACAAGGCGAGCATGCCCAGCCCGTATCCGCTGAGTTTGAGCGCGGTGTTCATGTGCTTCTCATGTCATCTGCTTCCCCTGGGGCGGCCGCCGGCCGTGGTGGCGGAAATAGGTTGCGGTTCAATGAGTGTGGGTGGACAAGGTGAGTGTGAGTGTGAGTGTGGGTGGACAAGGTCGGTTCCGACCGTGCACGTCCCGGGTGGTCGTCGGGGGCCGGGATCAGGCAGCGACCAGCTGGTAGCCGGCCTCCTCGACGGCACCGCGGACGGTGTTCTCATCCACCGGGTTCGCACCGGTCACGGTCAGTCGACCGGTGCCGAGGTCGACCTCGACGTCCATGACGCCGGGAATCTCGGATACCTCTTCGGCGACGGAGCTGACGCAGTGGCCGCAGGTCATCCCGGCGACGGTGTACGTGCTTGTGCTGGTGCTCATGATGGTCACTTCCTTGATGGGTGGATCACTCTCGGCTGATCGAGTGGGCAGGAAGGTCTCGCTGCGCCGGTGCGGCTGCGTTCGTCCCACGGCAGGTTCCGTAGCGGCCTGGGTGTCACGAGCGCACCAGCCGCGCGATCGCTTCGGAGGCCTCTTTGACCTTCGCGTCGGCCGCGGGTCCGCCGGCGACCGCGGCCTGCACGACACAATGGCTCAGGTGCTCGTCGAGCAGCCCCAGCGCCACCGATTGCAGGGCCTTCGTCATCGCGGAGACCTGGGTCAGGATGTCGATGCAGTACTTCTCGTCCTCGACCATCCGCTGCAGGCCGCGCGCCTGACCTTCGATCCGCCGCAGCCGCTTCAGGTAGTCGTCCTTGCTCTGGATGTACCCGTACTGGGCGTGCTGACCGTCCATCGGTGACCTCAGTCCCTGGCGTGCCGGTTTCCCGCAACTGTACCCCGGCAGGGTATCGACGGGCACTCTCGATACCCCTGACGGGTATGAGTCGGGTCACGTCGAGCTGAAGATCATCCTGGGGTTGGCGCCCACGACCCGACGGGAGCGAGCCCATGGCAGGTGGCGACCCTGACGGCGCCGGCATCCGATCCCCGCGCGTGGAAGATTCCGTCT
>JADGOY010000108.1 GCA_017882715.1 Nakamurella sp. | reverse complement strand
CGGCAGCGTCCGTCCGTGGTCATGGGATGGCCGTCCTGCGGCGAAACACCCAGCCGCGCAACAGCACGAATCGCACGACCGTCGCGAAGAGGTTGGCGATCACCAGCACGGTGATTTCCACCAGATTGCTCGGCCCCGGGGTCATGCCGTGCAGCACCACCAGCGACCCACTGGTGATCGCGAGCCCCAGCAGGAACACTCCGAAGCCCTGGAATTGATGCCGGACAACGTCTTTGCGACCGCGCACGCCGAAGGTGAGCCGGCGGTTGGCCGTGGTGTTGGCGACCGCGGTGACCGCCAGCGCCAGGAAGTTGGCGATCTGCGCGCCGGCCATCGGCCGCAGCACGATGAACAGCACCAGGTAGGCCAGCGTGCTCACCACGCCGACGGCCGCGAACCGGACCACCTGCCGGGTCATCCCCACCGGAACCCCCGGTGGCTCCGGGTCCAACGGTGCTCGGCCGAGTTGCCGCCGGATCTCGGCGAGGGGGAGCGCGCCCGACGCCAGCGCACGGCCCAGCCGGGCGACGCCCTTGAGATCGTCCTTCGCGGTCTGCACGATGTTGACGCGTGAATCCGGGTCGTCGATCCAATCAACAGGGACCTCGTGGATCCGCAGACCACTGCGCTCGGCCAGGATCAGCAGTTCGGTGTCGAAGAACCAGCCGGTGTCCTGCACCAGCGGCAGGAGTTCCCGCGCGACATCGGCCCGGATCGCCTTGAAACCGCATTGCGCATCAGAGAACCGGGCCGCCAGGGTGCCGCGCAGCAACAGGTTGTAGCAGCGAGAGATGAACTCCCGCTTGGTTCCGCGGACGACTCGGGAACCGCGATGCAGTCTGGTGCCGATCGCCACATCCGAGTGCCCGGAGATCAGCGGTGCGACGAGCGGCAGCAGCGCGGCCAGATCGGTGGACAGGTCGACGTCCATGTACGCGAGGACGGCTGCGTCGGATTCGGTCCAGACGAGCTTGAGAGCCCGCCCGCGACCGTTGTCGGCGAGGTGGACGGCTCGAACTGCCGGCATTTCGTCGGCCAGCCGGTCGGCGATCGCCGCGGTCTCGTCGATCGAGGCGTTGTCGGCGATGGTGATCCGGAACGTCAGCGGCACCCGGGTCGACAGATAGTCGTGCAGTCGACGAACCGCCGGCTCCAGGTCGGTCTGCTCGTTGTACACGGGCACCACAACGTCCAACGCAACGGTCACTCGACTGTCGGACGTCGTCGCCCGCCGTGGGCGGATCTCGTCACCAGCGGTATTCGGGAGGGTATCCGCGCTCATGTCATTCACCCTCGACACCCGTGCTGTGCGGCCCGCAGGGTCTCACTGTGGTCTTGCTGTGCGGGGTTCGGCCGGTGCTCAGCCATCTCGCGCCAGGCCCTTCGAGGCCGACCGCACGCAAGTCGATCGCCTCGCGAAGGCACTGGGGGAAGTCGCCCGCGACCGCGAGGTCCCGGCGGCGAACGGCCACACCACCATGCCGAAGTGAGCCCTCTCGACAGGTACGGGCTGCCGCCTCCGACCAGATCGACGATCCGCTCCCATCGGTCAGCACCACGGTCTGCAAGGAGACCGCGCGTCAGGCCGCGAGTTTCGTCGCGATCATCCCGTCGATCGGATGCCCGGACTTCCTTTCATGAGTACGCGCCGACCTTTGGGGGCGCGGGGGTGCGGCAGCCGATCCCCGATCCCCGCCATCGCCGGGCAGGACCTATTCCGTAGGTCGTTGGGGATATTGCGAGCGAAAACCCGGGGCGTGAGGAATGGCATTGCTGAAGGAACCCAATTGTGGGCGTCATCGGCCCGGCGCACGATGGCTTTGTGGATTGCGGCAAGGACTATCGTTGGTGTGACCATCGGGGCCGTCCTGGACACCGTCCTCGGTTTTCACTGGTCCATCCTCGTCACCTCGTCATCCCAGGCGATATACGCAGTCGTCGGTCTCAGGGTCGGGTTCAAGGAGCGGCGCTCTCCTCGGTAGGCGTCGGGCGAAGGACTGCCGCCCGCAACGGATTAGTCCTTCTTTTCCTTGTCGCGGGGGCCCGGTGGCCCCGTTGACGAAGGGGCGTGAATAGTCCACAGTCGAGCGATGACCGTGGTCGAGGTGATGACGAGCTACATCGCGGCGATGGGCCGCGGCGATTTCGAGTCGGGCTTCGGCTATTTCGACGACGACGTGGTCGGTCACGTGCCCGGACGCTCGACGCTGGCCGGTGAACGGCGGGGTCGTGCGGCGGTGGAAGGCTATATCCGCGAGGTCATCGCCCACACCCGGGGGAATGTCTCGGTCGAACTCATCGAGATGCTCGTCGGTAGCGAGCATGTTGCGTTGATGGTGCTCGAAAAGCTGGGTGACGAGGCGCATCGGGTGGAAATCCGCAGGGTGAACGTCTACCGGGTCCGGAATGGGAAGATCGTGGAAATACGCGTCTTCGAGGGCGATCAGTACCTGATGGACGAGTACACGTCCTCGATGACGGCAGACGAAAGCTGACGCGCATCACGTCGTGTTGGTCTGTCCACAGGTGGTTGCGGTCAATGTCCGCGGTGGTCCAGCCGAGCGGCCCGCGGCCCGAAACGGGGTTTGCGGAATCCGCTGGATTCGATCAGCCGGACCACCCGCTGCCGATGACCGAGCCACGGCTGCAGAAGTTCCAGCATGCCGTCGTCGTCGACAGGCTGCCCGATCAGCGCCCAGCCCACCAGGTTCGACAGGTGGTAGTCCCCGACACTCACGGTATCGGGGTCGCCGTGCGCGCGTTGCGCGGTTTCGGCGGCGGTCCACACCCCGATGCCCGGCACCGTTCGCAACGCGCTGCTGACCTCTGGTCCGCCGGGCCCCCGCGACACGGTCCGCTGCAGACCGTCCGCGACCCGTGCGGCGTTCTGCACCGTCCGTGCCCGGCCCGGATCGACACCGGCGAGATGCCATTCCCAGGACGGGATCGCGGCCCACTGCTCGGGCCCGGGCGGGACGCGCATGCCGGTCGGAGCCGGACCGGGGGCCGGCCCGCCGAACTTCGTGACCAACTGCTGCCACGACCGCCGCGCGTCGGCGCCCACCACCCGCTGCTCCAGCACAGCCGGCACCAAGACGTCGAAGACCATGGCGGTGCGGGGGAGTCGTAAGCCCGGCGTCGCGCTTCGGGTGCGGGCCAGCATCGGCTGGCCGGACGTGTCCAGGCTCGTCCAGTCGTCATCGGCGCCCAGGAGTTCGGGCACCTGGTCCACCGCCCAACCGGCTCCCGGGCCCCATGCGGCACAAGCCACCTCGCCTCTGTCGACGAGCGAAAGGTGAATGGTGGCGGGGCCTTCCGGAGTGTTGCTGGTCCGCCAGACGCCCGCGCCATCACGCTGCAGGGTCGGGTCGAGACCCCCACGGCTGAGCGGCGCGAGCGTGCGCCCGATGTCCACCGGCCGACCTGGCGCCCACCTGCTCGTCACCGGCGGGCCGGTAGCCGTGTCGAGCAGGGCGTCGGTCACGCAGACCACTGTGCCGGATGTTGGGCGCCGCTCGCCGGAACGTTGCTCGCCGGAACGTCGCTTGCCGGAACGTCGCTTGCCGGAACGCCGCTTTCCCGGACCGTCACTCCCCGGAGCCGGTCTGCACAGCTGGGTGTGGCCGGTCACACAGCTTCCGGACAGCATGCATCGGCAGCGTCAATGACATCTGCGTCAATGACATCTGGCGTCAATGACGTCTGCGTTCGTGGCCGGCGGTGATCGGCCGATCGACAAGAGGAGATCTGGACATGCCCCAGCAGGACGACGAGAGGGATTCCGGCCCCTATCTGCCCAGCACGCCGGCCGACGACCAGCGCCGTCCGGAAGACCCGACGGCGAGCTCGACCGGTCAGTCTGCTGGTTCGTCCGATGCTGCCCGGGAGGGGTCGGGAGATGCCCAGGTGCCAGATGCCCCCCAGCTGCCCAGTGGCGAGCCGGCCTACGGGGCTCCGCAGGGTTACGGGGCTTCGCAGGGTTATGGCGCTTCGCAGGGTTATGGCGCGCCGCAGCAGCCCGTGACAAGCCCCGCCGGGCAATGGGAGTCAGGCACTTGGGGTGCCTCGTCCGACGCCGCGCAGCCATCCGGTGATGCGAAGCCCACCGGATCCCGGACGCCCACGGCACTGTGGAAGAAGGTCGTCGGGGGGGCGGCATTGGCCGCTGTGGTGGCGGTCGGCGGCGTCGCGGCCGTCAACGCCGCCAACGCGTCCAACACACCGTCGGGACAGAACGGCCCCGGTGGCATGGCAAACGGTGCCGCCGGGTACGGGCAGGGGTTCGGCCGGGGCGGCACGAACAACACCGGGCGATTCGGCGGGATGGCGTCGCTCGGCGACGCGCTGCACGGCGAGTTCGTGGTGTCCACCGAAAGCGGCGGCACCGAGACCCGGCGCCTCCAGCGGGGTCAGGTGACCGCTGTGGGGAGTGGGTCCTTGGCCGTGACCAGCACCGACGGGTTCGCCGCCAGCTATGTGGTCGGCTCCGGCGTGGATGTGTCCGCCGTCGCCGTCGGCGACACCGTCACGGTCATCGCGGCCGTCGACGGGAGCACGGTCACCGCCGTGACGGTGATCGAAGGTGCCGGGTTCGGCAACATGCCGGGCGGGTTCGGTCGATCGGGCGATGAATCGGGCCAGCAAGCACCGACGGGCGCTCCCGACGGCACCGCTCCCGACGGCACCGCTCCCGACGGCACCGCTCCTCATGGGCAAGGAGGTACCGCCCCGACCACCCAGGCCCCGCAGACCTCCTGACACCCCGGAAGGACAATGACCACGCCCAGCCCAGGGTGGGCGGTCGTTGTCGTCGTGGACCCCTGTGGTGCTGGCGATTGGGCTCAAGGCGAGTGGCACCCCAGCGGCTCAGTTGACCCGCTGCTGTGACGGTCGCGGCCCGTCGGCCGTCACAGGTGCCCGACCTGGACGGACTCCATCGGCCGCGCCGGAACGGCCGGTGGCCGGTGCGGAAGGCGGACGGTGAAGCTGGTGCGCCCGGGTTGGCTCTCCACCGACACCGTGCCGCCATGGGCGGCGGCCACTGCAGCGACGATGGCAAGCCCCAGACCCGTCGAACCGGCCGCACGCGACCGGGAAGAATCACCTCTGACGAAGCGATTGAATATCTCCGGCTGCAGGCGAGCGGGGATCCCGGGGCCGTTGTCGGTCACCGTGATCGCCGAACCGCCGCTGTCGGCGCGCAGGCCGCACAGCACTGTCGTTCCCGGCGGGGTATGTGTTCGGGCGTTGGCCAGCAGGTTGACCAGTACCTGATGGAGCCGGGCCTGGTCGCCGATCGTCACGACCGGTTCCTCAGGCAGGTCCAGCTGCCACCGGTGCAGCGGCCCCGCGACCCGGGCGTCCGAGACGGCATCGACAGCCAGCATGGTCAGGTCGACCTCGTCGGCGGACAGCGGACGTCCGGAGTCCAAGCGGGCCAACAGCAACAGGTCGTCGACCAGGGTGGTCATCCGAGCCGATTCGGATTCGACCCGGCGAAGAGCGTGGGCGACACCCTCGGTGTCGTCCTCCTCGCGGCGGGCGAGTTCGGCGTACCCACGGATCGCGGCCAGCGGCGTCCGGAGTTCGTGAGATGCGTCGGCGACGAACTGCCGAACCCGCATCTCCGAAGCCTGCCGAGCGGCAAGGGCGTTGGAGACATGGCCGAGCATCTGATTCAGCGCCGACCCCACCTGGCCGACCTCCGTGCGCGGATCGGTGTCCTCGTCGGGCACCCGGATGCCCAGCTCGACCTCGCCTCGGTCGAGCGGAAGGGTGCTGACCTGACGGGCGGTGGCCGCAACGCGGTCGAGCGGCCGCAGCGACCGTCGGACGATCCAGATCACCACGACGGCACCGGCGATCAGCGCGAGCCCGGTCACGATGGCCATGATCAGCCCCAACTGAACCAGGGAGGCCCGCACCGGTGCCAGCGGCATTCCGGTGATCGCGGTGACACCGCCGCGGTTCGAGGCGGCCGCACGGTAGTCACCGAAACCCGGGATCGTCACCGTATGGGCGTTGCCGTCGGCCGGTAGCTGGAGCAGGGCATCGTCGGCCGCGGCCGACAGGGCGGTGCACCCGCCGTTGGCTTTGAGGTTGACGATCCCCGCGGCGACGACCTGGTCCCCGACGATCGCCGCGGTCAGGCTGTCCGGCCCGAGACCGGTTGGGGGCCCGAACTGGCCCGACAGCCGACCGCCGGTCGCGCACGGCAGCAAGATCCCGGAGAACTCGTCGCCATCCCGGTGGCCGTCGCCGTAGTTGACGCCCTGATTGATCTGAACCACCTGCGTGTCCAGCTTGTCGACCAGGTAGCGGCTGAGGAAGAGTTCGGTGGCAACGCCCACCACCACGCACACCGCGGTGACGAGCGCGACGATGCTGATGACCAGCTTGGCGCGCAAAGTGAATGGGCGACGTCCCCGTCGTGGTGGTGCGGATTCGGCGATATCGTCCTCAGGTGGCGGGCTTGAGGACATAACCGAAGCCCCTCATGGTGTGGATCATCGGTTCCCGGCCGGCATCGATCTTCTTCCGAAGGTAGGAAATGTAGAGCTCGACGATATTCGCCTGGCCGCCGAAATCGTAGTTCCACACTCGGTCGAGGATCTGCGCCTTGGACATCACCCGCTTGGGGTTGCGCATGAGGAAGCGCAGCAACTCGAATTCGGTGGCCGTCAGCATGATCAGGTCGTCGCCGCGGCGCACTTCGCGAGAATCTTCGTCCAGCACCAGGTCTCCGACGACGATGGTGGACGAGTCGCTGGTCAGGGCCAGATGTGAGCGGCGCAGCAGCGCCCGCAGGCGCAGCACCAGCTCTTCGATGGAGAACGGTTTGGTCACATAGTCGTCGCCGCCCGCGGTCAGTCCTGCGATTCGATCGCCGACGTCGTCCTTGGCGGTGAGGAACAGCACCGGCATCCGCTCGATGTCCGCGCGCAGTCGCCGCAGCACCTCGAGGCCGTCGATGTCCGGCAACATCACGTCGAGCACGACAAGGTCGGGCCGGAACTCCCGGGCGGCCGCGATCGCGGAGAGACCGTCGGGAGCGGTGCGCACGTCCCAGCCCTCGTACCGCAACGCCAGGCCGACCAGTTCCGACAACGTCTGCTCGTCGTCGACGACCAATATCCGGATGGGTCGGCCCTCGGGCCCGCGCAACGCGGAATGATGAACGGGAGAGGATCCTGCGGCTGCCAGCTGGGCACTGATGCTCATAAACTGATCCTGAGCGCTTGCTGTGTGCGGGGTATAAGCGCTACCTGTGGGGTTTCTGTGCGGTGTACCCGAAATCTGCACGGCCGAATGGGCCGCGAGGTCCGTATCAGCCGGCGTAGATCTTGCCGTCGGCAACGGTCACGGTCACCTCCGCCAGCGGTGACTGGGCCGGCCCGTTTAGCACGGCGCCGGTCGCCGCGTTGAACTTCGATCCATGGCACGGGCAGTTTGCGTTCGAGCCCTTGGCCGCCACGGTGCAGCCCTGATGCGTGCAGATCGCCGTGTGCGCCACGACCGTGCCGTTGACTGCGGCCAGCAGAATGGGCTGACCACCATCGATGACCATCGAGCCGGCAGCTTCGACGTCCGCGACCGAGGCCAGCGGGTCACCGGCAGGGGCGACCGGGCTCGTCGCGGTGCCTGACGCGGTCGTGTAGGCGGCCACGGCGGAGCTCTTGGCAGAGCTCGTCGACACGGCCGCCGAGCTGCTCTTGGCGGCAGACGCCGAACCGGCCGTCGTGCCCGCCGCGGTGGTACTGGCGGCAGGTGCGGGATCGTTCGAGCTACAGGCGGCGGCAACGGCCAGCACAGCGGTGCCGGAGACCGCCAGGACGGTACGGCGGGGCAGGGCGTGGGCAGGGTTCATGGGGGAGCCTCCAGGGGCTGTCGGGGGAGGATAGGCGGCCGGGAGCAGATGGATGACTCTCCTGACCATTTACTCGTACACCAATGCAAATTACTCGTCCACCAATGCAACAACGTTCGAATAGCCCGCACAATTCACTGATTTGTCTGGTTTCTGCTTGTTGCTGTTGCGGCTGGGCCATTCTGGATGTGCTGGCCCCATCCAGGAGGCTGCCAAAGGTTGCTGTGAAGGAGCCATGAAGATCTTGACGCTGGCGGGCTCGGTACTCGCCGTCACTGCGACCGCCGTCGTCGGTGGACTGGCGACGAACCCCGATTCCGCCTACTACCGGAATCTGAAGAAGCCGTCCTGGCAACCACCCCCGCCCGTCTACGGTCTGGTTTGGACCCCGCTGTATGCCGATATCGCGCTGACGTCAGGCCATGCGATCGCCCGGTCGGCCGAGGATGGGCGCGTCAACGAGCGGCGCAGCCTGATCGGCGCGTTGGGCATCAACCTCGTGTTGAACGCCGGATGGTCATGGCTGTTCTTCCGCTACCACCGGCCGTGGGTCGCGGCCGCGGAGTGCGCCGTGCTGACCGCCAGTGCCGCCGACCTCGTCCGGCGGGTCGGGTCGGTGGATCGGCGGGCGGGCATCGCTCTTTCGCCCTACCCGGCGTGGTGCGGATTCGCCACTGCCCTGACGGTCGCGGTGGCTCGTCGCAACCCGTTCCGCCGGCGGTGAGCGGACGAGCCCGATGCCGGGCACTGGACCATCAGGGTGAACCTGGCGGGCAAGCTGCCGGATGAACAGCGCGACCGAGCCCGCGTCATGGGCCTGTCCCTGGCGCTGATCGTGCGTATCGCCCTGCTGTTCTCGCTGTCTGGGTCATCGGGCTATTTGGCTGACCGCGCCGCTGTTCAACGTCGTTGGAATGGAGATATCCGGCCGCGACCTGATCCTGTTGTGGGCGGCGCCTTTCTGGTGGCCACGGTCTCCGAGATCACGAGCGGTTGGAGGGCGAAGAGGCGCCCATCGCCGTGACCGCGGCGCCGCGGCGACCGTGTCGTTCACCGGCGTCATCGTGCAGATCCTGTTGCTGGACGTCGTGTTCTCGCTCGACTCGGTGATCACCGCGGTGGGCATGGTGAGTGAGTTGGCGATCATGGTCGTCGCCGTCGTCGTCGCCGTCGGGATCATGTTTGGTGGCCTCCAAGTGGATCAGCGACTTCGTCAGCAAGCATCCGTCGGTCAAGATGCTGGCGCTGCCGTTCCTGGTGCTCATCCGGGCGAGCCTGATCGGCGAGGGCCTGGATTTCCACATCCCTGAGGGCTACGCCTACGGCCCGATCGCGTTCGCGATGCTGGTCGAGGCGCTCAACCTGCGGTACCAGGCGGTACAGGCGCTGCGGCGGCACGTGCCGGAGGCCGAACCGGTGCTCCTGCGGCCGGCCTGACTCAAGGAACATGATGAGCCGACCGGCGTCGCACAGCACCACGCAGAGGACGGGCAATCGACTCCCGCTCACGAGTCTGGGACGAACCGGCGGTAGAGGCACCCCGCTCTTGCTGGGCCCGCCGGTGAGGGGATGGGCGGCGAGGTCAGCACTTGTCCGATCCGTTCAAGCGCCGCAGGCGACGGTCGGCTTACCGTCCTCGGATGACACTCACGCTGAACGTGATCGGCCTGGTCGTCACCGACATGGCCGCCACGCTTGCCTTCTACCGACGCCTCGGGCTCGACATCCCCGCGGCGGCGGACACCGCGCCGCACGCCGAGGTGGTGCTGCCGGGGGGTCTCCGGCTGGCCTTCGACACCGTCGAGGTCATGACCTCTTTTGATCCGGCGTTCACCCCCGCGCCCGGTGGGGCGTCGCTGGCGTTCGCTGCCGACAGCCCCGAGGGGGTGGACGAGACCTACGCGGATCTCCTCGCCGCCGGTTATCACGGTCACCTCGCGCCGTGGGACGCCTTCTGGGGACAGCGGTACGCGGTCGTGCACGATCCGGACGGTCACACTGTCGATCTGTTCGCCGCGCTGCCGGGGTAAGCGGCATTTACGGCGGCCGCAGACGGCTATGCGGTCAGTTGTGACAGCGGGGCGCCGCCGAAGGTCTTGGCCTCCCTGGCCAGGTGAGCCTGGTCCGCATAACCGGTGTCGGCGGCGACGTCCGCCAACCGGCGGCCCGACCGGGCCGCTCGCACGGCTCGATCGAACCGCAGGATCCGCCGCAGTGTCTGCGGTCCGTAGCCGAAGGCAGCGCGGCAATGCCGCAGCAGCCGCCGGTCGCCCCACCCCACCTGCTGCGCGACCTCGGTGACGGTGGCGCCGGCGGCCAGCGCCGCGGCGATGCCGGACGTGACCGCCGGGACCGGGTGCTGTTCCAGCTGCTGGGCGCTCAACCGTTCCAGCATCAGGCAACGCTCGTTCGGTGCGGTTGACGACAGCCGATCGGTCCACCGCAGCACCGCGCCGGCCGGCCACAGCTCGTGCAGGCTCGGACGGGAGTTGCGGATCTCATGGGCCGGTATCCCCAACAGCTCCGGACCCGCGCCCGGCGACAACCGGATCGCGCTGTACCGGCTGGCCGCCCGGATGGTCACCGGGTGCGCCACGGTGTCCGGCCCGGCGACCAGCAGATCGCCGTCCAACCAGATCAGGTCGATGCACCCATCCGGCAGGATGGACTGCGCGGGGTCCGGGCCGTCGGCGGGTTCGCGGCACCACAGCCTCGCTCCGGGGATGCGGGAGGCGCTCTCGCCGTACATCGGGCCATTGTGCCAGCCGGCTCATCGGCCTCGCCGGAAAAACTGTTCGGGACAAGAAAGTGAACCCCAGTTATCGTGAGGGACAACCAGCTGTCGTGACAATGCCGTCTCTTTCGGAGGCCTTGGTGACCCGTCGCCACGAACCCCGCCCACAGGTCAGGGTCGTCCACGGGCATCGGCGAGCGTTCGTGACGGCCGGTCGCGGACCGGCGCTGCTGTTGCTGCACGGGCTGGGTTGCGACCACAGGACGTGGTCGCCGGTGATCAGCCGGCTGGCCCGCCGGTTCACCGTCATCGCCCCCGACCTGCTCGGGCACGGTCTGTCCGACAAACCTCGCGCCGACTACAGCCTTGGTGGCTACGCCAACGGCATGCGCGACCTGCTGGCGCTGCTGTCCATAGAACGGGTGACCGTCGTCGGGCACAGCTTCGGTGGCGGCATCGCGATGCAATTCGCCTACCAGTTCCCCCAATACACCGAGCGGCTGATGCTGGTGGCCCCGGGAGGCTTGGGGCGGGAGGTCAATCCGGTGCTGCGCGCGCTGACGCTGCCCGGTGCCAACCAGGCACTTGCCGTTGCCGCTTGGCCACCGGTGCTGGGCCTCGCGAACTTCCTGGGCGGTCGGGCCAGCGCGGCGAAGGTGCCGGGTTCGGCCGATCTGGCAGGTGCTCTGGCGGTGCTGGCCGGCAAGCACGACGCTGCGGAGCGGGACGCGTTCCTGCACGTGTTGCGGGCGGTTGTGGATTGGCGCGGCCAGGTCGTCACCATGAACGATCGCGCCTACCTGACGGCCAACATGCCGACCTGCGTGATGTGGGGGCAGCGGGACACTGTCATCCCGGTTGCACACGCCGGCGCCGCACGCACGGCGATGCCCGGAGCCCGGATCGAGCTGATGCCGATGGCCGGCCACTTCCCGCACGAGGAATTCCCCGATCGGTTCGTCAGCATCCTGACAGATTTCATCCGCACGACCACACCGTCCGTATACGACCAGAACCTCTGGCGCACGCTGCTGCGTCGGGGACGGCTCTCCGATTCGGGTTCTGCCGAAGCCGAGCGGGCAACGCCAACAGCCCAGGCGATGGGCACCGGCGCACCGGCCTGAGCCGCGCGTCCCGCCGTGCCCTGGTTTCTCGCGCGCGGATCATCTTCCCTCGCGCGGATCATCTTCCCTCGCGCGGATCATCTCGCGCTGAATGTGACGGGTGTGACGCGAGTCGACGACTTCATCCGCGCCTTCGATGTTGATCCGCGCCGTCAGGCCGCCGTCAGGTCGCCGTGCGGGCCCGCCGCGCTCGTTTGCGCACAGGCGGCGCGGCGATCGAGGCACGCTCACGTAGCGGCATGGCCACCTTCTGGATATCGGTGGGGCGGTTCTCTGACAGCAGGATTTCAACCGCGCGCCGGCCCAGCTCGAAATGCGGGATTGCGACGCTGCTCAACTGCGGCTGCAGCCACGAGGCGACGTCGGAGTCGTCGAAGGAGATCACCGAGAGGTCGTCGGGGATGACCAATCCCATCTCCTGCGCGGCCTGATACGCGCCCATCGCGATCCGGTCGTTGAGGCAGATCAGCGCGGAGGGCCGGTTGCCCGCTTCCAGGTAGTCCCGCACAGCCCGAAACGCCGAGTCCGGCCACCACAGGCAGTCGATGGAATCCGCAAGATCGGCCCCCTGCTGCGCGATGACCTCCTCGACCCCGGCCAGCCGTTCGGCAGCGGCGATGACGTTGGGCGCTTTCTCGCCCACCAGCACGATTCCGTCCCGGTGGCCGTGACGCAGCAGCGCCCGCGCCGCCGTGCGGCCGGCCTCACGCTCGTCCGGGATCACCGTGGGGATGCCGCGCACCCGTGCCATACAGTTCAGCAAAACGACCGGGTGAGCGCGCAGGACTTTCGAAATCGTCACTCTGCGCGTGTACATGGATGCGTAGACGAAGCCACCGACCCCGCGGTCGAGCATGCTTTGGATCAAGCGCTTTTCGACTTCGGCATCGCCTTCGGTCTCGCCGATGAACAGCAGATGATCATGCAGCAGAGCGGTCGACATACTCCCCCGGATCATCTCGCCCGCGAAGACCTCGGTGGCGATCACGTCGGACAGCAATCCGATCGTCTGCGACAGGTTGGTGCGCAGGCTCCGGGCGAGCAGACTGGGGCGGTAGTTGAGCTCTCGCGCCGCGGTGAGCACTCGTTGCTCGGCGTCTGAGGAGATCCGCATGTCTCGCCGACCGGTCATGACGAACGAGGCTGTGGTGCGGGAGACACCAGCGCGCTTGGCGACGTCCATCAGCGTGACCCTTGGAGCGGTCACTCTCTGTCCGCCGTCATGGATTTCCTCCAGTTCGCGGGGGCCGGATCTCCGACGCCCATGCTGCCATTGCGGCTCGCGACGTCACAATCTGGTCAACTAAACGCTGTTAGCGGACAACGGCGCGCGACTACTTTCTCGATTCAGCCGTCACTCTGACATCACGATCTTGCCACTGACCGCCGAAGACGGCATTTCAGACCCATCCTCCGGTTGCGTAACCCACGGGGATGCAGTGTGATCACAGGCGGACAGCCGTCTTGACATCATCAAGGCCGAGGACTAGCCTGTGGCTAACCCGCTTCAGCTCGCGGATGCCGGATCAAGAAGATGAGTCCGGATCGGGCATGGGTAACGGACCTCCATCCCTATGACAGTGTTGAGGAGTCAGCGACAGTGTTGAGGACTCAGCACCATGCAACTGCGCAAGACACGAATGGCAGCGCTGATGGGAATCGTCACGCTCGCCGTGGCCGCCTGTGGCGGCAGTTCCAGTAGCAGCAGTACCTCCAGTGCCGCCGCGACGGCAGTGCCGCGGCGGGCGGCAGCTCCAGCGCCGCGGCAAGCAGCGCCGCAGGCGCTTCGGCAGCTCCCGGCGGGAGCACCGCGGGCGCTACGATCTGGTCCTCGGCCCTGTACGCCCCCGTGCTCCAGGAGGTGTCGAAGAAGTTCACCGCGGACAATGGCATACCTGCCAATGTCCAGGTCATCTCCGGCAGCCAGACGGTTCAGTCCCAGTTCATCACCGCATCCCGGGCAGGTGCCCGGCCCGACTTGGTCATCGAGGCCCTTGACGGCATCGGCAATATGGTGCAGAACGGCGCGATCGATCCGGTCTTGATGACGGACGCAAAGAAGAACGTTTTCTTGAAGACTGCGATCGACGGCGTGACCTCCAACGGTCAAGTCCATGTCTAAACCGCGCGCTGTTCCGCAACACCACATTGGCACCCACAGCGCCCGCCACGATTGAGGATCTGGTCTCCTCTGGCGAGCAGCTCAAGACCGAAGGGAAGGTCTCTGACCCAGATCCGTGGTTAGGGTGCACCTTCGGGGTCGGGTCGTGAACGTGAGGATGCCCTCTGACGTGGGAAAATGGGGCTCTCGAAGGCTTCCACGTCCCACACCAGAAGGGCACCGGTTTGATGCTATCTGCTACCGCGTCGTCTCGGGGTGCGTATCGCCGTGGTGGGGGCCGTCGGGTGCTGATCGGGCCGGCTGATCCGCGGGTGACCGGTCATGCGGGGGTGGCCGCGGTGACCGAGGCCGATCGGGTGTTGGGCATCGCGCAGG
>JADGOY010000107.1 GCA_017882715.1 Nakamurella sp. | reverse complement strand
GCCCGGGCGATCGCGACGCACTGCCGCTGCCCGCCGGACAAGGTCCCGATGGGCTGGTTGATGTCCTTGACCGTGATGCCCATCTTCTTCAGCTCGGAGTCGGCGATCTCCCGCATTTCCTTGATCTTCATCGGAGCAAGGGGATACTTCCCGGCCTGCATCTCCGAGCCCAGGAAGAAGTTCCGCCACACCTCCATCAACGAGACCACCGCGAGGTCCTGGTACTCGGTCGCGATGCCGTGATCGAGGGACTCGCGGGGCGAAGAGAAATGCACCTCTTGCCCGTCGACCTTCAGGGTGCCCTCGGAATGCGAGTGCAACCCCGACATGATCTTGATCAGGGTGGATTTCCCCGCACCGTTGTCGCCGAGCACGCAGGTCACTTCCCCGGCGCTGACGGACAGGTTGATGCCCTTCAGGGCGCGGATGGCGCCGTAGGTCTTGCCGACGCCCGTCATCTCGATCAGCGGTTCACCCTTGTGCAGGGTCGGGTCGGCGTGTTCGGTCAAAGTGTCAGTCATCGCTATGCCTTCCGGGTGGTGGCGAACTTCTTCACGGACAGGTTCACGGCGACGGCGAGCAGCAGCATGACGCCGAGGAACGCCTTGAACCAGTTCGGGTCCCAACCGGCGTAGACGATGCCCTGTTGGGTCATCCCGAAGATGAAGGCGCCCAGCGCGGTGCCGACGGCCGAACCGTAGCCACCGGTCAGCAGCGTCCCACCGACCACTGCGGCGATGATGAAGAGGAACTCCTGCCCTACGCCGCCGCCGGCCTGGATGGTGTTGAACGCGAACAATTGGTGCATGCCAGAGAACCACGCCAGGAACCCGACACCCATGAACAGCGCGATCTTGACCTTGTTGACCGGCACGCCCACGGCGCGGGCGCTGGCCGCGTTCCCACCGACCGCGAAGATCCAATTACCGATCCGGGTCCGGTTCAACGTGCAGGTAGCGACGAGCACGAACAGGAACCACCACAGCACGGTGATCTTGACCGTGACCCCGAAGATGTCAAACGACGATGCGAAAATCGCCTTCGCACTGTCGAAACCCTCCATGTCGGAAACGTTCTGGGTGGACACCGCCCCGGTGACCAGTTTCGTCACTCCGAGGTTCACGCCCTGCAGCACGAAGAACGTACCCAACGTGATCAGGAAGCTGGGTATCCCGGTCCGCACCACCAAGAATCCATTGATGAAACCGATGAACAACGAGAGGATCATCGCCAAGAAGACGCCGACCCACATGTTCAGGTTGAACTGGTAACTCAACATTGCCGCGGTCAGGGCGTAGGTGACCACCGCGACACCAGCAGAGAGGTCGAACTCCCCGCCGATCATCAACAGACCAACACCGACCGCCACAATTCCGATCAACGAACTGGCATACAGAATCGTGGAAAAAGCCTCGGCGGACCGGAACGCCGGCGCGACGGCAAAGAAGAAGATGTAGATCACGACTGCCGCGATCAATGCGCCGATCTCCGGACGCGCCAACAGACGCGTCATCAGAGGTGCAGGCACCTTCGCCGGCGGCGGAGTCGCGGCACCCGACGATGCCGGTGGCGTCGCCGGGGACTTGCTCAGAGATTGACTCATGACGTTCTCCCTAGCTGGGTGGTGGCCCGGGGGGTGGGCACGCCCACCCCCCCGGGGAGCAAGTGACATCAACGGGTGTTGTTGGCTGCGTACTTCGCGATGTCAGCGATGTTGGTGCTGTCCACGAAGGACGGCCCGGTCAGCACCGGCCCTCCGCCACCGAGATCGTTCTTGTTCGTCAGGTACAGCCAGAGCGAATCGACCGCCATGTAGCCCTGCAGGTAGGGCTGCTGATCGACGGAGAAGAGGATCTTCCCGTCCTGGATCTGCTTGGCCACGTCGGAGTTCAGGTCGAAGGTGACGAGCTCGGCCGTGCTGTTCGAGTCGGCGATCGACTGCTGTGCGGCCAGGGCGATGGGTGCGCCCAGGGCCACCACGTAGTCGATCGACGGGTCCTGCTGCAGCTTCGCGCCGATGGTCGCGGTGACCGACGGAATATCGGTGCCGGTGACCTGGATGTTCTCTGTTCCGGGGGCATTGGCCTTGACGCCAGCGCAGCGCGCTTCGAGCGCGACAGAGCCTTGCTCCTGGATCACGCAGAGCGGGTGCTTGGCACCGGCGGCGGTGATCTTCGCGCCGACCGCCTTGCCTGCGACGTCCTCGTCGGAGCCGAAGTACATGATGGCGCCGAGTTCCTTGTACTGATTGATACCGGTATTGAACGCGACAACCGGAATCTTCGCGTCGGCCGCTGCCTGCATGGATCCCTTCAGCGTGTCGGGCGAGAGGAGGGTCGCGGCGATGCCGTCGACATTGCTGTCCACGGCGTTCTGGATCAGGGTGGCCTCACCGGGACCCGTGGGGTCGTTCGAGTACTTGAGGTCGATGTTGTCCTTGGCTGCGGCGACCTGGGCGCCGGCGCGAACCTTATCCCAGAAGGAATCGCCGGGTGCCTCGTGGGTCACCATGGCGATCGTGAACCTCGGCGTGTCGGCGACCGCTCCGCCGCCGCTCGCCGGTGCGCCCGTGCCGGCGGCGGCTGCGGCGCCCGCGTCGGCTGCATCCTTGCCGCCGGTAGCGCTACAGGCGGTCAGCGCAAGCGCGGCGGCCACGGCGACCGCGGTCAGCCCCAGGGCCCTTCTGCGAATCGTCATCGATTCGGATCCTTTCGCTGCGGGACACCACGTCCCAGAGAGGTTGGTGGTACATCGGGTTACTGCGCTATCGACCTGGCCTCGGTCGCCCTCGGACGATCGGATCGGGGCCCAGCAGGCGCCGGAGCGTCCTGCTGAGCCTTTCTTCACTTGCCGGGAAGGCGGCAGCTGTTCACGTATTGCAGGGTGCGGGTGGCGATCGGCGCCGGAACGTCGGCCGCGCACGGATACAGGTCCTGCTCCACGATGGCGAACAACGGCCGCCCCAGCGCGTCGAGCGCGTCGAGCACCGGCGGCATCTGCGGAATACCCTGCGGCGGTTCGCACATCGCGCCGAGCTTGACCGCCGAGCCGAACGGGAGATCTTCCGCGTTGACCTTGGCCAGGACAGCGGGATCCACCTGCTTGAGGTGGACATAGCCGATGCGCGACGGGTAGTCGCGGATCAGCGCGAGGTTGTCGCCACCGCAGTAGCTGATGTGACCGGTGTCCAGGCAGAGGGTCACCAGGTCAGGATCGGTGCCCGCCAGGAAACGGCCGACATGCTCGTTGGTGTCGACATGGGAATCGGCGTGGGGATGGAAGACCACCCGCATCCCGTACTCGTCCAGGATGGCCTTGGCCAGCCGGTCCATGCCTTTCGTCTTGCGGTCCCACTGCTCCGTGGTGAGATCGCGAGGTTCGAGCACCTCGGCAGTCGTGTCGTCGCGCCACATGTCGGGAATCACCACGACGTAGTCGGCGCCCTGGGTCTTGGCCAGTCCGGCGACGTCGGAGACCTGCTTCCACACCGACTCCCAGGAATCCGGACGGTGCAGATGCTCGAAAACAGTGCCGGCCGAGAGCTCGAGGCCGCGCGCGGCAAGTTCATCGGAGAGCCTGGCGGGATCGGTGGGGAGATAGCCGTAGGGCCCGAGTTCGATCCAGGTGTAGCCGGCCTCGGCCACCTCGTCCAGGAACACCTTCCAGTGCACCTGCACCGGGTCGTCAGCATGCCAGACACCCCAGGAATCCGGTGCCGAGCCGATGATCAGGGTCCCGGCGTCGCCGTTGGCGCCCATTCAAATCCTCCGTTCGCTGCCGGGTGGAACCGGCTCGCCTAAGAGTGGCCTGTGCCACATGTGATGTCAATACATTGTTCAGACATTATTACGTCATAGCTGACTTGAGATCTGGCTGTGACCGGTGCCGCCGCCCCGGGGATGGCACTTTTCGCGACCGCAGGGCGGGACAGAGCCGCCCGCACAGCACGGATCCGCGTGCAGAGCAGCACCCGCAGCCACCCCTTGCGCTCCTATTCGTTCTGCGGGAAGCCGAGGTTGAGTCCGCCGTGGCTGGGATCGAGCCACCGGGTGGTGATGACCTTGTTGCGGGTGTAGAAGTTGAAACCCTCGGTGCCGTGCGCGTGGGTGTCCCCGAACAGCGATGCCTTCCAGCCGCCGAAGGAGTAGTAGCCGACCGGCACCGGAACCGGCACGTTGATGCCGACCATGCCGACCTCCACCTCGTTCTGGTAGCGCCGCGCGGCGCCACCGTCGTTGGTGAAGATCGCGGTGCCGTTGCCGTACGGGTTGGAGTTCACCAACGCGAGGGCGTGGTCGTAGGAATCGACCCGCACCACGGACAGCACCGGACCGAAGATCTCGTCGGTGTAGATTGACATGTCGGTGGTGACGTGGTCGATCAGCGTGGGGCCGAGCCAGAAGCCCCCGGACTCGCCGTCCACCACCGGGTCGCGCCCGTCGACCACCAGGGTGGCGCCGGCGTCCTGACCGGCCTGCACGTAGGAGGCCACCTTGTCCCGGTGCGCACCGGTCACCAGCGGACCCATGTCACAGCCCCGCCGCCCGTCGCCGGTGCGCAGCGTCGCGATCCGCGCGGTGATCTTGTGCACGAGCTCGTCGGCGATGACGTCCACCGCGACCAGCGCGCTGATCGCCATGCACCGCTCTCCGGCGGAGCCGAAGCCGGCGTTCACCGCCGCGTCCGCGGCCAGGTTGAGGTCGGCGTCGGGCAGCACCACCATGTGGTTCTTCGCGCCACCCAGGGCCTGCACCCGCTTGCCGTGCGCGGTGCCCGTCTCGTATACGTACCGGGCGATCGGGGTCGACCCGACGAACGAGATCGCTTTCACCCGAGGATCTTCCAGTAACGCGTCCACCGCGGTCTTGTCCCCGTGCAGGACGTTGAAGATCCCGTTCGGCAGTCCGGCCTCCTGCCACAGCGCGGCCAGCCAGTTCGCTGTCGACGGGTCCTTCTCACTCGGTTTGAGCACCACCGCATTTCCCGCGGCGATCGCGATCGGGAAGAACCACATCGGCACCATCGCCGGGAAGTTGAATGGTGAGATCACGCCGACCACGCCCAGCGGCTGCCGCAACGAGGAGACGTCGACCTTGGTCGAGGCGTTCTCGGTGAGGCTGCCCTTGAGCAGATGGGCAAGGCCGCAGGCGAACTCCACGACCTCCTGCCCGCGGGTCACCTCGCCCAGGGCGTCCGACAGCACCTTGCCGTGCTCGCTGGTGATGATCTCCGCCGCTTCGTGCTTGCGCTCGTTGAGCAGTTCACGGAATCGGAACAGCACCTGGGTGCGCCGCGCCAGCGACATGTCCCGCCACGCCGGCCACGCCGCGGCCGCCGCGCCGATCACCGCCTCCGCGTCCTCGCGCGAGGCCAGCGCCACATTCTTCGTCACCCAGCCCGTGGCCGGGTCGTACACCGGCGCCGTCCGATCGCTCTTGCCGACGAAAGGCGCACCGGCCGCCCAGTGCACGACGGTGGGCAGATTGGCGGGCGGATGCGTCGCATCGCCGTCGGCGCTCGGCAACGCCTCGGGATCGGTGATCGTGGTCATGGTCGGTGTCCTTCCAGGTGACAGCGGCCGGCGAACCGGTCAGGAACAGAGAGGCAAAGGAAATGAAGGGAAACAGCTGCCGCGCGGGCGACGTCGGTCACAGGTACGGCCGTTGGGTGGCCTTGAACTCGTTGTAGGTTTCGCGCGCCGCCCTGGTGAAGTCCAGGTCGGACACCTCGGCCACCGGCACGTCCCACCAGCCGTCGCCACCGGGTGACAGGTACTCCAGGTCGGTGTCCACGTGCACCAGGACGGCGAATTCCGACGCCTTGGCCTTGGCCAGCGCGTCCTTCAATTCCTCCAGAGTGGACGCCTTCAACACCTTCACCCCGAGGCTGGCCGCGTTCGCCGCCAGATCGACCGGCAGGATGCCGCCGTCCAACCGTCCCGAATCCGGGTTGCGGTACCGGAACTTGGTGCCAAACCGTTGCACGCCAAGGGATTCGGCGAGCGAGCCGATCGAGGCGTAGCCGTGGTTCTGCAGCAGTACCACGATGATCTTGATTCCCTCCTGCACGGCCGTGACCAGTTCGGTCGGCATCATCAGGTACGAGCCGTCCCCGACGGTGACGAACACGTCCCGATCCGGCGCGGCGAGCGCGATGCCGATCCCACCGGGGATCTCGTAGCCCATGCAGGAATAGCCGTATTCGACGTGGTACCCCTTGCGGTCCCTGGTGCGCCACATGCCGTGCAGATCACCCGGCAGGGACCCGGCCGCGCACACCACCACGTCCCTGGGTTCCATCACTTCGTCGACCGCGCCGAGCACCTCTGCCTGTGCCAGCACGCCGGTCCGCGCGCCGTACCCGGAGTGGAAGGAGGCGACCACCTCGTCGTCCCAGGTCTTTGCCCGGCGCTGAGCCTGGGCCTGGTATTCCGCGGCGGTGGCGTATCCGGCCAGCAGGCCGGTCAGTGCCTCCAGCGCGCGGCGGGCATCCGAAAGCACCGGCAGGCCGGCATGTTTGAACGCATCGAGCGAGGCCACATTGATGTTGACGAAGCGGACGTCGGGGTTCTGGAAGATGGTCCGCGACGCGGTGGTGAAGTCCGAGTAGCGGGTGCCGATCCCGATCACCACGTCCGCCTGCCGGGCGAAGTAGTTGGCGGCAGGCGAACCAGTGGCACCGATCGCGCCGAGGTTCAGCGGGTGGTCGAAGGGTAGTGATCCCTTCCCGGCCTGGGTTTCGCCGATCGGAATGCCCGTGGCATCCACGAAGGCGCGCAGCGTCTCGTTGGCATCGGAGTAGGTCACGCCGCCGCCGGACACGATGATCGGCATCCGGGCGGAGGAGATGACCTGTGCGGCCTCGGCCAGCACCTCGGGCTCGGCGACCGGTCGGGCGATCCGCCACACCCGTTCGGAGAACAGCACGACCGGCCAGTCGTAGGCCTCGGCCTGGACGTCCTCGGGCAGGCAGATCGTGGCCGTGCCGGTGTCGGCAGGATCGGTCAGCACCCGCATGGCGCCCAGCAACGCGGCGGGCAGCTGCTCGGCCCGCCAGACCCGGTCGAAGAATCGGGACACCGGACGGAACGCGTCGTTGACCGACACGTCGTACCCGTTCGGGACCTCCAGCTCCTGCAGCACGGGCGAGGCACATCTGGTGGCGAAGATGTCGCTGGGCAGCAGCAGCACCGGGATCCGGTTGATGGTCGCCAGGGCGGCGCCAGTGATCATGTTCGACGCACCGGGGCCGACCGACGCGGTCACCGCAAAGGTCTCCAGCCGGTCCTTCTGCCGAGCGTAACCGACAGCGATGTGCACCATCGCCTGCTCGTTGCGGCCCTGGTGGTACGGCAGTTCGCCGGGCATTTCCAGTTCCGACTGCAGCAGGGCCTGGCCGAGCCCGGCGACATTGCCGTGGCCGAAAATGCCGAAACAGCCCGCAAAGAACTTGCGGCGGATGCCATCTCGCTCGGTGTACTGCCGGCCGAGGAATCTGACGACCGCCTGGGCAACGGTCAGCCGAACGGTCTGCCGCTCGTCGGTGATGGTCGAGCTGGTCATGCGGTCCTCTCCTTCGAGGGCGAGCAAGGGGTGGCACAGACTGGTGGTCGATGCATGTCGGGATCAAGGTTCAGGAGCGTCCAGGGCGGATGGCCGGCGCCGAATAGAACGGCAGCCGCGGATCGACGGGCTGTCCTTCCCACGTCCGGCGCACCCATCCGTGGTTGGGGTCGTCGCTGATCCGCCAGGCCCGTTCGGTCTCCGGGCCCGCCATCACGTTCAGGTAGTACATGTCGTGTGAGGGCGAGGCCATCGATGGGCCGTGCCAGCCGTGCGGGATCAGCACCACGTCGCCGTCGGAGACCTCTTCGAGAACCTCGATGGGTCGCTCCGGCGTTCCGTAGACCCGTTGATAACCAACACCTTTGGCCCCACTCGCAGCGGCATCCGGTTGCGCGGACTGAAACCGGTAGTAGTAGATCTCTTCCAGTTCCGCCTCGGTCTGGGTAGTCTCGTCATGCTTGTGCGGCGGGTAGGACGACCAGTTCGCGGCCGGGGTGAGCACCTCGCAGGCGATCAGCTTGTCGGTCTCGAAGGCCGCCGGGGTGGCGAAGTTGTTGACCTGCCGGCTGCAGCTGCCGGCGCCGCGCAACTCGACCGAGACGCCGGACGCCGGGCCGCAGCGGACCGGCAGCCGGCGCGCCGCCTTCGCACCCGGAATGGCGAAGGTCCCGCCTCTGAGACTGCTTACCGAAACCTTCGAATCCCTTGGCAGATAAGCGAAATCAGTGACACCGGCAAAGACGCCGGCGCGGCCGGCGAGCACCAGGTGCTCGCCGTCGACATCGACCCGCGCTGCACCCGTCAACGGCAGCAGGATCATTTCCTGCTCGCCGGTCGTGAAGGACGAACTGCCACCGGCCGGCACGGTCAGCACACGCAGGCTGGAATAACCCCAGCCGGCAGACTCCGGTGTGATCACCACGTCGAACCCGGCCGCGGCTGTTGAACCGGCCGGCCGGAAGAGCGAGGCTGCCCGCGCAGCCACAGCACCGGAACCACTCACGCCGGTCACCGCACCATCGAGACTGCGGTGTCCACGGCCGCCTCGATGTCGTCGTTCGCCGGGTACAGCAGGGTCCGGCCGACGACCAGCCCACGCACGGATGGCAGCGCAAGGGCGGCCCGCCAGGAGGCAAATGTCTCCTCCGGGCCGGTGTCCGGGTCGCCGCCCAGCAGCAGTGTCGGCAGCGTGGTCGATTCCATGACCCGTTCCATCTCGGGGACCACGGGCAGCTTCATCCAGGTGTAGGCCGAGGTCCGGCCGAGCGCGCTGCACACTCCCACCGACTTGATCACGGCATCCGCCGACAGGTCGTTGCGGACCTTTCCGTCCACCCACGACCAGAACGGCTCGACCATGGCCATCAGCTTCCGCTCGGCCAGCTCGTTGATCGCCTTGGCCGTGCCGGTCATCGTGTTGAGCGTGCCCGGGTCATCCAGGGCAATCCGGGTCAGCGTTTTGCCGCCGTTCAGACCCATATCGGCACAGGCCTGGGCGTCGTAACCGGTGAACTGGTCGTCCAGCTCGAAGCACGCGCCCTGCAGGCCGCCGCGGTTCATCGAGCCGATCACGACCTTGTCCTCCAGCGCACCGAGCAGCAGCAGGTCCTCCACGATGTCCGGGCTGGCCAGCAGCCCGTCGACACCTGGCCTGGCGAGGGCGGTCTCCAGTCGCTCGAGCAGGCTGATCCGGTTCCCCATGACCAGCGGCCGGCCGCCGACGCCGTTCGCGCCGCGGGCAGGGTGATCGGCGGCGATGATCATCAGCCGTCCGTCCTGCCCGGTGAGGCTGCGCTTGGTCCGGGCATCTGCGGCCCGCCGGATGGCTTCCGGATCCTGCACCCGGATCTCTGTCAGTGCCTGGTAGCGTTCGCGATTGGAGGGTCCCGAGATCGCCTGTCCTGCAGAAGATGACGTGTTAGCGGCGGTGGCCAGATCAGACATGGGAGACCTCTCGCAGCAGGGCCTGAACCTCGTCGGTCGTTGGCATTGCGGTGGAACATTCGCGCCGGGTAGCGACGATCGCCCCCGCGGCATTGCCGAACCGCAGGATGGCTTCCAGGTCCCAGCCGGAGAGCAAGCCGTGGCAGACCGCGCCGCCGAAGCTGTCGCCGGCGCCGAGGCCATTGATCACCGAAACCGGGGTGGGGGGCACCTCGATTACCGAATCCCTGGTCATTCCCAACACACCCTTGGGGCCCTGCTTGACGATCGCCAACTCGACACCGGCGTCCAGCAATGCCCGTCCGGCGCGCATCGGCTCGGTTTCGCCAACCGCGATCTCGCACTCCTCTTTGTTGCCGATCGCGACAGTGACGTACTCCAGGGCCGCTCGCACCTCCCGCGAGGCATCTTCGGGATCGGTCCAGAAGACCGGCCGGTAGTCAAGGTCCAGGATGGTCAACGGGCGCTTGGCCCGTGCCTCGTAGGCCGCATGGTGCGCGGACCTGCTCGGTTCGGCGGACAGACCGGTGACCGTGGTCCAGAAGATGCCCGCACCTCCGATCGCGTCCAGATCGAGTTCCTCGGGACGGATCATCAGATCCGGGGCGATCGGCAAGCGGTAGAACAGCAACGGGAAATGGTCAGGCGGGTACATCTCACAGAAGGTCACGGGGGTGAGCAGGTCGGGCAACTCGGTGATGAACCGATCATCGACATTCATCTCACGCAACGCCTTGTGGACGAACTTCCCGAAGGCGTCCGGTCCGGTGCGAGAGATGAGGGCCGATCGGCGTCCGTGTTTGGCGGCCGCGATGGCCACATTGCCGGCGCTGCCGCCCACTGACTTGCTGAAGGTATCGACGTCCTCCAGCCCGACATTGTCCTGCAGGGGATAAAGATCGACACCGACCCTCCCCATAGTCAGCACCTCGAAATACTCGGCCACTGAGGGTCCTTCCGTCTCTTCACCGGGTCTGCCGCCGCGCCAACGGAGTCCTGCGGCGCCATCTGGATCCAATCCGGACGGCGGCGGCGCCGTGACGAGATATGACTCTGGCGCAGTCCGCACCGCTCTGTCAAGACTTTGATAGGACATACAATCGTATTGATGTCGGGCTGACCTGTACTACCATCACTGGATCCAACCGGCGGGGAGGCATCGATGACGCAGCTGTTCGTCGACCTGGATCGGTCCAGTCCGGTGCCGCTGTACTCCAGGTCGCTCAGCAGATCGAGTCTGCGATCAACGAGGGTGATCTCGCGCCCGGTGATCGGCTGGACAACGAGATCAGCCTCGCCGAGCAGTTCGGATTGTCCCGCCCCACCATGAGGCGCGCCATCCAGAACTGGTCGACAAGGGCCTCCTGGTCCGTAAACGTGGCGTCGGCACCCAAGTGGTCCATGGACAGGTGACCCGGCCGGTCGAGTTGACGAGCCTGTTCGACGACCTGTCCAACCATCACCAGGCTCCGACAACGACTGTGCTGACCAACGAGGTCGTGCAGGCCTCGGACGAGACAGCGGTGACGCTGGCCGTTGCACCGGGCAGCACGGTGCTCCACCAGCGGCGGCTCCGGTTCGGGCACGGCGAGCCGCTCGTGATCATGGAGAACTTCCTCCCGGAGGACCTGCTCAGCCTCGGCGGGAAGGATCTGGCGACCCGCGGGTTGTACCAACTCATGCGCGCGAAAGGTGTCAACATCCGGGTCGCCAAGCAGCGGATCGGCGCCAGGACGGGCACCCCGGAGGAATGCTCCCTATTGGGCGAAAAGCGCGGCAGCCCGGTGCTGACCATGGAACGAGCGACGCACGACGACTCGGGGCGGCCCGTCGAATGGGGCCGGCACTGCTATCGGGCCAGCCAGTACTCCTTCGAGGTGACCCTGGTTGACCATTGACAAGGAGGCCGCGGGCACCTCACTCACGTCCTGACCGTCGAGAACCCATCTGTTCGGTTGGCCCAGTGCCTCCGATACTACCGACTCGCTGCCCCGGAACTCACCGCTGATGACTGTCGGGGATCAACGCCCCGGCCGCCTCGCAGCCGGAAACGAGCGCTACCAAACCGCGGCGGCGCCGATTTGGGTGATGCCGGGCCGTGGGGCCGCGGGTGATGGACCAGGAGCGCCGCAGCGCCGCCCACAGCGATCGTCGAAAGTGGGTCCACATCGGCACCTGGCTGGCGGCGAAACCCGTGATCGACATCTGCCTGGCGCGGTCGCCGAAACCGCCGATGAGCCGGCCGACGTGTCCGCGCTGGAACGGGCCGAATACGTGTTGCGGATCCGGGAACCGGGACCGGAGCGGCCACCGAATGTTCCACGACCCGGACACCGTCGTTCAGCTCCACCTGTTCGACGCCGGGAATGCAGAGATCAACAGGATGATGGTTCGATTTCGCGACCGGCTGTTGAACCCCAATCCGGATGCCGTTGACTGCGGGTGTCACCGTCACCGCCGATGCGGATACCCGGTGCGCCTCGTGGCGGTTCCTCGGCGTCATCACTCCGCCGAAGAAGGGAATCTTCCACGTCGAGCGAGGTCGGTGGTCGGAGAACACCGGTCGTGTGCCGACCGCTGATCTGGTCGGCAAACTCGTGACGACGCGCGGTGAGAGTTGGCTTCCTACAACACGAAATGGCCTCTGTCGACTTCGGGTGTGGTAGGCAATGCTGGCTGGCATGGATGGAGACCTGTGTCGTGGTGGTGGTGTCGCGCCCCGAAGTGGCCGACGAAACCCTGCTGGCGGGCGACCTGCCCTGCCCGCGGTGTCGGGATGTGCTGCGCCCGTTCGGCAGCGGCCGAACCCGCACTTTCCGCAGCACGTCCCGAGTCCACCGTCCGACGATGGTTGCGATCGACCGGGAGCTGTTGGTCCGGCCTGCGCCGCAGTGGACTATTGGGCGACCACATCGGCGGAGATCCGGCCTCGGGGTGACACGGAGATGCCCTGGCCGGCGGCCCGCTCGCGCACGGCCGCTGTCGGTTTCGATCGAAAATGCCGGCCTTACCAACTGGGCCTGACGACGGGGGAGTGGCTGCGGTGTTCTGCGGTCCCGGCGTCCAGGTGGCTACGATGCCGGACGGCAACGACCACACCACGGCCAGGGCCGCCAGGGCCAAGGCTTTGAAGGCGAGGATGCGCCTGCCGGTCTATCTCAACCGGTTTCTCGGCTGGCGTGGGTATTTCCGCTACGGCAACGGTCGACGCGAAAGATCCCGGCGGGGAAACCCTCGGGTGAGCGCCAAGACCTCCGACTACCGCCGACCCAGAGAAACATTCGAAGCGACTCTCGAAGCGACTCGCGACGCGGTCCGCGGGCTGATCTTCTTTCGAGAGACAATTCCCTGTGAATAACCCCCGTTGTATCCCCTCCCACGGCGCATCAATGATCACCTGGTGCCCGCTGGACCATGCGCAAATACAACAGGCTACGTCGACGCGAGAAAGGAGCAAAGCTCTTCCTGGTTTCCTGGCCAGTGTCGCCCGACGCTTTCCAGGCTTGTTCGCTCACTGGCGATTCGGCCTGAAACCCGACGGCAGGACGATGGGAGCCGTGTAAGCCCGTGTAAGCCGAGAGGCTTCCGCACGGTTCTGCGAGCGGCGGGGGGTGCGATTCCCCCCGCCTCCTCTCCCCAGGATCAGCCCGGTGCCGGTCATGCCGGTTCGGCCGAGCTGCGGGCGATACCGAAGTCGTTGAGCCCCTCCGCCCGCGCCTGCGATCACCACGGCGGTCGGGCCGCCGACACGACGAGCGGTCGCCGATCACCACCACCAACCGGGCATCAGCCCGAGAACCCAAGGGAGACAGCATGTCCGGAAACACCAGCGTCACGATCGTCGGGAATCTGACCGCCGACCCCGAACTCCGCTTCACCCAGAGCGGTGTGGCCGTCGCCAACTTCACCGTGGCGTCCACCCCCCGGGGTCTTCGACAAGGCCAGCGGCGAAGGACGGGGAGCCCTGTTCCTGCGCTGCACGCTGTGGCGGCAACCGGCCGAGAACGTCGCCGAGTCCCTGGTCAAGGGCAGCCGGGTGATCGTCACCGGCCGGCTCCGGCAACGGTCCTTCGAAACCCGCGACGGGGAGAAGCGCACCGTCATCGAACTGGAAGTCGACGAGATCGGCCCGTCCCTGCGGCATGTCACCTCGCGGATCACCCGGACCGGCAAGAGCACCAGCGACACCACCACCATCGAGCACACCACCCGCGACCCGTCCGGCGAGGCGCCGGCGACGACTCTGAGTCCTCACCGTGCACCTCGTGGTGGGACCGGGCCCCCATCCGCGAGTTCGGGCGTCCCGGAGCTGCGGTCGTGGCCCGCTGCCTGGCGAGGGGGCTTCCCGCCCCGCCATTCGCTGATTCCGTACCGTACTCCGTAATATGTATCAGTAACGTATAGCGTCATGTGCGGTGAACGGTATGACCGACCCTGTCGCCCCGACCCGCACCTGCCGGTTTCCCGGGCTGCCAACGGCCCGCCCGCGCCGGCGGGCCGAGGAAGGCCGTCGGCCGCCCCCCGGAGTACTGCGACGACCCGACACACAACCGCGGCGCGGCCTGGCGGGGCCCGCCGCGCCGCCGCCGCCCAGGCCGCCGGCCGCATGCAGATCGACGCGGTCACCGCCGACGCCGAACAACGCGTCGCCGCGGCGACCCGCCCGGGCCGCCCGCGCCGAGCAGGACCGCCGCACCGCCGAGCGGCACCGCGCCGACGCCGACGCCGCCGCCGAAGAGGCCACCACCCAGGTCGACGCGCTGA
>JADGOY010000106.1 GCA_017882715.1 Nakamurella sp. | reverse complement strand
CTACCACGCGTTCGGGGAGCCGGTCGGCAGCAAGCTCGGCGACCTGCAACCGATCGGGATCTACACCATCCCGGAGATCAGCTTCGTCGGCCGCACCGAGGACCAGTTGAGGGCCGGCACCAACGCCACCGAGCTGGTGCACATCGGGGCAGACCGTGATGGGCTGCGGCGGCACGGTCGACTACCTGGTGGACGCGGTGTTCAACTACCCGACGTCGGCCGAGTCGTACAAGGTCGCCGCGCTGGACGCGGTGAACAAGATGCGCGCCATGGCCAAGGTCACCCAGACCGGTGGCTACCACCCGGTCCCCGAATAGCCGGGCGGAGCGCCACGCCGCATCGGCCGTGCCGTCACCGTCGGGCGACGTGCCGCTCACCGAACCAGTGGCAGCCTTGCTGTCTGATGTTCCCTGCCGTCCGACCGGTGGTTGCGGACCTGCCTGGGCGGGACGTCAGATCAGAGCGGTTGGGCAACCACGGATCGAAGGCGCGGCCGAGAGCCGCTACCGTTCCGGTCGGACTCCCACCACGGATCCGACGGCCGTTCCTCGGCCACCGCTGCTCGCCCGCGTCCGAACTCCGGAAGGGAGTAGTTCGTGTCGACCTTCAACGTGTTGGTGGTGTGCACCGCCAACCATTGCCGGTCGCCGATGGCTGAGCAGTTGCTCCGCGCGGCCGTCACCGAGCAGTTCGGTGACCAGAATTCCTGGCACATCGGTTCCGCCGGCACGGATGTCGATCGGATCCGTCCCATGCATCAGTTCGCCGAGGTCGTGTTGAACGAACGGGCGGTGCTGGTCCCCGGCCACCAGGCGGTCGAGGTGACCAGGGATCGCATCCTGCAGGCGGACCTGATCCTGGCGGCCGCCCGCCAGCACCGAGCGGTGCTCGTCACCATGGCCCCCCCGGCGTTGGGCCGAACCTTCACCATCCGCCAATTCGCCAGGCTCGCCGACCAGGTCGGGCCGATCAGCGCGGCGGACCCCGCGGAGCTGGGTCGGCGGCTCGTTGCCGAGGCCAAGTTCGCCCGCGGAATGCTCCAACCAGTTCCGGTCGAAGAGGACGACGTGGCCGACCCGATCGGACGACCGATCTCGGTCTTCCGGGAGTGTGCGGATCAGCTGGAGGATTCGGTGCGGCGGATCCTGCGACCCCTGCATCTGTCTGCGCCCGTCAACGGTTGACGGCTCCGGGTGCGGGGGACGCGCAGGCTCCACCCTCGGGTCTCGGGACCGATCCGCTGACCCGTCGTCCGGCGCGTGCGCGGACTCCGGCGGGATGCCGTCCGCGGTTGCCGGTGGGTGACTGGGGGACACGACCGGGTTCACATGACCTGGCGCAAACGCATCGGCCCGGCACCGGGGCCTGCTCTCGGTGGTCGTCCTGGCCACCGGACTGACCATGTCCCTGTACACCAACAACGGCATGGTCGCGGGCCAATCCGCGTCCCTGATTGCCGAGGACCCCAAGGGCGCGTTCATCCCCGCGAACAGCACCATCGCCATACAACCCCCGGTTGCCACCGGGCAGCCGCGTCGGCGGAAATTCGGCGAGATTCACGCCGCACAGAATCGATCGTGCCGACCAATGCGTTGAATGGTGACAGTGCGCCATCATTCTCCCCGTCCAGAAAATCGTGAACCTGTCCGGGTATCTGAGATCCGCATTTGGTGCCGTAAAGTCACCACCGGCAATGGCGCGGGATTGACGTATCTTGGGATCCGGCCGTTCCGCTCGCACAGGGAAGCAGGTCAAGAGGTGAATTGCAGCGTGCGAGCGAACTGGCACCTTTCCGACGACGCGCAAAGGAGCAGGCGCCGTCTTGCCGGATGACGCGCTCGTCATGCAGGAAACCGTCCATGCCGCAACGCAAGACACGGCGCCGTGGCGCAATGCCACGCCCCGAAAAGCGCTTCCATCTGCTCCGCGCCGCCCTACTCGAATCATTCTCCTTGACGGACCCAGATTTGAGGATTTGGGTTCGGCGGCCAACCAGCGCAGATCGCCGCGCGTCAGAGCCCCGCTCGAAAGGGTACGTGCGAATCTGCTCAGTTATCAGCGCCGGCCCTTCTACGTTCACTGCGGGATCCTTGGAGTGAATTCTCGCTCGCTTTCCCGATTGACCACTGCGCGGGGGTTAGGGTCAAGTCGACATCAGTGCGCACAACTCCGGTGCCGCTGGCCGAAAACCGGGACTATGACGATGGCACAATTCCCAGGACTTCACGCGGTGATCGTCACGGTCGATTCCGGATCAGGTCGGCGACACCATCAACGGCGTTCCGTCATCGCCACGGCGGCCTCGCTCATCCTGCTGTTGGGGTCGGCGCCGACGGCCATGGCCGCAACAGCGCCGGACTCCGCCACCACGCCGCTGCTCGCTTCGGCTGCCGCCGCCGACACAGCGGGCGCGGCGGGACACGACTACGCGACGGACGTCTTCGCCGATCCCTGGGACTACTCCAACAGTGAGGACCTGCTGCTCGACAGCGGGCCGACCATGAATGCGGCGAACGCCCAGTCCGGGGGCGGCATGGCCGTGATGCGGTTGACCGACAACGGCTACGTGTCGCCGATCTGGGGAGGGTACGGTGGCCCGCTGTTCATCGGCCGGGATGGCGCCAGGCCCGGAAACATGCTGGACAGCAGCAAATATCGGACGGTGGCCGTACAGGCGTATGCGGATCGCGACGTGCCGGCCGGGTTGATGTGGTTCAACTGCCCCGGCGGAGCGGTCGCCAGCAATTGCGGCGGGGGCCAGCCGTTCACGATGAAGGCCGGGTGGAACACCTACGTCATCACCCCGGGCCCGTCCGTGTTCGGCGGCTGGCCGCTCGCTTGGGGCGGATCCATGAACGGCCTGCGGCTGGCCGTTTCGCCGGGTGCCGCAGGCACCACCTTCGCGATTGATTGGTTCAGGCTGGTCGTGCCGCGCTCCGGAGCGGCGTTGACCTGGTCGAACCCCATCGGTGGTCCCGCAGACATCGTGTGGGACGCCGATGCGGACGACTCGAACAACACGACCGGCCAGACCAATTGGGGCGTGCTGGCCCGAGTCTCGGGTACTTCCGGATCGACCGATCTCTCCGCGCTTCCGGCCGGCGGCTACCGGATCGGCGTGCGCTCGTCCGCCGGGTTCGCCGGATGGCAGGGTGTCACGCTGGCGGCGCCGCTCCCGCGGTTCGTCACGCCGAACGCCGTCGGCGATCGCGACTACGCCGCCACGGTGCTCGGCAATCCCTGGGACATGAACGGTCCCGACGACGTCGTCAGCATCGGGAACGCCACGAATGTGTCCTACTCGGGCGGGGAACTGGCCGCGACGAACACGTCGAACGATCCGTTCGTCTACCTCCGGGTCGGCGCGGGCGGCATCGACTCCCGCCTGTACCGGAACCTGACCATCACCTCGGGCTACGACGGTCCGTTCGACCTCCGCGACATCGCCGGCGGGGGCACCATGGGCCGCGTCGTGTGGAATCGGCAGGACAACCTGAGCGGGCAGACCGACGACATCCTGACGTATTCGGGCACCCGGACGCTCAGCTTCGACATGGGCCTGCCCGACGATCAATTGCTGGAGCCGGGCACCGGCAGCGCCAGCTTCCTGTCCTCGACACCCGTGACTGCGTTGCGCTGGGATCCCAACGAGGACCGCGGCGGTCGGCATTGGTATCTCAAGGACGTCCAACTGCGATCGGATTTCGCCACCACCGGGTCCTTCCCGATCGTCTGGAACGACGCGGCCTATCAGGCAGGCGGGACGGCGACGCTGACCGCCGACACGGACCGCATCGGCTGCGACGGGATCCGGGCGGCCAGTGGTGTCCCGGTCAACCCGGGCGCCAACACCACCGTGTGGAACACCACCGGGGTACCCAGCGGGCGCTACTGGCTCTGCTTGACGATCACCCGCGGCAGCGCGGTCACCAGTGGATACGCCGACGGCGTGCTGGTCGTCGGCGCCAACCCGCCCGGTCCACCGCCGGACCCCGATCCCCTCGGTTCGCTCGACTGGACGGGGCTGTCCGGCCGGACCTACCGGCTCGCCGGCTGGGCATTCGATCCGGACTCACCGCAGCAGCCGATCAACGTCGACGTCTACGACCGACGGCCGGACGGTTCGCAAGTCGGCACCAGACTCGTCACCGGAGTGTCGAGACCGGACGTCGCAGCCGCATTTCCCGGGGTGGGGAGCAATACCGGCTTCAACGGTTCCATTCAGCTGTCCGGCGCCGGCCGGCACACCGTGTGTGTCTTCGCGATCAACGTCGGCCCTGGTAGCCACCGGTTGATCCAATGCCGTGACGTCGATCTGCCGGGACCGATCGGCGCCCTGGACAGCGTGACCCCGAACGGGCAGTCGACGCTACGGGTTGCCGGCTGGGCCAGCGACCCCGATGCCGCCGCCTCCGCAGAGAATGTCCATTTCTATGTCCACGGCCCCGCCGGAACCGTGTTCGCGGCGGGCCGCACCGCGGGTGCGCGTCCGGACGTGCCGGCGGTATTCCCCTGGGTGGGACCGAATTCCGGCTTCGACGCCACCGTTCCCACCGCAGGTGCGGGGGTGAATCAGGTGTGCGCGTACGCGATCAACCTCAACCCGCCGTACACCAACCCGTTGCTCGGTTGCCGGAACGTCCTGGTGCAGAACGCTTTCGGGGCCCTGGACTCGGTGACGGTAGCCGGCGGCCAGATTGTCTCCAACGGCTGGGCGCTCAATCCGAACCGCCCGGCGGGAACGGTGGAGATACATGTCTACGACATCGGCCCGTCCGGAACCCGCGGTTACCCCGGGTTTCTTGCCAATCGGTCGCGCCCGGATGTCGGAGCGGCCTACCCGGGGTACGGCTCGAGCCACGGTTTCTCGGCGTCGGTGCCGGCCGTCGGTGCGGGCAAGCACTCGGTGTGCGCCTTCGCGATCACCACCGACGGCGGAGCCGGCAACCCGTTGCTGGGTTGCCGGGACGTGACGGTGCCCTGAGCAGGCGAAACTCGGGGATTGCGGCACCGTCGGAACCGGCCGCGAGGTGTTCGGACACGACGGTCACCGGGGTCGGCGATTCCGGCGAATTCGGGTGGGCGGTCCCCTGTGCACGCCGCGCGATCTGTGGTCTGGTGAATGCCGACAGCAGATCGGAGCGCCGGTCGGTCCGGCGCCGAAAGGAGCGGGCAATGGGACTGCCAGTGGTGCATTTCGAGATCATCGGAACCGACGCGGGAAAACTACAGACGTACTACTCAGAACTGTTCGACTGGCAGATCGACAGCGATAACCCGATGAATTACGGCGTGGTCGCGCGCGCGGAGAACCTGAACGCCGACGGCATCGGGATCGGCGGGGGCGTCGGCAGCGGCCCCCAAGGCTACGGCGGCCACGTGACGGTCTACGTCGAAGTCCCTGACGCCGAGGCAGCGCTGGCGAAGGCCGAGAGCCTCGGCGGCACCAGGCTCATGGGACCGGAGAGGGTCATGGGCAGGATGGAGCTGGGCCAGTTCGCCGATCCTGAGGGTCACGTGATCGGGGTGATCACGCAGGCCTCGTAGCCGGCCGACTCGGCACTGACGGCGAACGGACCGGCCGACCCGCCAAGAAATGCTCAGTGCTGAACCGCCGAACATGGCTGGTAGGGGTCGACCGAGACTGCCCATGGCTGCACTCCGGGGGTCAACACGAGGCGGGGCGTCACCTCGGAGGACGGGTCGCCGCCGGACGGCGCGAGCACGGTGAACGTCACCAGTGTCGACGTTCCCGGGTTCATCGCGATCGTCGCCGTGCCGACCTCACGCAGATGGTCCTGCCCACGGCCGATACCGATGTCCGCGCCGTCGCGGGTCGCCCCGATGACGCCTCCACCCAGCGGCGCGAAGGCCAGCAGGTTGGTCGTCAGCGTGTACGGCTGACCGGCCGGAATCGCGCCGGTGACGTACGCAGGCAAGCCCGAGGACGGCGCGTCGTAGTGCATCGTCACGGCCACGTCGAGTTCGCGTCGACCGTCGGCGCGGCACGCGCCCTGGGTGACCTTGACCTCGTTGCCCAGGTAATAGCCGAGTTTCGCTCCGGTGCCGTCGTTGAGGAACACCCCGATACTCGGGGCACCCAGGTTCTCGTCCAGCCCGCCCGCCAGATTGGTCCGGGCAAGATCAGCCTCCTCGGTGGCGTTCGTGCTGTACATCAGGATCCGGCGCTCGGTGGCCGCCTTGCGCAATCCGTCCAGGATGACGCCACTGTCGCCCCGCCCGGACATCACCTCGGAGAACGCCAGGCCCGTCGCGTTCGCCAGGAAGTTGTCCCGGGCATCCTGGTTCTTCTCGTCGAATTGCTTGTACGCCGTCGACAGCAGAGTCGGCACCACATTGTCTGCGGTGATGGTGAAACCGTCGCCGATATCGATAGGAGCGGTGCCCTCGAGCGCGTAGGACAAAGCAACGGGATCGATGGACATGACGCCGTCCACGCTGGTTCCGGTGCGCTGCCGGTACATCTCGGTGAAGAGCGGAGCGGCGGTGGCGAAGTCGGGAGTGAAGTCCACGTCCTGCGGATACTGCGCCATCCGCTCGCTGTACAGATGCTTCTCGTTCTCGGTGAGATCCGCGACCGGAGGGTTGAACAAGCCCAGTGTCCGGCTGGAAGCGCCCTGCCGGAGAATCGTGATCTTCCCCTGGTCCGCCTGGATCAGGGCGAACGAGCCGAAGATCCCGCCGGTGGCGCGCGGCTCCGCCAGGTTCTGGAAGACCATCAGGTACGTCCTTGGCCCGTCCGCGCCGAGCATCGACGGCACCAGGCGGGCGATTCTGGCCCCCGGCTCGGTGATGTCCGCAGCAGCGTCCAACTTGCTGGACAACGTGTTCACCGCGTCGCCGACGGGTGAGATGACATTCGAGCGGTCGATCGACGCCGTCTGCTCCCGGGCCTGATTCACCGCGGCGTCCGCGTTCTGCAGCAACGGGGAAATCCGCTGGAGCGGCTGCAGATCGATGCTGCCGTCCTTGGGGGCCAACTCGGCGGGCTGCAGTGTCTGCGCGATGTCGACCAACGAGGGCATCACGTCGGTCGACAAGGAATCCACGGTCAGGGTGACCTCACGGATGGCAGCGAGATTCGGCCCGACGAAGGGGATGACGGTCGCGGCGCGGTAGAGCGGGTCGTCCACCGCGGACCGCGCGCTGCTGGTCTCTGCCTGCAGCTGATCGACGGTTTGTGCCGTTGCGGCCGGATCGGACTTGGTGATGTCGCGTACCTCGTCCTGCAAGGCGCTCATGGCGGACGCGGCATTTCGCAGATGCCAGTACGCCTGATAGCTGCGAAATCCCACCCACAGGATTCCCGCGAGGACGACCACGCCGACTCCGAGCAGCACCGCCCGTCTGGTGCGTCGCCTGCGGCGCCCGCGGGCCCGCTCCTGCTGCTCGGCGCGCTCGCCGTGGGTGATCGTGCGCGGCTCGCGGTCACTGACTCTGGGCGCCGGCGGCACGTAGGTGGACAGCTGGAAGCGCTGATCATCGCTGACCCGACGCGAGGACGGAGGTGCCGAACGCAGGCCACGGGTGAGTGGTCGGGCGGGCACCGCAGCATTCCCCGCGGTCGGCTCCGCCGTTCGTTCGGCGTCGTCCTCGTGCGGCGGACGCGGCGCGGGATGATCCGCCTCGGCGTCCGTCATCCGACGCCTCCTTCCGCGTTCACTGAGCGTGACGACAGCCTAGCGGCGTCGTGGTGTTCGTGTGAACGAAACCCCCTTGCCCCGCAAGCTATTTCACAAGTCGCGACCGTCGGCGATCGGCCAGCAACCTGCCACCCGTCTGGCAGGTAGGGCAGTACTGAAAGGAACGGTCCGCGAAGGACACCTCAGCGATCACGTCACCACAGACCGGGCAGGGCAGGCCGGTCCGTGCGTGCACCCGCAGACCTGTCCGCTTTTCCCCCTTCAGCCTGGCCGCTTCCGCCCCGACCGACCGGCCGATGGCGGCGCCGAGAACCTCCGACACCGCCCGCGCGAGCCGATCGATCTCGTCCGGTCGCAGCGACCCGGCCGTCGCGAACGGGGAGAGTTTCGCCATGTGCAGGATCTCGTCGGAATAGGCATTGCCGATTCCGGCGATCACGGTCTGGTCGGTGATCACGGTCTTGATTCGTCCGGTGCGAGAAGACAACGCCGAGGTGAGCCCGTCGCGGTCGAGTTCCAACGCATCAGGGCCGAGCCGCGCCACCCCGGGCACCGTCCGGGGATCGACCACCAGGGCGGCCGCCACCGATTTCTTGGTGCCCGCCTCCGTGATGTCGAAGCCCCCGTGCTGCAGACGGACCCGCATCGCGATCGGACCGCCCATCTTGACCGGAGCCGCCGACAACGCGTCCGACCATCGCAACCAGCCGGCCCTGGCCAGGTGAAACAGCAGATGCAGGTCCTGCTGAGGTCCCTGGTGATCAGCTCCCACCGGCGCGGGTCCGGTCACGATGTCCAGGAACTTTCCGTGCCTGCCCACTCCGGTGACAACCCGACCCACCAATGACGACGTCGGCGGGTCGTAGGTGGTCATCACGTTCAACGAGGCCACGTTGACGGCGGAGATCGTCTGCCCGGTCGCGTGTTCGGTCAGGAAGGCCGCCAACGCGGAAACCTCGGGCAGTTCCGGCATGACCACCAGTGTGCCCTGCCGCTGCAACGGACGGCCCCGGAATGTGGATAACCGCACCGCCGGGGCCGGGCTGGTGTCTACCGTTGCTCGGTGCGCATCGAGTCCGCCCAGCTGACCGAACACCCTGTGCCCGTCGGACCATCGCTTGCGCTGAACGTCCCGGACTCCGGCCCACCCACGCCGTCAGCTGAGCTGCCGCTGCTCGCGGTGGCCAGAATCCGCAGGCGTCAACTCAACAGTGCCTTGCTGCACGGCCCGTCGCGCTCTTGGCGGGATCGGCGAAGGGTGTGGCCGGCGACCGCCGCCGGCCTGGTTCTCGTCGCGATGATCATCTCGGGCGCGGCGGTCGCTCAGGCCTACCACCGTCAGCAGCAGATCGACGCGACTCCGCCGCCGAGCACCTCGGCGGACCGCTGAGCCAGTCGTCACCGGACGCCCAGGGTGCCCGGAGAATGGTTGGGCCGCTCACGTCGCGGCGGCACCGACCCACGCGTACAGACCGAACCCACCGGCCGCCAGCAGCACGACCAGCACGGCCAGGACCATCTCGGCCGCATCGACGAAGCGCGTCATCCTCGCCCGCATCGGAGCGGACAGCGCCGGCACCCACTGCACCGATGCGACCACCGCTACCAGCAGGACCCCGACCGCCACGGCAAGCAGAAGCTGCCACGGCCCGCTGCGCTGGTAGAGGCTGAGCCAGGCCGCGCCGAGCGCCAACGCCCCACCGGTCAACAGCGGCAACAGGTGACGGACCCGCGAGAACGTTCGCGCGCGAAGCACCAGCGCGCCACCGATGCCAACCCCCAGCAGGCCGTCCCAGCGATCCGCGGAGCCTGCCAGCTGGACTGCGCAGATGGCGACGACCAAGCCAATCCCGGCCAGCAGTCCGACGAGAATGCCGTCGGCGCGGTCGATCCGTCGATCAACCTCGGACAGCGGCCGCGCCGCGAACGGGCGAGCCCGCTGGTCCTCGGCGATCACCCCGCCCAACGCCAACGCGACGTTCGACGCCCCCGCACAACACAGCACGGCCGCGATGCCGCACACCCGGGCGGCCGTCAGCGGAGCTGCACCCGTCAACGAGGTGCAGGCCACCACGGTCCCGGCGACCGCGAGCACAGCGCACGCGGCCGCGTGGGTCCTGGCCTGGGGAATTACGACCCCGCTCGGCACGGCGAGCGCCAGCGACGCCGCGGCCGCGGCCAGCGGGCCCAGGCCCATGGCGGTGCTGGTCGGCCATTCGGCGGCCACCTGCCACCCGCCGATGCCTGCCCAGACACAGGCCGCGGCGAGCAGCGCCGACCCGGCGGAGGCCAGGCCGCGCCGCTCGACGACGACGGCCGCCACGGTCAGCCCGGCGGTGAGGGCGGCGGCCGTCAGCACGCCGGATGGGCTCGGCGCGATCCGGCCGGCCACGATCGGCACGGCCAGCAATGCCCAGGCAACAAGCAGCCACGCCAGGAAGGCTCCCGTCGATGCGACGCTCCACCGGGCGTCACGGCGGTCGACGACGTCCTCGATGCGGCCTCTGACATCTTCGACAACCGACTCCCGCGGCATGTGCGGGGAACTGGTCAACATCATCACGTCTCCGTGAACCACCCCGACGTCGGCCAGACTCTGCTCCCAACCCATGCTCGGCCGACCCACCGGGGTCAACGACCAGGTTCCGGGGACGGCGGCCGGATCGTGCGGGCGCAACAGTCGCAACAACCCGGGCAAGAGCACCTGCGACGGCACTGACGCCGGCAGCAGCAGGTCGCGGCGAGAGGCGCCGTCGACCAACGTCACCGCGCAGTACTGCGCCGCAGCCTCGTCGACACGATGCATTCATCCCCCTCGGGTCCCTGGTGCCGCCGCCGAGGTGTCCTCGTCAGGCGCTCTGTGGACAACCCATCGGCATCCGGCGGTCGGGATCGTAGCCTCACGGGGTCACCATCCACGGGCAGTTATCCCCAGGTCGACGATCGGGGTCCGGTCGCCGATGGGATCCGGCCCAGCAGCGCCGGAGGTCGGTCTTGAGCACACGAGTCGCCGCCCGGGGTCCGCGCCTTCCGGTGCCCGATCCGGGTCGGGCACCGATCGAGCTGGCCGCCCCGCCGCGGCTGGGCGAATCGGCCTGGCCGGGGAGCTGGGCCGGCATGATCATCCTGCCGCTGGCCGCAGGATCCGGGTCCCTGCTTGTCACCCTGACCAATCCCGGTCGGCCGCTGCTGGCCGCCGCTGGTCTTCTGGTGCTGGCGGCTTCGGTCGTCGCCGGGCTGATCATGGTGATCGGTTCGCGGACGGGACGCCGGAGACGAGCGCGCGAGCTCCGTGAGCGGTACCTGGACTACCTGGAGGACCTGCGCCGGACCCTGCGATTCGTGGCGGCGCGCCAACGTGAATCAGCCGCGCAAGTGCACCCCGATCCGGCGGAGGCGGCCGAGCGGGCCAGGCTCTTGTCGCGACGCTGGGAACGGCGTCCTACCGACAGCGATTTCCTCGCGGTGCGAGTCGGCCTGGGACCGGTACGCCTCAGCCGGTCCGTTCGCCTGCCCGCAGATGGGCAGGATCCGCTGATTTCCTACGACCCAGTGTGCCGGTCGGCGGCGCGGGGGCTGGTGACCGGGTACGGCCGGCTGGACGACCAGCCGGTCTGCCTGCCGCTGGCACGCGTCGGGTCGGTGTCGGTGATCGGCACCCAGGCCCGCACTCGCGGACTGGCCAGAGCCGTGATCGCGCAGATCGTCGCGCACCACGCGCCAGATGAGGTCGAGCTGCTCGTGCTGCGCGACTCCGGTGAGGAAGCCGCATGGGACTGGGTGAAATGGCTGCCACACCTCGTGCGAGGCGGCGTTGTCGACCCCGCCCCGGTGGCGGGGTCGTCCGCGGATGAGCTGGCGGCGCTGCTCGCCGCGCGGGTGCGTCACGACCTCGAGAGCCCCGGGTCGGCGACGGCCCATTCGAGACAGCCATCGACAGTCCCCCGCCGGCTCGTCCTGATCGTCGACGGACCGCACGCCGCCGACCTGCCGACCACGGACCGATGGGGCGGCCGGTTGGTCATCCATCAGATCCATCTGCTCGGACGGCGTCTGGACGAACCGGAACGAGTCGACGTCCGACTGATCCTCGGATCGAGGGACCGGACCGGTCCTTCCCGAGATCTCGTGGAGATCCTCGACCCGGCGCTGGACCCGGACGCCATCGGCTGGACCGGTGTTGACGGTGTGCAGCTGGACCGGACGGTGCCATGCCGGTTCGACGACCTCACCGCGGCCGGCGCGGCCCTGCTCGCCCGAACGCTCGCACCGTGGTCGGACGCCGGGATGGGCGAAAAGAGCACGGATCATGTCTGGGAGGGACTGCCCGACATACTCGGCGTTTCTGACGTCGCAGCGTTGAACCCGACGACCTGCTGGCGACCGCGCACGACGTCCGCTGTGCTTCGTGTGCCGATCGGCGCCGATCCACGCGGCCAACCGGTGGTGCTGGATCTGAAGGAGTCGGCGGTGGGCGGGATGGGCCCGCACGGGCTGGTCGTCGGCGCGACCGGATCGGGCAAGTCGGAATTGCTCCGCACCCTGGTCGCCGCGCTCGCCGTACGTCACCCACCCGACTCGCTCACCCTGCTGCTGGCCGACTTCAAGGGCGGCGCGACATTCTCCGGCCTGCGCGACCTCCCGCACATCGCCGGGATGATCACCAACCTGGCCGACGACCTGAGCCTGATCGACCGGTTCCGGGCGGCCCTGGGCGGGGAGCTGCTCCGCCGTCAACAAATCCTGGCCGATGCCGGCAATGTCACCGACCTGTTCGCCTACACCGAGCTGCGGCGCCGGCGCACGGATCTCGAGCCGCTTCCCCGGCTGCTCGTCATCGTCGACGAGTTTTCCGAGATGCTCTCAGCCAGGCCAGATCTCGCCGACCTCTTCGTCGCCGTGGGACGCGTCGGCCGGTCTATCGGCATTCACCTTCTGCTCGCCACCCAGCGACTGGAGATGGGCAGGATCCGCGGCTTGGAGACACACCTCTCCTACCGCATCGGGCTGCGGACCTTTTCCGAGGCCGAGTCCCGGGACGCGATCGGGACCGCGGATGCGTACCACCTGCCGTCGGTGCCGGGGTCGGCGTACCTGAAGGTTGACACGACCGTCTTCGCGCGATTCCGGGCGGGAATGGTGACCCAGCCCTATCGTCCGCCGGTGCGTGCCAGGCCCGCCCCGGCGCTGATCATGCCCTTCACCTCGACGAACGGCGTCGCAGACCGGATCGACCAGTTGCACGAACGCGGCGAGCGGGCCGCCGGTCACCTCGACGAGGGAGCGGGCGGGCAGTCGAGCGGGCGCCCCACGGTCCTGGACGTGATGGTGGACCGGCTGCGTCCGGGCCACGCCCGATCACCGCAGGATCGGCCGGCCAGGCGGATCTGGCTGGATCCGCTGCCGCCCGCGCTGACGTTCGACGCCCTGGCGACCAAGGCCGGTACTCCCGGATTCCGTGGAGACGGCGACCCGGCCCGGGTACTGGCGCCTATCGGGCTGGTCGACCTGCCCGGAGAGCAGCGTCAGGAGGTACTCACCTGGGACTTCGCCGGGTCGACGGGCAACATCGTCATCGTCGGTGCCGGCATGTCGGGCAAGTCGACAGCGCTCCGTACGCTGATCGCCTCGCTGGCACTGCGCTACGAGCCGGGTCGGGTCGCGTTCTTCTGCGTCGACTGCTCCGGCGGCGCTCTGCTGCCACTCGCCCGCTTGCCGCACGTCGCGGGGGTGGCGACCCGGTCGGATCAGGACATGGTCGACCGGGTGTTCTCGGTGGTCGGCGCGATGCTCGACGAGCGGGAGACGCTGATGCGCAGGCACGGCTGGAACTCGGCGGCGCGGATGCGGCGGGCCCGGGCCGAGGGTCTTCTCGATCCGGTGGTGCCCGCCGATGTCTTCCTCGTCATCGACGGCTGGGGTCGAGTCGGTGATGCCGATGGGCTGACCGGCGTGGACGACATCATCGCCGAGATCACCACCCGGGGTCCCGGCGTCGGCATCCACACGATCGTGACCGTGACGTCGGCCGGTCAGCTGCGCAGCCGACTGGCCGCCGGCTTCGGCGGCCGGCTGGAGCTGCGGCTGGCCGACTCGTTCGATTCTGTCGTCGACCGACGCCTCGCTCGCGATCTGCCCGCCGCCATCCCCGGCCGGGCGCTCGTCGCAGGGGGCCACTACGCCCAGCTCGCTCTCCCCGAGATCAATTGCTCCGCAGTCGGTTTCCACGCTGAGGGTATCCCGCCCGACGGTTCCGATGCGGCCGTCGGTGATGCCGACGACGCCGCCGACGCGCTGGTCGCCGCGGTCTGCGCGCGATGGCCCGGTCCACCGATCCGACCACTGCGCAGGCTGCCGACGATGGTCCAGCTGGCTGACCTCCGGGCGACGGCAAAGGGACAGCCCAAGGGTCCGCTCGGAACTGCGCTCGGGCTGGCCGAACACGATCTGCGACCCGCGTGGCTGGATTGGACATCGGCTGAGTCGCATCTGGTGGTCTTCGGAGATCCCCGAACGGGCAAGACCGCGCTGCTGCGCAGCGTTGCCCTGCAACTGGCGGCCCAGATCGCCACACAGCGAGCCCCGGTCGCTCAGAACGCGACGATGCAGGTC
>JADGOY010000105.1 GCA_017882715.1 Nakamurella sp. | reverse complement strand
CCATCCTGCTGGCCGCCGGCCTCGGCATCCTGGTCTCGACGATCGGCGCCCCGGTCGTCGCCGGTCTGGCCAGCGCATACGCGGGTGCCGAGGCACTGGGCCGGAGCGGCACCGGTGCGGCAGCACAGCGACTCGCCGGCCGCTGGATGATGCTGCTCGGTGTCGCCGGAGCCGTCGGCGTATTGGTGTCGATCGGGCTGGCCGTATTCCTGGTCCCCGGTGTGATCGCCTATCTGGTGCTGGCACTGGCCGCGCCCGTCGCCGTCATGGAGCGATCCGGGGTGCAGGCCTCGATGCGACGATCCGCGCTGCTCACCCATGGATATCGTGCGCGCATCCTCGGTGCCGTCGCACTCGCCATGCTGATCGGAGTTGTCGCCCATGTGCTGGCGGGCGCGCTGGCGGGGGCCATCGTCGGCACGGCCGACGCCGTCCCGGCACTGATCGTCACCCAGGGCGTCGGCGTGCTGACGGCCGGGCTCACCGGCTCGTTCACCGGCGCGGTGGTCGCGATGCTGTACATCGACGTTCGGATCAGATCCGAGGGGCTGGCCGATGCGCTGCGGATGGCCGCCACGGCCGACCGGCTGCGCGTCGATCCCACCGTCCGTCCGGGCGGCATTCCCGGGGTGAACCCCGGGGGGCTCACCCCACCGGAGCGTCCGGGACCGTGACGGCGCCGTCCGGACCCGGAGCCAGCACCGTCCACGGCGACAAATAGTTCTGCTCGGCCAGCACCTGGTACATGGCCGCGGTCCGGTGCTGCAGTCCCGGGTCGGCCTCGAAGGCATCCAACGCGCGGTCACTGGTGTCCGCGGCCCGGTTCCTGGCCCGCTGCGCGGCCAGCGCGGTCGGTGTGGCGAGCAGGATCTGATGGTCGGGCACCGGCACCCCGAATCGTTCGACCTCCAGCTCGCGTACCCATCCGGCGAACCCGTTCGGCCGGTCCGGCGCCCCGAGCCGGGCCGACCCGTATGCGGCGTTCGATGTGACGTACCGGTCGAGCAGCACCACGTCGTGTCCGGCGAGCAGTTCCCGAATCTGCCCAGCAGCTGCCCGTCGATCCAGTGCGAACAGCACCGCCGGGCCGTGCACGGACCGCGAGAGGTCGCCCAGCCGGCCGTAGAGCGCGTCCCGCACCAGATCGGCGTGCACGTCGACGCCGTATCGGGGGAACGCGAGCGTGGCCACGGTCCGCCCCGTCCCCCGCCAGCGCTGCGCCATCGCAGCGCTGAGCGTGCGCTTGCCCGATCCGTCCAAACCCTCCACCACGATCAACCTGCCCACGGCCAGAACCCTACGGGCGGTCGCTGGCTCCACCCGCGGCGCGAGCCCGGGGCGCGGATCAAATACCTCGGCGCGGACGAACGTGCCCCGAATGGGACGCGTGGGGTGCGAGTCAACGACTTCATCCGCGCGCCCAGCGAGCCGGTGGCGGTCAGTGCTCAGAGTCTCGGCGGGTCGCGACGCTGTTGCACTCCGTTGCAGTTTCGCAACAGCGAGTCGCTGGCCACCCCTCACTGCGGGTGGCAGGGTGTCCTGCGTGACGACTTCGGCCCCGGCCCCCGGACCGGCTACCGAGAAGACCTTCCTCGGGCAGCCGCGCCAACTGTCCACCCTGTTCTCGGTCGAGATGTGGGAGCGTTTCTCCTTCTACGGGATGCAGGGCATCCTGCTCATCTACCTGTACTACTCGGTCGCCGACGGCGGCCTCGACATGGACCGGGTGGCCGCCACCAGCATCGTCGGCGCCTACGGCGGGCTGGTCTATCTGTCCACGATCCTGGGCGCCTGGTTGGCGGATCGGCTGATCGGCCCCGAACGAACGCTGTTCTACGCCGCCGTCCTCGTCATGGCCGGTCACATCTCGTTGTCCGTGTTGCCGGGCCTGCTGGGGGTCGGGGTCGGTCTGGTGCTCATCGCGCTGGGCAGCGGCGGAGTGAAGGCCAACGCGACGTCGCTGGTCGGCACCCTGTACTCACGCGACGACATCCGGCGTGACGCGGGGTTCTCGATCTACTACCTGGGCATCAACCTCGGGGCGTTCCTCGGTCCGCTGCTGACCGGGCTCGTGCAGTCGAACTGGGGGTTCCATGCCGGGTTCGCGCTGGCCGCCGTCGGGATGGCCATCGGGCTGACGATCTACAGCTTCGGGCGCAAGAACCTGCCGGAGTCCGCGCATCACGTACCCAACCCACTGCCGGCCGAGCGTCGGGTGCCGATGATCGTGCTGGCCGTGCTGGCGCTGGTGCTGGTCGCGGTGCTCGCCTTGACCGGGGTGCTCAGGACCGATCGGTTGGCGACCATCGTCGTCATCATCACCATCGTGGCCACCGTCGCCTACTTCGTGGTGATCCTGGGCAGCAACAAGATCACCAAGGTCGAGCGCAGCCGGGTGCTCTCGTTCATCCCGATGTTCATCACCAGTGCGGTGTTCTGGTCGCTCTACCAGCAGCAATTCACCGTGGTGACCGAGTACTCCGACAAACAGCTCAACCGAAACCTGTTCGGTGGCTGGGAGATGCCGGTCAGCTGGGTGCAATCCATCAACCCGGTGTTCATCATCATCCTGTCCGGTGTGTTCGCGGCGTTGTGGACCAAGCTGGGCACGCGGCAGCCGTCGACGCCGATCAAGTTCGCCCTGGGCACCATCGTGATGGGCGTCGCGTTCCTGCTCTTCCTGCCGATGGCGAGCACGGTGCCCAACAGCGCGCCCCTGCTAGGGCTGGTCGGCGTGCTCTTCGTGTTCACCATCGCCGAACTGTTGATCTCGCCGGTCAGCCTGTCACTGGCCACGAAATTGGCGCCGGAGGTCTTTCAGACGCAGATGGTCGCGCTGCTGTTCCTGTCCATCGCGCTGGGCACCGCGATGGCCGGCGTGCTGGCCGAGTACTACTCGGACGAGAACCAGGTGGCCTATTTCGGCATCCTCGGCGGGATCGCCATCGGCGCCGGCATCGTGCTGCTGCTGATGGCGCCGTTCATCAGGCGGCTGATGAGCGGCGTGCGCTGAGACTGAGCTGTCGGCTCTCCTTCGTTGCCCGACTCTCCTCGGCCGGCCGCGTGGGCGAGTGCGGGCCAAACCGCGGGGCGTGGGCGGTCGCCAACCGCGGGGGTGGGCGAGCGACAACCGCGGGGCCGTCGGCGAGCGCCGACCGCGGCGGGTGGACGCTGCCGTCGGCCCGCTCGTGTTGGATGAACCCCATGACATCTGCCAATTCGTCCAAACCGGTCGTTGATTTTCCCAACGGTGAGCCGCCCACCGTTCTCGACATCGTGGACGTCACCATCGGCGAGGGTGCCGAGGCAGTACCCGGCGGGACCGTGCGAGTGCACTACGTGGGCGTCGAGTTCGACTCCGGCGAAGAATTCGACTCGTCCTGGAATCGCGGCGAGTCCATCGAGTTCCCGCTGCGCGGGCTGATCAAGGGCTGGCAGGACGGCATTCCCGGCATGAAGGTCGGCGGTCGCCGGCAGCTGGTCATCCCGCCGGAGCTCGCCTATGGGCCCAAGGGCGGCCGGCACCGATTGTCAGGCAAGACGCTGATCTTCGTCATCGACCTGCTGGACGCCCGCTGGTAGCGACTGCCTTGCCGTCGGCCGCGCTTTCACGGGCTGTCCGGGACGGGGTCACCCACGCCTCGGCAGTGCTTTGGTGACGCCGGGCCGGCTGTTCTCGCTGCGTGACCGCCCCGACCGGCTTCGCGGCGACAATGCTCAAGCGGTAGGCGCGCTGCTCTCGCCGCCTGCCACGCTGCTCTTGCAGCCCGCGCGATCCCCATCCTGCGGACCGAGGAACGCACCTACGCCAAGAGCAGCGTCCGGGCGGCGTCCGGGGCGGGCGTTCGGCGGGCGCCCCGGCACCGGCCGCGCGCGCGGCGAACCTGACCCACCTTCGGGCACGGCGAACCTGACCCACCTTCGGGCACGGCGAACCTGACTCACCTTCGGGCACGGCGAACCTGACTCACCTTCGGGCGGGCACCGAAGACCCCCGCCCCGGCGCCGGACCGCGAAGCCAACGCCCGCCGCCGTCCGAACCCAGGCGATCAGTACCGGTAGTGATCCGGCTTGAACGGCCCTTCGACGTCGACGCCGATATAGTCGGCCTGGTCCTTGGACAGCTTGGTCAGCTCGCCGCCGAGCGCCTCGACGTGAATGCGAGCGACCTTCTCGTCCAGTGCCTTCGGCAACCGGTAGACCTCGTTGTCCCATTCATCGGGCTTGGTGAACAGCTCGATCTGCGCGATCACCTGATTGGAGAACGAGGCGCTCATCACGAATGACGGGTGACCGGTCGCGTTGCCCAGGTTCAGCAGCCGACCCTCGGACAGCACGATGATGGTGTGCCCATTGGGGAATCGCCACTCGTCGACCTGCGGCTTGATCTCGATCTTCGACACGCCCTTGACCCGGGCCAGGCCCGCCATGTCGATCTCGTTGTCGAAGTGCCCGATGTTGCCCAGGATCGCCTGGTGCTTCATCCGCTGCATCTGATCGGCGCCGACGATCTCCTTGTTGCCGGTGGTGGTGATCACGATGTCCGCTCGATGAATCGACGACTCCACTGTGCTGACTTCAAAGCCGTCCATCAGCGCCTGCAGGGCACAGATCGGATCGATCTCCGCGATGATCACCCGCGCGCCCTGGCCGCGCAGCGATTCGGCCGAACCCTTGCCCACATCGCCGTAGCCGACGACCAACGCGACCTTGCCGCCGATCAGTACGTCGGTGCCCCGGTTGATCCCGTCGATCAGCGAGTGCCGCACACCGTACTTGTTGTCGAACTTGCTCTTGGTGACCGAGTCGTTGACGTTGATCGCCGGGAAGAGCAACTCACCAGCGGCGGCCAGCTGGTACAGCCTGTTGACCCCCGTGGTGGTTTCCTCGGTGACGCCGCGGATCGAGGGCGACGTCCTGGTCCAGTACTGCGGGTCGTCCGCGAGCGAGGCACGCAGCAGATCGAGGACGACGGCGTATTCCTCTGAGTCATCGTCCTGCGTGGGTGGCACGACGCCGGCCTTCTCGTACTGCACACCCCTGTGGATCAACAGGGTGGCGTCGCCGCCGTCGTCCAGGATCATGTTGGGGCCCAGACCATCCGGCCAGCGCAGCATCTGGTTCGTCGCCCACCAGTACTCGCGCAGCGACTCGCCCTTCCAGGCGAACACCGGCACACCGGACGGCTTCTCCGGGGTGCCGTACCGACCCACCGCGACCGCGGCCGCGGCGTGGTCCTGGGTGGAGAAGATGTTGCAGGACGCCCACCTGACCTCGGCGCCCAGATCAATCAACGTCTCGATCAGCACGGCCGTCTGCACCGTCATGTGCAGCGAGCCCGAGATGCGGGCACCGGCCAGCGGCCGAACCTCCGAGTACTCACGACGCAGCGCCATAAGGCCGGGCATCTCGTGCTCGGCCAGGGTGATTTCCTTGCGGCCGAACCCGGCCAGCGAGAGATCGGCGACCTTGTAGTCGAGGTCACCGAACCGGTCGGCGACCGGGTCGACGGTGATGCCGGGCGGAGTCGCCGTGGTGGTCATGGATCTCCCTTGAACCGGTGGTTCGAATATCAGCAAATCGGACCAGTGACTGCGGGTAACGACGATCAACCCCCGGTGGCCGTGCCACCACAACGGGTCAAAGGATACCCGTCTCTGGTGCCCCTCCGGGCGAGGTCGGCGGGCCGGGCCGATGCGTCAGTCGTCGTCGATGGGACCTGGACGCCGCCGGGTGGTGAACAGCCCGAAGAGCCCACCGAGTCCCGCGCCGACCGACGCCGGGACGAGGACCCCGCCGACGACGATCCCGAAGGCCACCCCGAGCAGCAGGCCGGTGACGGCCCAGATGGCAATCGCCGGCGCGCGCGGTTCGTGAAACTGCGGGTCCTTCTTCACGACGTCACGGTATCCGGCGAAACTGGTTCAGCAGTTCAAAGCCGACCCGCGGTGAGCGACCGCACCGGGATCGTTCGGCTCCCCACGGGTCCGGTGCGCTGCGGTCCATGGCACGGACCGGTCTGCGACCGCCCGGTCCGGATGATCGTTCCACCAGCGCCAGCCTGTCACCGATGCGCCAACGGGCTACCTGCCAGTTCTGCGCGGGTTGACCAGCGGGTTGCGCACCCGCAGGGTCGGGAACCGGGAGAAGTCGCGATCGGTGGACCACAGCTCGTCGATGCCGTGGTCCAGGCATGACGCCGCGATCCGCGCGTCGTGGATCTTTGGTCCGGTCACTCGACCGGCGGTGATCAGCTCCGCAAGCCGATCCAGGTGGCCGGCGGCTTCGGCCAGGCGACCGCCCAAGGTCCCGGAATCTCGATGAGCGCGGCCAGTTCCGTGCCGCGCCGGCGTAGGGGGGCTGTCCGGCCGATGGGCGAAACGAGAATGTTGGTGTAGACGGCGATCACTGCAAAGTTGGTGTAGACGGCGATCACTGCAATCAGTCATCCAGGGGCGGAAGTTCGTAGATCGCGGCCGCGAAGACACCCCAGGGCGCGTTGGCAGACTCCGGGTTCATACCCGTCCCTGTGACGGTGGCGTCCCCCATCTTCCTCGTCGGCGGTGTCGCCGCTCGCTCCGCCAGCAGCTTGCGCAACCCCTCCTGGACCATCGATCGCACCGTCCGACCGTCCTGGGGTAGCCCATATCGCTGACGACGAGGCCCGTCTCCCTCAAACGACGAGTCGGACGGCTCGCGACGATGACGACTGCGAACAGGCACAGCTCGTAGGCTCGTAGGCTCTGGGCCACGGCAGTCGCAGCAGGAGTTGACGACGTTCCCAGCCGGAGGAATCAGCCGATGAGCAAGACCAACAAGGCTTCGACGCCAGCAGCCCGCCGACCGCACAAGCAGCACGACTACACCTCGGCGGTCTACGGTTCCGTGCTTGCGGCGTCGGTGATCGTCAGCGCCGGGGACGCCCGCAGTCCGGTCTCGCTGGCGGTCCTGGTCGTGGTCAGTGGTTTCGTGTTCTGGATTGCGCATGTGTACGCCGCGACGGTGGCGTCGGTGCACGGGGGCTGGCACGTCGCGGCGATCCGGACCGGGATGCAGCACGAGTGGCCGGTCGCCGCGGCGGCGATCCCGCCGGCGATCGCCGCCCTGGTCTGCGGGTGGATACCGGCGGTCAGCGTCGCCGACGGCGCCTGGGCGGCGCTGGTCGTGGCGATCGCCGAGCAGCAGATGTGGGGCTGGGCGGCCGTCCGTCGGGCCGACCTCCGCGGCACCGTGCTGGCCATGACCGTCGCGCTCAACCTGTTCATGGGGTTCGTCATCGTCGCCCTCAAGCTGGCCCTACCAGGGCACTGAGCGCTACCGCGAGCCCGCCCGCGGCCGGAACTCAGGCCCGGGTCACCTCCGGCTGGACGGGGTGGTCGACCAGTTCGCGAGGCTGATGCGACGCGGGAGAGACGAATCCGGCCACCGCCACCAGGGTCAGCACCAGCAACAACGCGTTGAGCAGTCCGGCGTGTTCGCCGATGAATCCGATCAACGGCGGGCCGACCAGGAACGCCAGGTAGCCGATCGTCGCGACGGCGCTGACCCGGGCCGCGGCGTGGCGCGGATCATCGGCCGCGGCCGGTCATGGCGGTGACGAAGACACCGAACACCAGCGCCCCCGTGGCGTTGTCGACGCCATGCCCGTCGACCATCGCCAGCGCCAGCCAGTCGTTCGCCGAGCCTTCGACGAACGCCATCCGAGCACGATCACGCCGATCAGCAGGGTGCGACGGTCCCGCCAGATACCCAGTCTGGAACACCACCCCTGCTTGCCTGGGCCGACTGGTCGGCATGGGAATGTTCGGCGGTCGCGAACGGGTCGGGTTGCGGCAAGCGCACCGACAGCAGCACCGCGACGATCATCAGCGCCCCGATCACCGCAAGATGGACCGCGATCGGAACCCCCAGTCGCTCTGCGGCAGCGCCGATTCCGGCCCCGACGATCGTGCCCATGCTGAACGATGCGTGGAACAGCGGCATCAGGGTGCGCCCGAGCGCGCGTTCGTTGGCCGCGCCCTCGACGTTCATCGCGACGTCACACATGCCCTTGCCGAGCCCGAAGATCACCAGGCCGATGACCACGAGCGCACTGGCGGTCATCGTGGCGCCCGCTCCCACGATGACGATGCCCACTCGATGGCGCCGCGCTCGGAGTCGATCGTGCCGTTGGCAGAAATGGCGTCGGGCATGATGATCGGTATTCCTCGGTCGTCGCGTGCGGGTGTGACGGGTGGTCGTTGCGAGAGGTGTCCCGGGTCGGGGGTGAAGGGTGCGGAGTGTGCGGGCTGCTTTGGATGTGACGGGGCGCTGCTGTCGATGCGACGGGGAGCTGCTGTCGATGCGACGGGGCCGCGCCCCCCAGGCGCGCGCCCGCCGTGCAGAGCCGACAGTCATCGCCACAAACGCACAGACCGTCGGCAACCCGTGACCGATCCTCCGCACCCGCCACCGCTCAAGCGGCCGACCCTCGCTCAGGTCGCAGCACTCGCCGGGGTCTCGGTATCGACCGCGTCACTGGCATTCAGCGGCTCCGGACCCGTTTCCGGTGCCGCGCGCGAGCGGGTGTTGGCCGCCGCCGAGCAACTCCACTACGCCGGGCCGGACCCGCGCGGGCGATCGCTACGGCAGGGACGCTCGGGCATCATCGGCGTGGTCCTGGAAGAACGGGTGCTCGACGCCTTCCGAGATCCGCTCCGGATCGCGGTGCTGGATGGAATCGCACAGGAAACGACTCCAGGAGGCCGCGGTTTGCTGCTGCTCACCGACGTCGGCGAGAGCTCGCTGGTGATGGATGCCGCGTCGATGGACGGGGTCATCCTGCTCGGCTGCAGCCCAAGGATCGCGCGGTCGCTCGACGTCAGCCTCCGCCGCAACATCCCGGCGGTGGCGATCGGTGGCCCGCCGATGGCGGGTGTGCTGACCATCACGCTCGACGACCAGCAGGCCACCGAGTTCGAGGCCAGACACCTGTACGACCTCGGCCACCGCGATATTGCCATCGTTGCGCTACCGCTGGACACTTCGATGGAACCCGGTGCACTGACCGCCGATCGTGAACGCGCCGGCACGATCCAGGTCACCCTCGACCGACTCCGCGGTGCTCGCGCGGTCTTCCCTGAGAGCACCGGTGTGATGGCCCGCAGCAGCCTGGTCCGGGAGGGGATGCTGGCCGGTCATGCGCTGCTCGACGATCCCGAGCGCCGCCCGACGGCGATTCTTGCGCAGAGCGATCTGCTGGCCGCCGGGGTGATCAAGGCGGCCGACGAACTCGGCCTGGACGTTCCCGGCGACCTGAGCGTGGTGGGGTTCGACGGGATCGCGCTGGACCGCATCGTGCCGCACGACCTGACCACGATGGTGCAACATGCCGCCGAGCAAGGTCAGGCGGCCGGGCAGGCGGTCCTGCACCTGATGGCCGGCGAATCACCCAAGCCAGTGCATTTCAGGAGTTCGTTCCACCGCGGCGGCACCACCGCGCCGCCACGGTCACGGTTCCCCAACACCCACTCAGGTTGACCTGATAGGCCGTCAGCGTGCTGATCTTGCCGCCGCTGAACTCGGGGAATCACGCTGAGGCGCAACGGCTCTGACGTCTGTCGGTATTCTGCTGTCGGTCATGAGCCGGACGTTCACGCTGCAGCCCGGCGACTTGGTGGCCACCGGCACCCGAACAGGGTCGGCTGTGCACGGACACCTCCGTGGCTGTTGCACGCCGGCGACGTCGTCGAGGTGGACATCGAGAAGGTCGGAACGGTCCGCACTCCTGTCGTCTGACCCGGACCCGCCCAGAGCAGCCGCGACGAGGTCAACCCTGTAGGTCGACGCCTCTTCTCGAGGTGACCGTTCCGCAGATCATCGCGAATCTGTCGTCGGGCACCTGACTCGCCGCCCATCGGCCATTCCTCCGACGGGGTCTTCACGCAGGTCCTGCTCGACCACGGTTTCGGCGCGGCCGGAGTGGCGATCAATTCGCATTTCCGGCAGCACGGGGCGGGGAAGCCATCGACTGAGCCGACTGAGCCGACTGAGCCGGCTCACACCGACGTCAGCCGACGGCGGCGCGCACCTCCTCCACCACCCGAGCAGCCGCGTCACGCAACCTCTGCACAGACGGCCCGGCGCCGAGCACGTCCCGGCTGGTCGTCGGCAACACGGCGCCGTGCGCGTCGCCGAACACCAACCGCAGGTCGGCGGCACTCGCCCCCTGGGCCCCCAGACCGGGGGCGAGCAGCGGGCCGTTCACGGACGACAGGTCCAAACCGGTCCGGCCCACGGTCGCGCCCACCACCAGGCCAATGGAACCGAGCGGGTCGTCGCCGGCGTTCAGCGCGGCGACCTGGTCGACGATCGCCTGCGCCACCGTCTTCTGGTCCGCGTCCACGGCATGCTGGACGGCCCGGCCCTCCGGGTTCGAGGTCAGCGCCAGCACGAACAGCCCACGACCCTCGGCGAGGGCGACGTCCACCGCAGGGGTCAGCGAACCGAACCCCAGGAACGGCGAGACGGTCAACGCGTCGGCCGCCAGCGGCGAACCGTCGGTCAGGTAGGCAGCGGCATAGGCGGACATCGTCGAGGAGATGTCGCCGCGTTTGGCGTCCAGCAGGACCAGCGCGCCCGCCTCTTTCGTCTGCGCGAGAACCCTTTCCAGGACAGCGATCCCGGCCGAGCCGTAGGACTCGAAGAACGCGGATTGGGGTTTGAGCACGGCCACCGTGGGGGCGAGTGCCTCGACGACGGTCAGCGCGAACCGTTCCAGCCCGGCGACCGTCGCCGGTAGTCCCCACGCCTGCAGCAGCCCCGGGTGCGGGTCGATCCCCACGCACAACGGGCCACGCTCGTCGATCGCGGCAATCAGCCTGGCACCGAACGGTCTGTGAATGGACATGGCCGTCATGTTCTCAGTCCGCGGTGCGCACCGCCGGATCGACCCTGTCCCGCGCCGCCACCGCCCGGTTCAGGTCGCGCACCAACTGGGGCCCAGCGTAGATGAAGCCGGTGTACAGCTGCAGCAGGCTGGCGCCCGCGTCCAGCATGGCCAGGCCGTCCTGCGCCGTCGCGATCCCGCCGACACCGATCACCGGCAGGTCGCAGTGCGACGTCACGAACCGGACGACCTCCCGGGCCCGAGCGGCCAGCGGCCGACCGGACAAGCCGCCGACCTCCGCGGCAAGCGCGATCTCGGCCGCTGTCACGCCGGGGCGCTGGACGGTCGTATTGGTGGCGATCAGCCCGGCGATACCCCGATCCGAGCAGACCTCCAGCAGTTCGGCCAGCGCACCATCGGACATGTCCGGCGCGATCTTCACCAGCACCGGCACCGGCCGGTCGAGGCGATCATGTTGTACCGCAAGGCATCCGGCCTCCTCGGTCAGCGCGCCGAGCAGTTCGTCGAGCGGGCCCCGATCCTGCAGACCGCGCAGCCCCGGCGTGTTCGGGCTGGACACGTTGACCGCGAGATAGTCGGCGTACGGGTAGACCGCCCGCAGCGAGGTGAGGTAATCGGAAACCGCCGACTCGACCGGAGTCACCTTGGACTTTCCCATCGAGATGCCCAGTGGCACCCCGATGTCCCCGATCTCGGCCAACCTGGCCGCCAGCGCCGCGGCCCCGGCGTTGTTGAAACCCATCCGGTTGATGATCGACTCGGACTCGGTCAGCCGGAACAACCGCGGCCGCGGGTTGCCCGATTGCGCCTGCGCCGTCACCGTTCCCACTTCGACGAACCCGAAACCCAAGGCGGGCCAGGCCTTCAGCGCGACGCCGTCCTTGTCCATGCCCGCGGCCAGACCCACCACGGAAGGAAAGTCGATGCCGAACACCCGCCGCGTCTCGCCGTGCGAACCGGACAGCCGGGCGAGCACCGCCAGTGCGCTGCGTGACCCGGTGATCCGGGTCAGCGTCGACAGGGTGCGCTGGTGGGCGGTTTCGGGATCGCCATGACCCATCCGGAACAGCACCGGCCGCGCCACGCGACGATAAGCCGCACCGCTCACCTTCGAGGTGCGGCTGGTCTCCCACTGCCGATGCCGCATGTCGGTCAGTGCACCTGGCTCGCTCGGTCCCGGTGCAGCCGCGCCTGCAGGACCTGCAGCGGTGCGACGCCGACATCGGATCGGGTCAGCGCCTCGATGCCCTGGATCGCTGCGGCCGCCCCGGCCACCGTGGTGATGCAGGGGATGTCGGCGGCCACCGCGGCGGTGCGGATCTCGTACCCGTCGACGCGTGGTCCGGACTGCCCGTACGGGGTGTTGATCACCAGATCGATGTCTCCGGCCCGGATCAGCTCGACCACGGTGCCGTCGTCGGATCCGTGGCCCTCGAAGTACTTGGAGACCACCTCGACGTCCATCCCGTTGCGCTGCAACATTTCCGCGGTACCCTCGGTGGCCACGATGCGGAACCCCAGGTCGGCCAACCGCTTCACCGGGAACACCATCGACCGCTTGTCGGCGTTGGCCACCGAGACGAACACCGTGCCCTTGGTGGGCAACGAACCGTACGACGCTGTCTGCGACTTGGCGAAGGCGGGTCCGAACGAGGTGTCGATGCCCATCACCTCACCGGTGGACCGCATCTCCGGGCCGAGTAACGAGTCGACGCCGCTGCCGTCCGCGCGGCGGAACCGGTGGAACGGCAACACTGCTTCCTTGACGGCCACCGGGGCACCGGCCGGCAACGTGCCGCCGTCGCCGTTCGCCGGCAGCAGGCCTTCGGCACGCAGGTCGGCGATCGAGGCGCCCAGCATGATCCGGGCCGCCGCCTTGGCCAGCGGGACGGCAGTTGCCTTGGACGAGAACGGCACGGTGCGCGACGCCCGCGGGTTCGCCTCCAGGACGTAGAGCGTCTCGCCCTTGAGCGCGTACTGGACGTTGAGCAGCCCGCGGACCCCGACCCCGAACGCGATGGCCTCGGTGTGCGCCCGCACGGTGGCGATGTCGCTGCGGCCCAACGTGATCGGCGGCAGCACGCAGGCCGAGTCGCCGGAATGGATGCCCGCCTCCTCGATGTGCTCCATCACGCCGCCCAGGTAGACCTCGGTGCCGTCGCACAACGCGTCCACGTCGATCTCGATGGCGTCGTCCAGGAACCGGTCCACCAGGACAGGGTGATCACTGTTCACTTCAGCAGACCGTTCGATGTAGTCGGCCAGTGACGGCTCGTCGTAGACGATTTCCATGCCGCGGCCGCCGAGCACGTAGGACGGGCGCACCAGCACGGGGTAGCCGACCCGCGCGGCCACCACCCTGGCCTGCTCGAACGAAGTGGCGGTGCCGAACGCGGGCGCCGGCAGCGCTGCGGCGGTCAGCAGCTCACCAAAACGCCCACGGTCCTCGGCCAGGTCGATGGCGTCGGGCGAGGTGCCCAGCACCGGCACCCCGGCGTCGGCCAGTTCCTGCGCCAGCTTCAGCGGGGTCTGCCCGCCCAGCGTCGGGATCACGCCGACCACGGTGCCGGAGATCCGTTCGGCGGCAATGACTTCCAGCACGTCCTCGACGGTCAGCGGCTCGAAATACAACCGGTCGGAGGTGTCGTAGTCGGTGGACACCGTCTCCGGATTGCAGTTGATCATCACGGTCTCGTACCCGGCGTCGCGCAGCGCCAGCGCGGCATGCACGCAGGAGTAGTCGAACTCGATGCCCTGCCCGATCCGGTTCGGCCCGGACCCCAGGATGATCACCTTCGGCCGCTCGGTCTGCGGCGCGACCTCTGTTTCAGCAGCTTCGGCGTCCGTTTCGTACGCCGAGTAGTGGTACGGGGTGGTGGCGGCGAACTCGGCGGCACACGTGTCCACCGTCTTGAAGACCGGGCGCACCCCGAGCGACCAGCGAAGCTCCCGCACCACGTGCTCGGAGCCCAATTCCGGGCGCAGCCGGGCGATCTGCATATCCGAGAGCCCGTACCGTTTGACCTTTCTCAGCAGCGTGGCGTCCACGGCTTGCGCATCCCGCAGCTCGTCGCCGATCGCCCTGATCAGCTGGATCTGGTCCAGGAACCAGGGATCGATGCCGGTCGCCTCGTGCAGCTGCTCGACGCTCGCGCCCCAGGCCAGCGCCCGCTCGATGCCGTAGATCCGGCCGTCCAACGGGGTGCGCAGCTCGGTCAGCAGCGCGTCCACGTCCCCTTCCGCGACATCGGGTCGGGTCCAGAAGCCGCTGAGCTTGGTCTCCATGGAGCGCATCGCCTTGCCCAGCGCCTCGGCGAAGCAGCGGCCGATCGACATGGCCTCGCCGACCGATTTCATCGTGGTGGTCAGCGTCGGGTCGGCGCCGGGG
>JADGOY010000265.1 GCA_017882715.1 Nakamurella sp. | reverse complement strand
AGCCCCCGCGGCGCCCACCTGCTCCTACAGCTCCGCACCCGGGTCCTCAACGACTCACTCGCCGACGACTTCCACCGGTGGCACCCAGGATTCACCCACATGCCCGACCGACAGGCGCTGGCCGCGTAACCTCCCCCAATTTGTCCCGCTCTCGTGAATAGCCGCCTCCCACGGTTTGTCCCGCTCTCCGTGCCGCCAGGAGCGCCAGTTTCTAGCTGCGTTCAGTGGCGCGCGGCGGCGGGGATCCAGGGCTGACAAGGTGACTGCGGTAGGCCATGACAACTGCTTGGGTGCGGTCACGGAGCCCAAGCTTCATCAGAATGCGACTCACGTGGGTCTTCACGGTGCCTTCTCCCAAGAAGAGATGCCCGGCGATCTCACTGTTGCTCAGACCGCCGGCCATCAAGATCAGAACTTCACGTTCGCGTGGTGTCAGCAGCCGAAGGTCCTCGGGGGGCGGCAAGGAGTTGTCCGGACGTGCCGCAAATTCGGCGATGAGACTCCGGGCGACGGCGGGGTCGAGCCATGCCTCGCCGGCGGCCACGGCTCGGGTTGCCGCGACCAGATCGCGCGGCGCGGCATCCTTGAGTAAAAACCCGGAGGCCCCTGCCCGAAGGGCAGCAAAGACGGCCTGATCGAGGTTGAATGTGCTGAGCACCAGAACCGATACCTCGGGGCGGTCGATTGCTGGCTCCGTGGGCTCTCCGCTGGTAATCAGCCGGGTCGCCTCCACCCCGTCCATGATGGGCATGCGAACGTCCAGAATCGCCACATCCGGCCGCAGGAGCTCGACAGCCTCTATCGCGGCGTGCCCGTCACCGACCTGCGCAACCACCTCGATGTCCGATGCCCCCGACATCAGCATGGACAAACCCCCGAGTACCAGAGGTTCGTCGTCTGCGAAGATCACGCGGATCGTCATGGAGGGGTCCGGCTTCCGGAAGTCACGGTGCGACGGTTACGATACGCTCAGTGGACTGCGCTGCTGGCACGGGCAACGTCGCGTGAACTTCGTACCCACCGTCGTCTCGAGGACGAGCCTCAAAAGCACCACCAACCAAAACGATTCGTTCAGTCAGACCCAGCAGGCCGTTGCCGGTGGACAGCCGTTCGTCCGAACCCGCGCCGCGGCCGTTGTCCCAGATATCGATTTCGAGCTGATTCTCGCTCCATTTGATCTCGACATCCGACGAAGCACCGGCTCCGGAATGCTTCGTGACATTCGTCAACGATTCGCTCACGATCCGGTATGCGGCCGCGTCGACGCTCCGATCAATGGGCCGTGGTTCACCTCTGGAGCGTAAGGTGACCTCCACCCCGGCCGCCCGCACCGACTCCACCAGGTCCGGCAGGTCATCCAGACCCGGGGGTAGCACCAATTCCTGGCTGGAACCCGGAGCGTCCTCGGGCGAACTTCGTAGGACCGTCAGCAACCGTCTGAGTTCAGCCATGGCCTGGGTGCCGGTCTTCTCCACCACGTCCAGGGCCGCGTTGGCCCGCTCGGGATCCGAGCGCATCACGGCTCGTGCTCCGGATGACTGCAGCACCATCAGCGTGACAGCATGAGCGACGATATCGTGAAGCTCCCGGGCCACTCGGCGACGCTCGTTCATAATGGCCGTCCGCGCGACGTTGGCACGACGACTTTCGTAGAGGCGTTCCAATCTGTTGCGCCACCAGCCGATGCCGGCACCAACCGACAGGATGGCCAGGTACGCGAGTAGCAGTACGAGAAGCGTCGGCCGACTGATGGTCCAGTTATGGAACCGATCCTCCGCGTACAGCCAGGAGATGCTGGTCAGGATTGCCGCGGCGCAAGCGGCAACACCCCACCGAAGAGACTGGTGGGCGACCACACTTGCCAGCGCGATGCACACCACGATCACCGGCCAATAAGTCGTCAGCACCGACACTGCCACAGAACCGGCGCATATCAGAAGCAAAACCGTAAACGGCGCCCGAAGGCGCATCAGCAGCAACACCAGGAAAACAACTGCGCAGAGCACAATGACGAGGAGCGACGTTCGCGGGCCGCCGTCTGCGGGGTCTTGACCCAAAGCGTCACCGAACAAAACAACATCGAACACGACGGCCAACAACAGCAGCAGGGTCTCGCGGAGTCGGGACCATCCGGACAGTCTCGTGCGCAATACATGCGCGTTCATGTCATGAGAGCCTATCGTTGACGAATGGTGGCACATTGGCTCCAAGGCTAGGGCTGACACAGATCGCGGGATCCGACAGCCGCCGCACCAGCCGGGCGTGGCTCACTCAGTCATCCACAGTGGACGGGGAAAATAAGGCACAACGAGAAATCTCTCAGCGGGCCCACGCGGACAAGCGGTTCAGTGCATACAACCCTTGCAGTCGAAGCCACACGTTGGGCGTCAACGGGGAGAAGCGTTGCCGTCATTCCCTCAGCTTGGAGCCCTGCGGCGAGGTCCCCGTCGAATCTATCTCTAAGTGCTTCCAGCGCTTCGCGAGTCGATGCTGAGTCGGGTAGCGGCACATCCGCGACAGGTCTCGACAATGTGATAACCGCAAAGGCAGTGGGCGAGTTCTCGTTGGTGAGTTGAGCTAGCGTACCGGTGGCGCGCACCCGTTGCACGGGCAGATCGGAATTCGGGGAGGGAATGATGATTATCTCGCCCGAGCCGATGCCCGTCAAATGTTCCACCGGCAGGTTCCTTACGAGGACCTGGGCGTTGGGCAAGAGAGTAGCCGGAAAGCCCGTGAGTCCTGCTCCGTCACTTGTCAGCAGCATCACGTAAGGCGCCGAATCGTCACTGCTCGACGAGCTGGTCATGACCCCCCCTGTTCCTTGAGATGGTGTATCGGTTAAGCATGTGTACCAGTTGCAGTGGCTGACAAGCCACCAGCCTGTGGCCAATGTGGATGACCAGTACAGTCTGTGGTTTGCACAGCTGCCCGTGCATCTGCCTTTCCGGAGACCTTAAGGTATACCGTCAGGCATACGGCAATCGAGTCCGTTGGGCATGCGTTTCGCCGCCGCCAACGGTTCGCCCGGTCGACCGGTCAGTAGCGAGATCGAACGCCACGCCCCCACCTGACAACGCTCCATTGAGCGACACTGCGTCACGGCGCGAACGGTTATTATTCCTCCTCTCTGTCTGACATCAAGTCAACGCCACCTGATTCCACCTCATCGGCCCCAACCTTCGCGGCATCGAGCCATCGAGCGACTTGGATGTGTGTCATGCGGGGATTGCTGCCCGGTTTCCTTGGCAACTCGACCACGCCGACGGCTCAAGCCGGGTGTGGGTGATCGCGGCCTGCGAACAGGACCGGAATGCCTTCGATGCTTCGATGGTCGATTCAGTCGAGCGTTGATTGACGTGTTGGCCTAAATCGCCTCCGGCGATCTGGACATTAGTCCGACCGTGCGTTTTGTACCCCTGAGCACGGTTGCTCGGCAGGTCCGGCGCCGCGTGCACGCGGCGTCCAAGGAGAAGACCACGCAGAGGGTGACTAGTAGTGTCTTGGACGTCGGTGCCGAGGAGCCGTACTGGCCGTTCTTCCCAAATCCGTACTTCCGCGGACCGCCTGCGGGTTCTTACGGGTCGCTGGAGCCGAGTCTGGTGCGTTTCATGGACGAGGTGGATGAGGGACTGGATCCCCTACATTTCGCGAGCCGAGCCGCTGGTCTGGGTCCGCTGGTTGACCGGGTCCGTATCGGATTCTTCCATGGGCGCGTGCAGCTGCTGAAAACCCTCGCCCGCTTGGGCTCGATTAGCTCTCGCGCTATGTCTCATTAAAGACCTCGATGATGGCACTACAGCCAGACGCGCAACCCGAGCATGACGCCGAGTATAGGTGATGCCGAAGCAGGCTCGATAACCGCCCGCGCAGGCCGCCGCAAAACTGAACCTCTCTCGGCGACGGGCATGCCGCCCGTTTCTTAATTTCCGCCTGCGGTTATTGAGCCGTCGATGTACGCGGCCGCGTACACCGACGAGCCGAGGAGCTGCTGTGAGGCACAGCCCATCTGGGGTCCAGACGAGGCCGGCACTTCCAATGTGACCTGATAGATGTGAACTGGTCCGCCGCTGCGTTGCTGACGCCGGTACCGCAGTGATGGATAGGCGGTCCGTGCCGCCGCTTCCAACTTGGCACGACGGATCGGGTCTGCAATCCAGTGGTAAGGACGCGGAGGAGTGCCTCGCATCGGCCGAGTCAGCGAGCGCGCCGATCGCCGAAGGACCGTGGTCGCTTCAGCGTCGACCCAGTAGTCGTCGAAAGCCGGCCAGTACTCGTGACCTTCAGCGGTGCTTTGGCCTTCAAACTCGCCACCGCCTGGCCTTTGTGATTCCGCCAACCGAATCAGCGATGAACTCGGGCCACAGATCCTTCAAGTACTTGCGGACCCGTTCAGGATCGTCGTCGTAACACAATGCCAGTCGCATCCGCGCGGCGGCGAATTGCAGCCTCTCGATGGCCAGCTCGCGGTTCGCTATTTTGATCGGTCCGGACACACCAGCAGGATCCGGGGTCAGCCGACGCCCTAAGTCACCCGCCCCAGCGGCCCACAACGAGAGCGGGACAAATTGGGGGAGGTAGAGCGCCGGTTGCCCCGTGTGGGACTGGCATGTGGTGCTGGTCAGCGTCGTCGGTCGGGGTCTAGCGCGCCGGTTGCGGCGGCTACCCGTCGAAGGTGGGCTTGGCGCAGATCGCCAGGCGGTGCAGGTGTCGGGGCAGCAGCGGGCAGTCTTGGTCTCCCAGCCGATGACCTCGGCTCGGCCGCCCCTGCCGACGACCACGGCG
>JADGOY010000264.1 GCA_017882715.1 Nakamurella sp. | reverse complement strand
GGACAGCTCGCGCTGGGCCCTGGCCGCCACCTCCGCGATCGCCGGCGGAACCACCCGTCAGCCGCCGAATTCCCAGATCGGACGCATTTCGATGTAGCCATAGGGCGCCGGGCAGCGCTTGGCCACCTCCAGCGCCTGCGCGTCGTCGGCCGCCTCGATCAGGTAGTAACCGCCGACGACCTCCTTGATCTCCGGCAGCGGGTTGTCCACCACGTGCACATCCGCCGTGCGGGTGCCACGGAGGTACGTCGCGGTCGGGGTGGGCTGCAGCGCCTCGCCGCCGAGCAGCGTCGCTCCGGCCTCCGCAACCTCTTGGGCGAAGGCCTGGTGATTGGCCATGCTCTCGGCGAATTCCGCCTCCCCTGCCTCGGTGTACGCGGACTCGGTCTCGACGATCTGCAACAGGTACTTGGGCATCTGGCGGATCTCCTTCGGGTGGACGATCGGGCTGGGAGTTCGGGCTGGACGATCGGGCTGGACGATCGGATGGACGCCGCCGGATGCGGCCCCTGTCCGACCAGACGGTGTCGCAGAGACGAATTCGACAGCTGGGTCGATCTTTGTCGGTCGATCGTCGTTCCTCATTGGCGGCTGTGCGGGATCTCACCATCGACTTCGGCCTGCGAACCGTTACGATGAAGTGTTCTTGGAGTGTGTCGCGCCAATCTCGACGACGGAAGTCTTCATCATTCGGGACTGCGACCGGAACCCGCACCGACCTGGTGTGTTCTCGACGCTCCTGACCCGATTGATTGGCACTGATGTCGAACGTTGCTGTCCTTGACGCGACCACCTTCTACTCTGAATCGATCCCTCTCCACGCCGACGCCGCACTCGACGATAGGCCAGCGACGGAACCCCCCCTGCGCTTCGCGCAGCTCGCCCTGCCGGCGGCCCTGCTGCGCGCCGTTGACGATCTCGGGTTCCAGATCCCGACGGCCATCCAGGCCGAGGCCATCCCAGCGCTGCTGGGTGGGCGCGACATCACCGGCGTCGCGCAGACCGGCACCGGCAAGACGGCGGCCTTCGGCCTGCCGTTGCTCGCGTCGATCGACCCCGCGTCCAGGGGTGTGCAGGCCCTGGTCCTGACCCCGACCCGCGAACTCGCTGTGCAGGTCAGCGAAGCGATCTCCAGCTTCGCCGCGCACCTGCCGTCGCTGACGGTGGTGCCGGTGTACGGCGGGGCGAGCTTCCTGCCGCAGCGCGCCGCTCTGAAGGCCGGGGCGCAGATCGTCGTCGGCACGCCGGGCCGGATCATCGATCACCTGGAACGGCACACGCTCGACCTGTCGGGCCTGAAGTTCCTGGTCCTGGACGAGGCAGACGAGATGCTGCGGATGGGTTTCGCCGAGGACGTGGATCGCATCCTGTCCGACGCGCCCGGCGAGCGGCAGACCGCGCTGTTCTCGGCCACCATGCCGCCGCCGATCCGGGCCATCGCCCGCAAGCACCTCAACGACCCGCTGGACATCGCGGTGACCCGGCAGTCCTCGACCGTCGACGCGGTGCGGCAGACCTACGCCGTCGTGCCATTCCGCGACAAGATCGACGTGCTGGCACGGATCCTGCAGGTGGCCGAGGGCGACGCGACCATCGTGTTCGTCCGGACCAAGGGCGCCTGCGACGAGGTCGGCGCCGAACTGATCGCTCGCGGAGTGTCCGCCGCCGCCATCAACGGTGACGTGCCGCAGAAGGAGCGGGAGCGGATCATCGAGCGGCTGCGGGACGGCCGGCTGGACGTGCTCGTCGCAACCGACGTCGCTGCGCGTGGCCTCGACGTCGAGCGGGTCGACCTGGTCGTCAACTTCGACGCCCCCGGAGAACCCGAGTCCTACGTGCACCGCATCGGCCGCACCGCCCGCGCCGGTCGCGCGGGCGAGGCGCTGACCTTCTTCACCCCGCGCGAGGTCGCGCGGCTGCGGGCGATCGAGCGGGCGACACGGCAGAAGCTGGAGCAGATCACCCCGCCCACGGCGGCGGACGTGGCAGCGCGTCGCGCCACCACGGTGCTCGCCGAGGCGGCCGAACGGGTGTCTGCCGGGTCGTTGGCCCGGTACCGGCAGGCCGTCGCTACCTTCCTGGCGGAGGAAGACCTGACGGCCCAGGAACTGGCCGCCACCCTGCTCGCGTTGGCCGCCGGTGACGACGGCAAGGCAGTGCCCACCCTGACGACGACATCCGCCTTCGCCACCGAGCGTCCGGAACGTCCCGGAGCCGATCGGCGGGGCTCGGATCGGCCCGCTCGGGCCGGCGACCGTGGCCCAGATCGCGGCTCAGCGGATCGTGCCGGGCGCCGTCGCGACCCGGCGGGTCCGCGGTACCGGGTGGCAGTGGGTCACGCCCACGGCGTGCGGCCGGCCGGCATCGTCGGCGCGATCACCGCGGAGGGTGGGCTGAACGGCAAGGACCTCGGCCGGATCGACATCTACGACACCTTCTCCACGGTCGAGATCGCCGGCACCCTGTCGCCTGCCGCGTTCGGTCGCATCTCCGCGGCCAAGGTCAGCGGACAGTCGTTGCGCATCGAACTGGACCGCGACGGTGACGCCCACCGGTTCGGACCGGCCACCCGCGCCCCCGGCTCGCACGGCCCCCGTCGCTCAGGGCCCGCCCGGGAGTACCGCCGGGAGCGCTGATCCGTTCCGCCGGGAACCCGGCCGGTGAATCGGTGCTGGCACCCGCCGGCCAAGCCACCCCGATCGAACCGTCCGACCCGCTGACATGATGTCGGGGGTCGGGCGGCCGGTACGGCCGCTTGATCAGGGGGCCCGGGTGATCGGAGGGAGGCAGCGGTGGAGCGGCGTATCCGGTTTGCCCACGAGGACCTCGAGTTCGCCCGCGCGGTGACCTTCTTCGACGCGATCTTCGCGTTCGCGGTGACGCTGTTGATCACCACGGTGGACGACTTCTCCCCGGCGGCCTGGAGCAACCTGGCGGCACTGAAGGGGACCAACGGCCCGTCGCTGCTGGCCTTCACCATCAGTTTCGTTGTCGTAATGTCGTTCTGGCGTGCGCACCATCAGGGGGTCACCTCACTGTCCGCGCTGGACAGTCAGCTGCTCGGTCTGAACTGCCTGGTGATGTTCGGGATAGTGCTCATGCCGTTCACCACCGAGGCACTGGGCAAGCTGGGCGACATGCCGCTGCCGGTCGCGGTGTATGCCGTGGACATCACAGCGACCTATCTGGTGCTGCACGCTGTCGAGCTCGTCGCGGATCGGCGTGGGCTGCGACCGACCAGGATGACGCGACCCGAGCTGCGCTCGAACCTGGCGATCTCGGCGGTGCTTCCGGTGATCTTCCTGGGATCGATTCCGCTGGCCTATCTGGTCAGCCCGCAGACCGCGGAATGGAGCTGGGTCGCCGTCGCCGTGCTGGTTCCGGTGGTGCGCCGCCTCACCGAACCGCGTCATGCCGCCGACTCGACCCAGCTGCCTCCCGCCACGCCGTCGCCGACGCCGACGCCGACGCCGCAGGAGAACTCCGAATGACCGATCCGGTCCGGGTAGCCGTCGGCACCCCGCTGCCGCGCGAACTGCGTCCGCTGATCACCGGTGTCGATTCGCGCATCGAACTGCTGGTCGATGACGAACTGCTGCCCCAGATGCGCTATCCAGGCGATCATGACGGGGATCCGGCGTTTCGCCGATCCGAGAAGCAGCAGGCCGCGTTCGACGACCTGCTGACCAATGCCGAGGTGTTCTACGGCATCCCCGACACTCGCCCGGCGGCGCTGGCCCCGGCGTTGCGGGCGAACCCGAATCTGCGCTGGGTGCAGACGATGGCGGCCGGCGGTGGCGCGCAGGTCAAGGCCGCGGGCCTGACCGAGGATGAGCTGGCCCGTGTCGTGTTCACCACCTCGGCCGGTGTGCACGGAGGGACGCTGGCGGAGTTCGCGGTGTTTGGCGTGCTGGCCGGGGCCAAGGACCTGCCTCGCCTGCAGGAGTTGCAGCGCGCGCGGACATGGCCCGAGCGCTGGGCGATGAAGCAGGTCAGCGAGCAGACCGTGTTGATCGTCGGGCTCGGCGGGATCGGCAGTGAGACCGCCCGGCTGCTCAAGGGTTTGGGCGCCACCGTACTGGGCGTGAAGCGCACCGCCGAGCCGGTCGAGCACGTCGACGAGGTACACACCGACTCCGCGCTGCCCGAGTTGATCCCACGCGCGGACGCGATGGTGATCACGCTGCCCGGCACCGACGCGACGACCGGACTGATCGACCGCGACCTGCTCGCCGCCGCCAAACCCGGCATCGTCGTGGTGAACGTCGGCCGTGGGACCGTGGTGGACGAGCCCGCCTTGGTCGACGCGCTACGGTCCGGACGGGTGTCCTCGGCGTACCTGGACGTGTTCGCCACCGAACCGCTTCCCGCCGATTCGCCGTTGTGGGACATGCCCAACGTGCTGGTCTCCCCGCACACCGCCGCGCTCAGCCCTGCCGAAGACCGCAGGATCGCCGAACTGTTCGCCGACAATCTGCGGCGCTACCTGGATGGCGCCCCCCTGCGCAACGTCGTGGACACCCGAGACTTCTACTGACCGGGCGCGAGCGGACGCTGTGGAGCAGCGGGCGCTTCACGATCATGGGGCGGGTCGGGCGGCGACCCGGCCACCACGCATTTCGCGGTTTGTAGCATCGAGGACCCGTGCGGCCTGTTCGCAGCCGTCGGCACGAATCAACTGCGTCAACTGCGCGACGTCGTCGCGCAGAACCGCACGCCACTGCTGATCACCGACCAGCGCGCACCCCGAACAACAGTCATCGCGTCCCGCACCACATCGGAA
>JADGOY010000263.1 GCA_017882715.1 Nakamurella sp. | reverse complement strand
GCTCCGCCGGACAGCGGGGCGGCCAGTAGTGCGGCGGCAGCGGCGGCGGCTGGTGATGCCCACCCTGCTGCGAGGGCTGCATCTGCGAGGTCTTCGAGCTGAGCCCAGGTGAACAGCTCGATCGGGTCCGCGGACGCGAGGACGGCGACGAGCGCGTCACGTGGGGTGGTCATACGGCCATCCGCTTCCACTTGCGGGCGTACTCGCTGTTCTGGGCAGTGTTGGCGGCCCGGCACGCTACGTCGAGGGTCTCGCCGCTCCGCTGGTGTCCCTGATAGGAGGCGACGGTGCCGCACTCTGATTCCGGCCCGTCCTCCGGCGGCGTGGGTGCGCTTGGCCCCACCAGGTCGATACGGGAACTGGGTCACGACTTGTTGGATCGGCGCCTCGAAGGCGCCGTCGATCCTGTTGTTCTGCCGGAACTTCATGGTTCGTGCCTTTCGCGTGGAGAGGTTGGTTGTTTGCGTTGGACGGAACCGCAACGCGCCGATCTGCGGCCAGGCCGTGACCGCTTGTCGATGTCCCCCCTGGGGGAAACTCTTCCGGGGCGTTGTACTGATCGCGCCGAACAACGCTCCACGGCTTCCGTCGAGTTGTCTCGGTTAACGCCATGCTGGGGCGCTCGGCCTGCTGCCGGCTAGAGCGGCGACGATCGGGCTCACTGAGTCACGCTTTTCACGTGATTTGCGCATTTACGTGAACTAGCAGGAATAGTGCTGCTCGGCTGCCTTCGATCCCTCCGTGGTCAGCGCCTGACCCCGCTCGTCGGCATGCGGCTCACGATCTCGGCTGGATCCACCTCGTCGAGGTTCTCCAAGGCGTGGGCCAGGACCGCGGTGAGAAACGCATTCAGTGAGTTCCGACGTGCTCCCTGTCTCCGGATCGCTTTGGCGTTGCGGCCACCGAATTCCGCCATGGCTTCCTGGGCCATGTCGGCGACTGCAGGTGTTAGGTACAGGCCGACCCGTACCGTGCGCGCCTCGTCTTCTTCGGGGGCAGCTTGGGAGGTCTTGGTGGCAGCAAGTGGTCGGCCCGGCGCGTCCATTGGCGGAGTCGCCGTCGGCACGCTCGCCGGAGCAACGGCAACTTCCGGCGCCGACTGCAAGGCGAAGACGCCTGCAGGGCGTTTGTTCAGACCCAGCTGGCGTTGTGGGGTCGTCATGGTCACTCCCCCGCCGCTCTTGCCATGAAGGGCTTGTCCACGCTTGCCACCCCGTTCAAGGCGGCGCCCATGGTTGGGGGCATCGGCTCCGCCTCGAGCCGTGCCTTGAGCCCTTCGACCTTCTCCGGACAGGTCAGCATCGCCGTGTTGAGCGCGAAATGCGTAAACTGGCCCACCGGTCTGTGGTGGGTTTTCGTGACTCCGAGTTGCGCGAGTCGGCCGCCGCGGGCCGCTTCGATCAGGGCGTTGGAGACGGGCTGCTTCGCGGACATGGCCTTGGAGATCGCAGTAGATCTGCTCACTGGTGTCCCCCACACCTGGCCGAGGACATCGCCATCCGCCTCAATGTTGTCGGCGACCCAGATCTTGATGGCGTTGGCGACTTCCCGGTGCTCCCTGGTCGAGGCGTTGAACGAATTGATGACCACTCCTCCGACGGCGATGTCGTGATCCCAACCGACGGCCAACTCGGAGGTGAACTGTAACCCCAGACTCAAGCCGCGGGACGCTGCCATTGACTCGGGCAAAACCACCATGAGCAGCCAGCCTGAGGCCAGTACTGACATCTGCGAGGCCAGGTCGGGCGAGGGCTGGCAGTCGATGAGGACCACGTCGTAGTCCTCGACCAGCGGAGCGCCTGCACCTCGATGGAGAACTTTGAACAGACTGCGCAAGGCGGTGCTGCCGTTGGCGGATGCCCTCTGCGACATTGCCGGGTCGGACGGCAGCACATCGAGCCGGCCGATCTGTTCTCCCCCGAGCGCGCCGCCGTCCGCCCAGGGCAGATCGTTCACAGGTTGCCATCCTCCCCAGGCCCGGCGGATGACGTCACCTCGGACGTCGAGCTTCTCACCCCCGGGCGCGACGCAGTCGGACAGGGTGAGCCCGTCCAAGTAGCCCTCGTTGGTGAGAAGTTCGCTGCCGTAACCGGTGGGGTCGCTGTCCACGAACAGGACGTTCAGGCCCATCCGAGCCGCCTCGAAGGCGATGTTCGCGGTGACCGCGGTCTTGCCGACTCCCCCCTTTTGCAGGAGGACCGAGACCACTTTCTTGAGCGCATCAGCCATTGACGTATCTCCGTTGCATCTCGAACCACATCGCGGGGGGCTTTGTTGAGCGACTGCGCCTGCCCCTTTCCGGCCGAACGGCGCGCTCCTCCACCCAGGGGGTTGCCGCGGCTAGCCATGCTGAGAATCTTGCCTTAATCACTTCGCTCACGTGAGTAACCCCAGTCACTCTGATAGTGCGTGTCGCGTCAGTGACGTGAGTGACGTGAGTGCGTCAAGAGGGGGCCCCGCCGGTATTGACGCCATCCGCGCCAGGTACCCCCCCTGGGAGCCAGGTGTTTCCGGGGGTGACCAGACGGGGTGCTCCACCGGCGGCGCGGTGGTGCTCGCGCTAGTACGGCAACAGCGTGAGTTCCGTGCCAAGGCGATTGGCGCAATACGTCAATGACGTGAGTCGCGCATAACGGCAGTGGAACGATGAGGGCGGCCTGAGGTTGGCCCGGTGCGAGCAGCAGGAACTGCGGTACTCGCGTCATCACCGCGTTGTCGCTACTGCGTGACTGACGTGAGTCGCGCAGTGACGCCGTTCACGTGAGTCCGAACGATCCGTAGTGCCTTCAGACGCAGGCTGCATTTGAGGCGCGAGCGGGGGGTCCGTGGGGGGACTCGCGATACCCGTGGTGGGCTGGGGTCGGACGCCCCACACGCGATGAAGGCCCCCCGGCGCACATCTCAGTCGCATCAATGGCGTGAATGACCATCTAGCAGCCTTGCGGTACTCACGTGAGTAGTGCGAACCGCGACGCCGTGCGAGTTCGGATTTTCGGGTGCTGGGCAGGGGGCCGGTGGTGTTCCGCCCCCACCCGGGACCTTCAGCGGTCAGCTGGCCTTTGATGACGCTTGGAGGTGATGGTGAGGGTGGTATGACAGACAGTGCGGCTCCGAGGTGGTCGGCGATGATCTCGCGGGCGACGCAGGGGGTGCCGTCGCTGCGCGTGTAGGAGCGGACGGTGGGGTCGCCGGTGACGAGCACGGTGTTGCCCTTGATCAGGCTGTTGGTGGCGTTTTCCGCCGGTCTTGCCGAAAACGGTGACCCGGTAGTAGGTGGACCGAGCGTCAGCGAGGTGGCGCGGAGGTTCCGGCCGGTCCCGGCGGAGGCCGTAGGCCGGGGCGAATCGGTGGGGGAGAGCGCAGCGGAGGAGTTCACCTGCCCGGATCGGGTCGGTTCATCGGCCCGGAGCCCTGGAGCCGTCCTTACGCTCCGACCATGGTCGGGACGCCGGAAAGGCTTGGGGCCTGTGCTGTTTCAGGCCACACCACATCGCGGCCGCAGGCCGTCGTCTGGTTGTTCGCCAGGTCCGCGATCATCCGCTGCCAGCGTCTGACCTACCCGGCGTATCTCAAACTCGCCCGAGCGGCCGGGCCTTTCCGCGGAAGCCAGCTCGCATAATGCCCGGTTATCGGCGGTTACCCACCCGTTTGTGCAGCTCAGAGCCGGTGAGCGATTTGGACAGCAACTTCGTCCCTAGGTCAGGGTCTCGGTGGAGTGGGAGCGACCGACGTGGCGGGTGTCCTGGCAGGACGGCCCGACTCGGGAGGCGTTGATGGGCCGGGCGGCCGCGTTGGGCAGGTATCGGGTGGGTGCGCCGCTGCCGTTCGAGGACCTGCGGTTCGCCCCGCAGCAATTCCGCTCTCGCGGTCGCCTTGGCGTGGCTGGCGCGGGGGAGCCCGGGGTCGCAGGCCGCGGCCCGGGCGGCGATCGGCGAGGTGGAAGCGCTCAGCGCGGACACGGGCGACCCGCAGACCCGGTTCGATGCTGGCACACCCTGGCGGCCGCTGAGCTGCTGCGCCGGGTGGGGCATGGCGAGGTCGCGGAGACGTGCGCTGGCCGTGCCGCCGGTCGCGCCGGCGGTCATGCTCGCCGCCGGTCCGGAGCTGACCGGCCGGGTGGTCACGTACCGTTGGCCGGCAGGCGGCCCGCCCGGAGAGCTACTCGGCCCTTCCAGGCAACGCCGTTGACCTGCGGCGGACGCCGTCCATGCCGGTACTTTGTCAGCGGTGCGGTAAACCGCTGAACACTGATGGGTCTCGGGGCGGTCGGCCACCGAAGTTCTACAGCGGCGCCTGCCGGACCGCGGCGCATCGCGCACGGCACCGGACATCGCCGGCAACTGCAGTTCCTGGAGAACGTTAGTGACCCCGAGCGTGCGTGCGCTGTTACGCGAGCCAGAAGGGGTCCGAGCTGGGTCTTAGCGGGTCTATTGACGGTGAGTGGCGACCGCTGGCTTGCCTGTGCGGGGTGATGTCCTGGGAGGAGTCGGTTGCGAACAGCAATTGCTTGATGACTTTCACAGCTGATGAAGAAGGTGGGTGACCGCGCGATGGGACGTTTGCCTCTGGTGCGCCGGAGACGCCGGGGATGTGCTGGTGGAGTCGGCTGAGCGCCGGCCCGTCCGGCTATCCCTGGGCGGGCGGTCCGACGCCCTTTAGTTCCGGGGGAGGCCTTGTCATGAAGGCTCATGTCCGTGTGTTGATCTCCGTCCTGGCTCTCGTTGTCGCTGGAGCGGTCACCGCTCCCGCCGCGTCCGCCCAGTCACCGGCCACGCAGCATCGGAGCGCGGC
>JADGOY010000007.1 GCA_017882715.1 Nakamurella sp. | reverse complement strand
CACTTCCCTCATCCGGGGCATCCGTGGCCAGGCCAGCGGTGGCAATCAGCTCAACGAGGCCACAGACGACAACCATCACGTCGCCCTCCCTCAGAGGCACGCTCAACGCCACTCCACCGGACCAGCCGGGATGCTCATGCAACCCTGGAACCCCGGGCCGATCAAGACCGGAGCCCCTTACATGAGCCAGGCCCGTGCTCGGCTGCCGCGACGCGCCCCGGCGGACAACCGAGGCGCGCGCCGCCAAGCCGCGCGCCGCCGAGCCGCGCGCCGACCACAGGACCGTGAGCATGGTTCCCTGTCTGTGACGAGGCACCAAGGCCGGCGGTGCGCTCGGCCCTTCGGCCCGGAGTCAACGACCCGGCTGCGCCCGCCCCGTTTGCGCGGACGATCGTTGCTTTCTTGGGACTGAAGCGACGCGAAACGACGATTTCATCCGCGCCGGGGAACTTGATCCGCGCCGAAACGGGGGCGGGGTCAGGCGGTCTGCGTTTCGGTGCGGTCGCCGGACCACAGGGTGTGGAACGTGCCTTCCTTGTCGACCCGCTTGTAGGTGTGCGCGCCGAAGAAGTCCCGCTGGCCCTGGATCAGCGCCGCCGGCAGCCGTTCGGAGCGCAGCCCGTCGTAGTAGGACAGCGCGGCGGCGAACCCGGGGGTGGGGATGCCGGACTGGGCAGCGCCGGCGACGACCCGGCGCCAGGAATCCTGGGCACGGGTGATGGCATCGGTGAAGTAGGGAGCAAGCAGCAAAGAAGCTGGGATCTCGGCATCCCCACCCACGTCATAGGCCTCGGTGATGCGATTGAGGAACTTGGCCCGGATGATGCAGCCACCACGCCAGATCCGTGCCACCGCACCGACATTGATGTCCCAGCCGTACTCCTCCGCACCCGCGAAGATCTCGTCGAGACCCTGTGCGTAGGCGACGATCTTGGAGGCGTACAACGCGATGCGGACGTCCTCGACGAAGGCGGCTTTATCCTTGACCGTCCAGGTGCTGTTCGGGCCCGGTAGCTTCCCGGCGGCCGCGGCCCGCTGCGCCGCGGCAGAGGACAGACCGCGAGCGAATACTGCCTCGGCGATTCCGGAGACCGGGATGCCCAGGTCCAGGGCGGTCTGCACGGTCCAGGTACCGGTGCCCTTCATCCCGGCGGCGTCCAGCACGATGTCGACGAACGGCTTGCCGGTTGCGGTGTCCACCTGGGACAGCACCTGGGCGGTGATCTCGATCAGGAACGAGTCCAGGTCACCCTTGTTCCACTCGCCGAAGGTCTCACCGATCTCGGCCGGCGAAAGCCCAGCGGCCCGACGCAGCAGGTCGTAGGCCTCGGCGATGAGCTGCATGTCGGAGTACTCGATGCCGTTGTGCACCATCTTGACGAAATGCCCTGCCCCGTCGGTCCCGATGTGCGTGCAGCAGGGCGCGCCATCGACGTGGGCGGAGATCTTTTCCAGGATGGGGCCGAGCGACACGTACGACTCCGCGGAGCCGCCTGGCATGATCGACGGGCCGTTCAGCGCGCCCTCCTCGCCGCCGGAAACGCCGCAGCCGACGAAGTGGATGCCCTTGTCCTGCAGCGCCGCCTGCCGCCGGCGGGTGTCCTCGAATTTGGCATTGCCGCCGTCGATGATGATGTCGCCTGGCTCGACCAGGGCCGCCAGTTCGTCGATCACCGCGTCCGTCGGGCCGCCGGCCTTGACCATGATCAGGATCTTGCGGGGCACAGCGAGCGAGGCCACGAAATCCGCGGAGGACTCCGAGGGGACGAACGCGCCGTCCGATCCGTGCTCGGCGATCAGCGCCTCGGTCTTGGAATACGACCGGTTGTGGACTGCCGTGATGAACCCGTTTCTGGCGAAGTTGCGGGCCAGATTGGATCCCATCACCGCAAGTCCGGTGACGCCGATGTCGGCCTCGGGGGTGGTCGCGGAGTTCGCGGGGTCGCTCATCGTGTGGTGCCTCCGGAAGCGTGAGGAGCGGGTACACAACAGACGGGTACACAACAGACGAGTACACAAGACGAGTACACAAGACGGGTACACAACAGAACAGCGACGGGTACACAACAGAACAGCACGGTAACCAAACGGGACAGCAACGGAACATGACGGGTCAGCACGGTGCGAGACCGGACGGGTCAGCGCAGGACGGGACGGCTACAGGGCAGCTCGGTACAGAACGGTAGTGATCCGGTCCGCTCGGCGCTGAACGAACGGTGACCGCACGGAGAACGCCGACCGAGCGCCGACCGAGCGCCGACCGAAAGAGCCGTTCCCGGCCGCGGAATCGGCGCCGGCATTGCGCATCGGCCCCGGGGCGCGCACACCGGGGGTCAGGCCAGCGCGGCCTTGACCGCGGCGGCGATCCGCGATCCGTCCGCCCGGCCGTCGGCGCGGGCCTGCACGCCCTTGATGACCTGACCCATCTGACGCATCGTCACCGGCCCCCCGGTGTCGGTGCCGACAGCCTGAACCGACTCGGCAACCAACTCGCCCAGTTGGTCGTCGGTCAGCGGGGTCGGCAGGTAGGCGGTCAGCACGGCGGCCTCGGCGCGTTCCTTGTCGGCCAGCTCGGCGCGACCGGCACCCGCGAACGCGTCGGCAGCCTCGGCCCGTTTGCGCACCTCTTTCGCGATCACCGCGGTGACCTCCTGGTCCGTCAGCTCCTTTGCGGTGGCGCCGGCGACCTCGGCGGTGGTGACGGCAGCCAGGGCCATCCGCAGGGTGCCGGTCGTCAGCGGATCGCGAGCCTTCATGGCCGCGGTCAGATCGGCGCGCAACCGCGCCTTCATGCCGGGTGCGGATCCGGTGCTGTCGGTCGGGGTCATGGTTCTCACTCTGCCCGGACGATCGCCGCGGCGCCCGGCTGACCCGGCCGCGATCGGGAGATTTCCCGCAACGAAATCCGGGCTTGACCGCTGCGGCTATATGGCATAGCTTTTGGGCTATGATAAACAGCCACACTCCGAACACCTCCCCAACCGCATCCTCACCGGACGCCGAGACCCGCTTCCTCGATCGCGCAACCGGCCGCATCGCCTACGACGTCGCGGGCGCCGGTCCGCTGATCATCGGCGTCCCCGGCATGGGCGACCTGCGCAGCACCTTCCGCCACCTCACCCCCGCGCTGGTCGCAGCCGGCTTCCGGGTGGCGACGATGGATCTGCGTGGCCAGGGGGACAGCGACACCACCTTCGACGCCTATGACGACCCGGCCGCGGCCTCCGACATCGTCGCGTTGGCCACCCAGCTCGGCGGGCCGGCGATCGTGCTCGGAATCTCGATGGGGGCCGCAGCCGCGGTGATCGCGGCCGCGGAACACCCTGAGGCGATCCGCGGGATCGTGTTGATCGGCCCGTTCGTTCGGGATCTCCCGTCCTCCGCCGTCCAGCGGTGGGCGATGCGGGCGGTGATGGGCGGCCCCTGGGCGCGTCGGGCGTGGCTGGCCTACCTGCCGAGGTTCTACCCCACCCGGCGCGGCGAGGACTTCGTCGAGCACCGGGCGCGGATCGCGTCCGCGCTGGCCCGGCCCGGGTACAACCGGGCGTTCCGGGCCATCACCCGCACCTCCCATGCGCCCGCAGAGGCGGTTCTGGACCAGGTCAGCACCACCGTTCTGGTGGTCATGGGCACGAAGGATCCCGACTTCCCCGACCAGGAAGCCGAGGCCCGGATGATCGCCGACCGCTTGGGCGGCCGAGTGGTGATGATCCCGGAAGCCGGCCACTACCCCCAGTCGGAGTTCCCCGAGCTCACCACTCCCGTCGTGGTGCGGTTCGCCCGGCAGGTCGACGATGGCATCGCCGATGCCTAGGGCCGGATTGAACCGCGTCGTGGTTGCCGCGGCGGCGGCCGACATCGCCGATGAGATCGGTTGGCCGGACATCACCCTGGCCGCGGTCGCGACGCGGTTCGGGGTCCGTCAGCCCAGCCTGTACAAGCACGTCGCCGGGCTGGCGGAACTCCGGCGGGACGTCTGCGTGCTCAGCGGCAGGGAGTTGCACGCGGAGTTGACGCACGCCGCCGTCGGGCGGTCCGGGGCGGACGCGCTGCACGCCATGGCAGATGCCTACCGCACCTACGCCAAGAAGCACCCAGGGCGATACGCCGCGAGCGTCATCGCGCCGACTCCCGGCGACGCCGAGCACGAACAGGTCGCGGGCGACATCCTCGCCACGGTCGAGGCAGTACTGGATGCCTACGACCTCGCCGGGGACGACGAGATCCACGCCATCCGCGGCCTGCGCGCACTGATGCACGGTTTCGTCTCTCTCGAGCAGGCAGGCGGGTTCGCGATGCCCCAGGACTTGGACGAGAGCTACCGGAGATTGGTGGACGGGTTCTCCAGTTCATGGCCGCGGCGCTGACTGGCGGCCGCGGCGTACACCACCCTGCGAGCCAGACCGTGCCGGGCGGCGATCACATCCACCGCGTCGCGTCGTGACGCTCCGCCGTTGACCAATTCGGCCACCATCTCCGAGAGCTCCCGATCGGTGGGAGGCTGCACCGATTCGACGGCGCCGGCCACCACCAGCGTCACCTCACCGCGCACACCCTCGGCGACGAACTCCACGAGGTCGGCCAACGAGCCCCTGACCACCTGCTCGTAGGTCTTCGTCAGCTCGCGGCACAGGGCCGCCGGTCTTTCGGGGCCGAACGCGACCGCCATCGCCGTCACCGTCTCGGGCAGCCGGTGGACGGATTCGAAGAAGACCATCGTCCGTGCCTCGCCGGCCAAGCCCGCCAGCGCACGCGTCCGCTCACCTGCCTTGCGAGGCAGGAATCCCTCGAAGCAGAACCGGTCCGAGGGCAGGCCGGACAGCGCCAGCGCGGTGATCGCGGCCGATGGGCCAGGCACCGAGGTCACCAGCAGACCAGCGGCCGCCGCGGCGGCGACCAGGCGGTAGCCGGGGTCGGACACCGACGGCATGCCTGCGTCGGTGACGAGGACCACGGTTGCCCCGGCGGCAATGCGCTCCAGCAACGCCGGGATCCGAGCCTGCTCGACCGCTTCGTAGTAGGACATCACCGAGCCGGTCACGTCGATGCCGAGATCGGCGGCCAGCCGGTGCAGCCGCCGGGTGTCCTCCGCGGCGACGATGTCGGCACTCCCGAGCACCTCCCGCAGGCCCGCGGAGGCGTCGGAGACCCGGCCGAGCGGTGTCCCGGCCAACACCAGCCGGCCGGCCTTCACATCCGCTGTCACCACGTCACCCTACGATCGACGCCATGCCCGTCCTGTCCGCTGTCGCCGATCGCGACGACCAGGCGGACGGCGTAGTGCAGACCGGGGCCACCACCCCGATGGCCGCCGAGGTCTCCGGCGATGACGGCGGAAGCCAGGGCGAGGGAGCCGCGGGCAGGCCGGACCCAGCGCAGGGCGTGGTCCCGATCGGTGCGGTTCCGTCGGTGGTTGCCCCGATCGGCCCTCGGCGCCGGGTGCTGCCGCCGCCACCGGCGGATCGTGGCCGCGGCTGGGCCGTCACCGCGATCATCACCGCGATTGGCGCGGTGGTCAGGCTCGCCGGCATCGGTGAGCGGTCCGATGGCGGAACGCCGCTGTTCGACGGGAAGTACTACGCGATCCAGGCGGCCGAGGTGCTGCGCAACGGCGGCGTCGAGGACAACCAGGGATTCGGGGTGGTGGTCCATCCGCCGCTGGGCAAGCAACTCATCGCCATCGGTGAGTGGCTGGTCGGCTACAACCCCACCGGCTGGCGGCTGGCCTCCGCGGTCGCGGGCATCGTCAGCGTGCTGTTGATCATCCGAGTCACCCGCCGGATGACCAGATCAACGCTGCTCGGCGGTATCGCGGGAGTGCTGCTGATCTGTGACGGGGTCAGCCACGTCATGGCCCGGACCGCTTTGCTGGACGTGTTCCAGGAGGTCTTCGTTCTCGCCGCGTTCGCCTGCGTGATCGCCGACCGCGATCAGGTCAGGGCTCGCCTCGCCGCAGCAGTCGCAGATGGATCGATCCTCACCCACCGCGCCGGCATCGCGCTGGGCGCGCGCTGGTGGCGTTTCGGGGCCGGGGTGCTGCTCGGCCTGACCACGGCCGTCAAATGGTCGGGGGCCTACTGGATCATCGCGTTCTTCGCATTGACCGTCATCTGGGACATCAGCGCACGTCATGACGTCGGCATCCGCCGGCCGATCGGGGCGGTCGTCCGGCGGGACCTGGTCCCCAACATCTGGTCGTTGGTCATCGTGCCGTCGCTCGTCTACGTCGCCAGCTGGTGGGCCTGGTTCGCCTCCGAGACGGCGTGGCCGCGGCACACCCTGGTCGCGGTCCCGCAGAATCGCAGCGACTGGAAAAGCGGACTCCTGTACGACCTGGCGGCGAGCTGGTCCAACGAGCTGTGGCAGTGGACGTGGAAGATGCTCGACTTCCACTCCCATCTGCTCACCCCGACCGACCCGGCGCAGCGCCATCCGTGGGAATCGAAGCCGTGGACGTGGCCGATCGGCACCCGCCCGGTGCTCTACTTCGTCCAGGGCGGCAGCTCGGGCTGCGGTGACGGGCGCACCGATTGCGTCCAGCGGATCTTCCTGATCGGCACGCCGGCGATGTGGTGGATCTCGCTGTTCGTGCTCGTGTGGGCATTGTGGAAGGTGATCGGCCGGCTGGACTGGCGGTACGCCGCGGTGCTGGTCGGGTACGGCGCGGGATACCTGCCGTGGTTCACCAACCTCGACCGGCAGATGTACTTCTTCTACGCAACTCCACTGGCGCCGTTCCTGGTCATCGGGATCACCCTGGTGCTGGGCGACATCCTCGGCCGGGCCGCTGTCGGGGTGGAGCGACGGCTCACGTCGATGGCGATAGTGGCCATCTACGTCGGGATCGTGGTGGCCAACTTCATCTGGCTGTGGCCGGTCCTCAACGGCGACCCGATCACTCCGGAGCGTCTGCAGATGGAGACCTGGCTGCCGTCCTGGGGGTGAGCGCCGGGGCTCGATCGACGGGCATGGTCAGCGGGCTCGATCAGGCGGGCGTGGTCGAAGCGACCGACAGCTGTTGACCAGCTGGCTCATTCGCAGGTTTGACGGCGGGCGGATGCGGGTATCGACACCCGCGATCCGACGTTTTGTGCCATCCCGTACTCGCCGCGACGGCCGGGTATAGGGTCGGGTCTGCTCGGCGTGGAGTCCGCCTGTCGCGTCGCGTTCCGCGCCGCTCGAACCGGATGAAACGCTCCACCGTTCTTGGATCATCGCAGAGTCGAAGGAGACCACATGGCTCAGTACACGCTGCCGGACCTGCCGTACGACTACGGTGCGCTGGAGCCCCACATCTCCGGCCAGATCATGGAACTGCATCACAGCAAGCACCACGCCGCGTACGTCGCCGGCGCCAATACCACCCTCGATCAGCTGGCCGACGCGCGTGACAAGGATTCGTTCGGGTCGATCAACGGCCTGGAGAAGAGCCTGGCCTTCCATCTCGGCGGGCACATCAACCACTCGGTGTTCTGGCCGAATCTCTCGCCCGCGGGCGGGGACAAGCCGGACGGCGAACTGGGCGCGGCCATCGACGAGTTCTTCGGCTCGTTCGACGGGTTCCGCCGTCAGTTCACCGCCAACGCCAACGCAATCCAGGGCTCGGGCTGGTCGATCCTGGCCTGGGACACCCTTGGCCAGCGGCTGAACATCCTGCAGCTGTTCGACCAACAGGGGAACCTGCCGGCGGCGCAGATCCCGATCGTGCTGCTGGACATGTGGGAGCACGCCTTCTACCTGCAGTACAAGAACGTCAAGGCGGACTACGTCAAGGCCTGGTGGAGCGTCGTCAACTGGGCGGACGCCACCGCCAGGTTCACCGCCGCGCGGGACAAGACCGGTGGGTTGATCATTCTGTAGCCCCGGGGTGCGGGACGGTGAGCGTTCGTTGTCGCTTCGCCGCCATCTATTGCACGGCAACGCTTTTCGTCGGGCCCCGGTGTGTGACCGGGGGCCCGTGGCGCGCGCCCTTCTCCCGCTCGCCCTCCGTTTCGCGCGGATCAACTTCGTGGGCGCGGATCAAGTTGGCCCGTTTGGGACGCGAAGTGATTCGAGTCGACGAGTTCGTCCGCGCGGTCGAAGTTGATCCGCGCCCTCCACAAAGAGCGCGCCGCCGTCGTGCGGGCCGCGCCGCCGTCGTTGGGGCCGCGCCGCCGTCGCGCTGGCGCGCCCTCACGCGTGAGGTGGGTCAGTGCGGGAGCGGCGCCGGCAGCGGCTTGGCCACGCCGAGCCGCTCGGCCAGCCGCCGGGCGTCGTAGGGTGCGTGCGCCTGCCCGTCGTTGTCGAAATAGACGTGCACCTCGCTGACCGCGGGATCCGCCGCCCATCCGGAGACCCGGTCAGCCCACCAGGCGATCCCCTGGTCCGTGTAGCCGCTGGCATACAACTCCTGATCGCCGTGCAGTCGCACGTAGACCAGCTCGGACGTCACCTCGTCGACCCAGGTGAACCTACCCGCGGTGTCGGCCACAACCAGCGCCACCCGGTGCTCGCGGCACAACTGCGCGAAATCACCAGTGGCGAAGGAATCGTGCCGCACCTCCACGGCGTGCCGCAGCGGGACGTCGTGGGTCACCGACGTCACCGGTTCTTCCTTGAAGCGCTGCAGCAGCCGGTCGTCGCACCCCGTGGCGATCGTCGCGGCCTGCCCGGTCGTTGCCGGCAGCCGATGGAAGAAATCGGTCATCCGTCCGCGGTCGTAGGGCAGGATCGGTGGCAGTTGCCAGAGCAGCGGCCCGAGCTTTTGCCCCATTCCCAACACGCCGGACGCGAGGAAGTTCGCCAGCGCGACGTCGACGCCGGTCAGCTTCTTCATGTGCGTGATGTAGCGCGAACCCTTGATGGCGAAGACGAAATCGTCCGGCGTGGCGTCCCGCCAGCGAACGTAACTGCTGGGTCGCTGCAACGAGTAGAACGAACCGTTGATCTCCAGCGCGTCGAAGGTCCGTGACGCGAACTCCAACTCGCGTCGGCGGGCCAACCCCCGTGGATAGAACACCGACCGCCAATGCGGGTAGCTCCACCCGGAGAGCCCGATGCGGATCCGCGCCGTCACCGCCCGGCGTCAATCGGCTGCGGAGTCGGGCGACCGCGAGTGCGCCAGCGCCGCCTCCACCCGGGCGACCTTTCCCTCGAGCTCACCGGAGTGACCGGGCCGGATGTCGGCCTTGAGCACCAGGGACACCCGGCTGCCGTACCTGCCGACCACGTCACAGGCGCGTTTGACCACGTCCAAGCACTCGTCCCAGTCGCCCTCGACGGTGGTGAACATGGCATCAGTGTGGTTGGGCAGCCCGGATTCCCGGACGACCCGCACCGCCTCGGCGACGGCCGTGGACACCGACCCGGTCGGGTCGTCGCCGGACAGTTCACCCACACCGGAGGGCGCGACGGAGAAGGCGATCAGCATGGCTTCACCGTATCGGTGACAACATGAGCGGCTGGGTGAGTGCGCTAATCCTCGCGCGCCCGAGCGATCGCCTTGTCGTTCGCTTTCTGCAGCGCCTGCACCAACTCGTCCCTGGTCATCGTGGAACGGCCGGGGATGTCCAAGCGCTGCGCCAGCCGGTACAGGTGAGCGCGCGAGGCGGTCGAGGTCGCCCGGGCGTGTTCGTCCGACCTTTGCACGGTGTTGGGCACCTCGGCAGCCGGGGCGGGCGTCGCCAGTCCGGACCTGCGCACGACGGGCCGCGGGCTCGGCGCCGGCCCGGACGCCGGACTCCGGACGGCAGTCGCGGGGCTCGGTTTCGCGGCTGTTTCGGTCCTCATCGCGGCCCGCTCGGCGGACCTCGCGGCCTTGGCGGCGATTTTCTCCAATGCCGCGTCGTCGGCCTCGCCGACCTTTGCCCGAGGGGACGTCATGGCCGCCTTGGTGGGGCGGGACTTCGTCGTGGTGGCCTTCTTGCTCTTCTTGGCCTTGTTGGTCGTAGTGCCTTTCTTGGCCGCATTGTCTTTCTCGGCGTCGCCGCGACCCTTTGGCTCTACCTTCGAGTCGACAGCCTTCTTGTCCTTCTTCCGGTCCTTCGTTCCCGACTTCGCCTTGGACTTCTTCGCGTCGGACTTCTTGTGGGACTTCTTGGCAGCCGCCATGGACACCTCTTCGCGTCGACGATCAACGGATGATCAACAGCTCCGGACGGCATGGTGAGCCGACCGGTTGCAACGACCTCACCACAAACCGGGTGATCGCGAGAGTCGACGCCCCGTGGACGCCGCGATCCCCGGGGGCAACGGGGCCGTCATCCAGAGTCAGGTCCGCAGTCAGTGGCCGGCCGCTGCGCTCAGTGGCCCGTTGGTCGCTGCGCTCAGTCACCCATGGTCGCTGCGCTCAGTCACCCATGGTCGCTGCGCTCAGTGGCCCTTCGCCGCCGCCGGCCGACCCCCCTCGGGCTCCACGTGGGGCCGCGCCCCGGCCGCCGAAGTGTCCGACCCCCCGAGATCGGGATCGAAGATATCCGGTTCGATGTAGATCACCCTGGCGATCGGCACCGCGGCCCGCACCCGTCCCTCCACGGCATTGATCGCTGCCGAGACGTCCCGGGCCGATGTTGTCGCGGTGACCGCGACCTTCATCCCGACCAGCAGTTCGTCCGGCCCCAGGTAGAGCGTCTTCATATGAATGATCTGTTCGATATCGTCACCGGCGGTCGCCGCGGCCTTGATCGCCGCGGTATCGGATTCCGACGCACCCTCCCCGACCAGCAGGCTCTTGACCTCGATGCCCAGCACGATGGCCACCACGATCAGCAACAGGCCGATGAAGACAGTGCCGATGCCGTCGTAGACACCGTTGCCGGTGATGACGGCGGCGGACACGCCCAGCAGCGCCAGCACCAGGCCGACCAGTGCCGCGATGTCCTCCAGCACCACCACCGGCAATTCGGGTGCCTTGGCGCGTCGGACGAATTCCAAAATGCTGATCCCGGTCCGGTCTGGCGCGGATTCTCCGAGCGCGGTGCGAAGCGAGAAGGACTCCAGCACGATCGCGATCAACAGCACGCCGATGGGTACCCACGGGACATTGATCGGCTCCGGGTGCTCGATCTTGTGCACACCTTCATAGATCGAGAAAACGCCGCCGACGCTGAACAGGATGATCGAGACCAGGAACGCGTAGATGTACCGCTCGCGGCCGTAGCCGAACGGATGCTCGGCGGTGGCCGCGCGGTTGGCCCGCTTGCCGCCGATGAGCAGCAGCACCTGATTGCCGGAATCGGCCAGCGAGTGCACCGACTCGGCAAGCATCGACGAGGAGCCGGACAACAGGTAGGCGATGAATTTGGTGACGGCGATACCGAGGTTGGCCAGCAATGCCGCGACGATCGCCTTGGTTCCGCCGGAGGTGCTCATCTCAACTGTCTCCTCGTGGTCGCCGTTCACGGCACGGCCTTGTCCTGCCGACGCATTGTGACCGATCAGCCGCATCGGCACCCACCTCAGGACACCCTCGGCGCCGTCGGCCACAATCGTGTTCATGCCCCCGCAACATGGCGGTCCTACGGTCGAACCCATGGCCGACTTGTTCGAGGATTACCCCTTCGGCCGGGCGTGGGATGAGATGTTCTCCGCTCCCGGCCAGATCAGGCCCGCGTACGAGTCGGTCTTTGCGGCGCTGCAGACCCTGGACGCCGCAGATCTGAAGGCGCGCGCCGACATCATGGGGCGCACATTCCTGGACCAGGGCATCACCTTCGCGCTGGGCGGCGTCGAACGGCCGTTTCCCCTCGACCTGATCCCGCGGATCGTCACGGCCATCGAATGGCGCGCCGTCGAGCAGGGCGTCCCGCAGCGGGTTCGCGCGCTGGAAGCGTTCCTGGCGGACGTCTACGGTCAGGGCCGGATCTTCGCCGACGGGGTGGTGCCCCGTCGGCTGGTCACCACGTCCCCGCATTTCCACCGCCAGGTCGTCGGGATGAACGCCCAGGACGGCGCCCGCATCGTCATTTCCGGCGTCGACCTGATCCGTGACGAGACCGGCGAGTTCCGCGTCCTGGAAGACAACGTCCGGATCCCATCGGGTGTGTCGTACGTACTGGAGAACCGCCAGGCGGTGACCCAGGTGCTCTCCGAGGCCGGCGGCGACCAGCAGGTCCGCCCGGTGTCCGAGTACCCCGGCCGTCTGCTGGCCGCGCTGCGAGCCGTCGCGCCGTGGAACGTCACCGATCCCAACGTCGTCGTGCTGACCCCTGGTGTCTACAACTCGGCCTACTTCGAGCACACCCTGCTGGCCCGTGAGATGGGCGTCGAACTGGTGGAGGGCCGGGACCTGATCTGCCGCAACAACCGGGTCTTCCTGCGCACGACGGCCAGCGAGATGCCGGTGCACGTGATCTACCGCCGGGTCGACGACGAATTCCTCGACCCGGTCCAGTTCCGCGCCGATTCACTGCTCGGCAGCCCCGGCCTGGTGAACGCCGCCAGGTCCGGAAACCTGACGATCGCCAACGCGGTCGGCAACGGGATCGCCGACGACAAGCTCGTGTACACCTACGTGCCCGACATCATCCGCTACTACCTGAACGAAGAACCGATCCTGCTGAACGTCGACACCTACCGCATGGAGGTGCCCGACCACCGGGACTACGCCCTGGAGCATCTGGCGGACCTGGTGCTCAAACCGGTGGACGGGTCCGGCGGCAAAGGCATCGTCATCGGGTCGCAGGCCGACCCGGCTACCCTGGTCGCGGCCCGCGAGACGATCCTGCAGAACCCGCGCGGGTGGATCGCCCAACGGGAGATAGCGTTGTCCACGGTGCCGACGCTGATCGGTGACAAGATGCGCCCCCGGCATGTCGACCTCCGACCGTTCGCGGTGAACAACGGAAACTCGGTGTGGGTGCTGCCCGGTGGGTTGACCAGGGTCGCGCTGCCGGAGGGCGAGCTGGTGGTCAACTCCTCGCAGGGTGGCGGGTCGAAGGACACCTGGGTGCTCGCCGGACCAAACGCGGGGACGGTCGAACCGGAACCGGCCGCCGATGCCACCCAGGTACTGTCGGCCGAGGCGTCGCTGCCGTCGCAGTCGACGTGGATGTCGCAGTCCCAGTCCTCGCACCTCGCGCAGTCGTCGAGCGTTTCGCTGGACCCGCCGTTGATGGGTCCGGAGGACACCTTCGGCTTCCGGTCGCAACAGGGCCAGCAGCAGCAGTCTCAGGGGTGGCACGTCTGCACAGGGGAGGACTTCACATGCTGAGCCGGATCGCCGAGTCGCTGTACTGGCTCGGACGGCACGTGGAACGCGCCGACTGCACCGCCCGGATCCTGGATACCTATCTGCATCTGCTGCCTGCGGGCTCCTGGCAGGCCGACCATCAGGTCATTCGCTCGCTGCTGGATTCCATGGGCCTGTCCGACGACGAGACCGTCGGCGTCGGCCACCAGGCCGACTCCGGACAGCTGGTGCGGACCCTGGTCTTCGACGGGGAGAAGGCGTCGTCGGTGGCCGGGGCGCTGACGGCGGCCCGGGAGAACGCCCGCGGCGTCCGCGACGCGATCCCGCTGGATGTCTGGGAATGCCTGAACGTGACCTGGCACGGGTTGCGCACCCGGGCGGCCAACGGAGCGGGACCGCACGTGTTCCTGCGCTGGGTGGGGGAACGGTGCGCCATGGCGAACGGCCTGGTGTCCGAGGTGATGAGCCACGACGAGGGCTGGCACTTCCTGATCGTCGGCCGGTCCCTGGAACGGGCGGACATGACGATCCGGTTGCTGGCGGCCGCCGAGTCCGAGACCGGTTCGGTCCCACCGTGGCGTGCGCTGGTCAGCGCCTGCGGCGGCTGGGAGCCTTACGTCCGGTCCTACGGCGGATCCATCGGTCAGCGCACGGCGACCGATTTCGTGCTGATGGACCGGCAGTTCCCGCGTTCGGTGCTCCGCGCGTTGACCGCCGCCGAGACCTGCCTGGCCGAACTCGAGGCAGCGGGCGCACCGCAGTACCGCGACCCGCGCCGCGACCCGTCGTCGGCCCGCCGGATCGTCGGGCGCACCCGGACCGGCCTGGACTACCGGACAGGCACCGAACTCGCCGCCGATCGCGCGTCGCTGCTGTCCAGCCTGCAGCGCACGGTGGCCAGCGCGCACACCGCAGTCACGAAATCCTTCTTCCGCCGCGAGGACGCAGTCACCTGGGCGAACATCGGCGCGGACGGTGCGGCATGACCCTCGCCCCGATGCCGGAGATCTGGCGGCTGCTGATTGTGCACCGCACCGTCCTGACCTATCCGGACACCGTCACCACCTCGTACAACGAGGTCCGCATGCAACCCGCCGACGAACCCGGTCAGGCCGTGTTGTCCGCGCGGCTGGAGATCGACCCGTTCGAGGGAGTGCTCCCCTACCTGGACTACTTCGGCACCAGGGTGTCCGCGTTCGACATCCACCGGCCGCACCGGCACCTGGCCGTGACGGCGACCACGACGGTCGAGACATTTCCCGCCGTCTCCAACGGCGGCCTGGCCTCGCAGGCCGGTGGGAACAGCTGGACACCGAGCGCCGAGCCGATGAGCTGGAGCGAATTGGCGGCCTCCGACTGTCACGACCGGTTCGAGGAGTTCCTCACGCCCACCCCGTTGACCGCGCTGGACGACGAGCTCAGCGGTATCTCGGCCGAGATGAAGGCCGCCTCCGCAACGCCGGCACAGGCCGCTCGGTCGGTCTGCGAATGGGTGCACCAGACCCTGACCTACGAGGTCGGAGCGACCGGCGTACACACCTCGGCCGTCGAGGCCTACCTGGCGAGAAGGGGTGTGTGCCAGGACATCTCGCACCTGGCCATCGGTCTGCTGCGGGAAATGGGGGTGCCGACGCGGTACGTGTCCGGGTACCTGCACCCCGACGACAGCGCGGAGATCGGGAAGGCGGTGGCCGGTGAATCGCACTCCTGGATCGAATGGTTCGACGGGTCGTGGAACCGTTTCGACCCGACCAACCTGACCGCACCCGGGCAGGCCCATGTGATCGTCGGCCGTGGCCGCGACTACCGGGACGTGCCGCCGGTCAAGGGCGTCTACGCGGGCCCGGACGCCACCGGCAACGAGGTCACCGTGCGGGTGACCCGGCTGCGCTGAAGCCCGCTGTCGCCCATCCCGCCTGCCCCGGACGCCCACCCCGCCGCCGTCCGGTCGGCCATCCCGCCTGCCCCGGACGCCCACCCCGCCGCCATCCGAGCCGGCGGCTCCCGCCCGGCGCGGCTGGCCACGGGGGTGGACCGGGCACACGGGTCGTGCCCCGGCAGTGATCTGTGCCACGTACAGTGCGGTTGGCACCGGCCGCACGAACGGCGGTGCGAGCCGCGCCAGCACAGATCGCCATGTCACCGGATCGTCAAGGAGGACACCCATGACCACCACACTGACCGAACGAGCACAGTCGTTCGGCCATCTGTTCGTGGAGAGGGTGGCGAAGACGCCGAATGGCGAGGCTTACCGGTACCTGTCCGGCGATCAGTGGAAGTCTCTGAGCTGGGCGCAGACCAAAGACCGTGTTTTCCAGATTGCCGCCGGGCTGGTCGATCTCGGCGTCCAGCCGGGGCAACGGGTGGCCATCGCCGCGACCACCCGGATCGAGTGGATCCTGTCGGACCTGGCCACGCTGTGCGCGGGCGCCGCCACCACCACCGTATACCCGTCCACCGCCGCCTCGGACGTCGGATACATCCTCGGCAATTCTGAATCTGCGGTGGTCTTCGCCGAGGACGAGAAGCAGGCCGAAAAGGTCCGTGCCTCCGAGTTGCCTTCGCTGCTGGCGATCGTGCTGTTCGATGGGACAGCCCCGCAGGACGGGTCCGGTTCGTCGGTCCCGACGCTGACGCTCGACGAGCTGATGGCCAGAGGCAACGATCGACTCGCCGCCGAACCGGATGTCGTCGACAAACGCCTCGCCGACACCCACCCGGAAGACCTGGCGACGCTGATCTACACCTCGGGCACCACGGGGCGACCCAAAGGGGTGTGCCTGGCCCACGCCAACTGGACCTACGAAGGTTCGGCCGTGGCCGCACTGGACATCCTCAGGCCCGACGACGTGCAATACCTGTGGCTGCCGATGTCCCATGTGCTGGGCAAAGTGCTGTCCGCAGTCCAGTTCGAACTGGGTTTCACCACCGCGGTGGACGGCGACCTGAGCAAGATCGTCGACAACCTGGCGGTGGTGAAGCCCACCTTCATGGGCGGCCCGCCACGAACCTTCGAGAAGGTGCACACGAAGGTCACCCTGACGGCGCGTGGGCACGGCGGCCTGAAAGCGAAGATCTTCGACTGGGGGATCGGCGTCGGCATCCAGGCGTCCCGGGTTCGTCAACAGCGCAAGCCGCTGCCGCGGCTGCTTGCCGCCCAGCTGGCCATCGCCGACCGGCTGGTGCTACGCACCATCCGGGAGCGGTTGGGCGGCCGGATCCGTTTCTTCGTCTCCGGGTCCGCCGCGCTGTCCCGCGATGTGGCCGAATGGTTCGACGCCTGCGGGATGACCATCCTCGAGGGCTACGGCCTCACCGAGTCCAGCGCGGCCGCCGCCGTCAACCTGCCGCACGACACCCGTATCGGAACGGTCGGACCGGCGCTGCCTGGTTCGGAACTCAAGATCGCCGACGACGGCGAGATCCTGCTGCGGGGCGGCGGTGTGATGCGCGGATATCACGACAATCCGACCGCGACGGCCGCGGTGCTGTCCGAGGACGGCTGGCTGCACACCGGGGACATCGGCGAACTGGTCGACGGCTACCTGCGGGTGACCGACCGCAAGAAGGATCTGATCAAGACTTCGGGCGGCAAGTACGTCGCCCCCCAGAAGCTCGAAGTGATCTTCATGGCGGTCTGTCCGTACGCCAGCCAGATCGTCGTGCACGGCGACGGTCGCAAGTTCGTGTCCGCGCTGATCACCTTGGACCCTGAGCTGATCGTCCAATGGGGCGGCGAGCACGGGCTGGCCGGCAGGACGGCCGCGGAACTGGCTGCCGAGCCTGCCGTCAAGTCGATGATCGGCGAACATGTGGAGGCCCTGAACGCCCGGCTGGAGCGCTGGGAGACGGTGAAGAAGTTCGTCATCCTGCCGCGCGATCTGAGCGTGGAAGATGGTGACCTGACGCCCTCGATGAAGGTGCGCCGCAAGGTCGTCGAGCGGAAGCACATGGCCGAGCTGGACAGCCTGTACGTGGACTGAGTTAGGTTGAGTTAGGTTCCGAGTTAGGTTCGCCTGTCTACGCGTGGGGCCGGTGGGCTGCGCAGCCATCGGCGGCCGGCCAGCTTCGCGCCGCAGCGGCCAACCGGGTGATCGCCGACGGACCCACCCGGCAGCACCCACCGACCAGGCGCGCGCCGGCAGCAATCCACTCGCCGGCCTGTTCCGGTCCGAAAGTGGTTGTCCCGGCCCAGGATCGACGTTTCGCGTCCCACCGTTCGCCGCTGTTCGGGTACACCACCGCTGGTTTGGAGGAATGTTGCACCGCCATGTCGACCATCTCCAGCGCCTGGTGCGCATCGCAGCAATTGACGCCCACCGCGACGATCTCGTCGACATCGGCCGCCATCGCGAAGGCCTCGGTGGCCGGTTCGCCGGCCGGCGTCCGTCCGTCGGCGCAGGTCAGCGACAACCAGGCCGGCATCGCCGTGCCGCGCACCTCCTCGAGCAGGGCCTCGACCTCGGTCAAGCACGGGATCGTTTCCAGCGCCAGCACGTCGGCGCCGGCACCGGCCAGCACCTCCAGCCGTGGCCGGTGCCAGGCGCGCAACTCGGACACGGACATCCCGTAGTCGCCGCGGTATTCCGAACCGTCGGCCAGCGCCGCGCCGTACGGGCCGACCGAGGCCGCGACCCACCGAGCATCCTCACAAGGCGCCTGACCTGCCGCGGTGCGGGCCAGCGTCACCGAGCGCCGCAGCGCATCGGCGGCCCGCGCCGAGTCGAGTCCGAGCGCGGCGAACCCCTGGAACGAGGCCTGGTAGGAGGAGGTGATCGCGACCTCGGCACCCGCCGCGTAGTACTCCCGGTGCGCCGCCGTGATGGCGTCCGGATCGTCCAGCAGCAGCCGGGCCGACCACAACGCGGACGTCAGGTCGTGGCCGTGAGATTCGAGCAACGTCGCCAATCCCCCGTCGAGCACCACCGGGCCCGACACCAGCCGATCAGCCAGCGTCCGACCCGCGCGATGCTGGTGATCGGCGTCGTTCGTCACGGCCGCGACCCTACCCGGCCGCCGCCCGCAAGCCGCCGACTCACGGGGATCAGGATCGCCCCCGCCCCCGCACCCGTCCGTTGTCCGGGTCGTCGAGGCCTGCTGGAAATCGTCGAGCCGTTGATGTTTTCGCCGTGCCCGACAACGTGGTAGTGGAAATCCGCGCCGGCAGCACGCCTGACGCCTCACGACGGGAGAAATCATGGCAACGACCGTCCGCACCGTGCTCAGCCCGGGACGCTACGTCCAGGGCAAGGGAGCCATTCATCAACTCGGCGACTTCCTGAGAATGCTCGGTTCGACGCTCGTGCTGGTGGCGGACGACCTGGTGTGAGGCTTCGTCGGCCACGATGTCGAGACCTCCCTCAAAGAGGCGGGACTGCCGCTGCATCGGGAGAAGTTCAGGGGCGTGCCAGCGCTCGCGAGGTGGACGGACTGGTCGACGTGATCAGGTCGACGAACGCTGACATCGCGGTGGCGGTGGGCGGCGGCAGCACTATCGACGCAGTCAAACCGGCGGGCCGCCTGGCCGGCACCCGCTGGGCGAACTGCCCGACGGTGGCGTCGACCGATGGGCCGTGCAGTGCGCTGTCGCCTGACGGGACCGCCGGCCGTCAGCGATGGGCAGAGTCGACGGTGGCGCTCGACTCACCCTGCCGGGCAAAGTCCCGCCGGGACGTCCAGCACAGCAGCCAGGCCAGTGCCAACCCGACGATCGCCACGAAGATCATCATCACCGTGACGTACAGGTAGCCGTGCACCCGCGGATCGAGGACGGGTAGCGGTACCAGTCGACGATCGGACCGCGAATCAACGCGAATCAAGCAGAACACACCGTAGCCAAGCGGGTGGCCGAGGAAGATCAACCCCTGCCGGAGAGGGTGCGGCCGAACCGACCGATCGACCAGCCACGCGGTCATCGGCGAACCTGCGGTGTCACGCTAGGCGCCGGGGATCGACGCCGAGGTCGGCGCCCTGGGATCGACATGGTGCCGATCGTGAGCTGGCGGGCGGCCCGTTGACCTGGCCGCGCCGCAGTCGATGCCAGACTGTGCCGCACCCACCCTGACCCGCCCGAATGACATCCGGAGATTCGCCATGACGGCACGCGTTGCGATCACCGGCGTCACCGGCGTCATCGGCGGCGGCGTTGCCCGCCGACTGGCGGGCTCCGGAATCAGCACCCGATTGATCGTCCGATCGGCCGCGCGGGCTCCGCGGCTACCCGGCACCGAGATCGCGGTCGCATCGTACGGCGACAGGGCCGATTCCGAGGCCGCCTTGGTGGGTATCGAGACTCTGTTCATGGTCTCCGCCGCCGAGCATCCCGACCGGCTCGTCCAGCATCTGGGCTTCGTGGACGCCGCTGCCGCGGCAGGGGTGCGGCGGATCGTCTATACGTCGTTCTTCGGAGCGAGCCCGGACTCGACCTTCCTGCTGGGGCGCGATCACTGGTACACCGAGGAGCGCATCCGCGTCTCCGGCATGCACTTCACGTTCTTGCGCGACAACATCTACGCCGACTTCCTGCCGATGTGGGGCGGCCCGGAGGGGGTGCTGCGCGGTCCGGCCGGGGACGGGCGGCTCGCCGCAGTAGCCCGGGCGGACGTCATCGATGTAGCGGTCGCGGTACTCGAATCGGCGGCCCTGGACCAGGACGCCGCGGACGCCGTCGATACCCGGACCGTGCATGACGATGCGGTGTACCTCCTGACCGGGCCGCAGTCACTGACGCTTGCCCAGTTCGCCGAGATACTCACCCGCGTGACGGGTCGGCCGTTTGCGTATCAGCCGGAAACGATCGAGCAGGCCTACGCCTCCAGGGCTGCATACGGCGCACCGGGCTGGATGGTGGACGCATGGGTGAGCACCTACACGGCCATCGCCGGGGGTGAGCTGGACGGGGTCAGCGACGATGTCGAGAAGATCGCCGGGCATCCCGCGCTCAGCTTGCAGCAGTTGCTCTCCGGCTGAGGGGCCAATCCTCATCACGCGGAGAATCGCCATGTGACACCGCGGGGGGCCTTCGCCGAGCCGCCTTCGGCAGACCATTCAGCAGGACCGTGCCCGGGACGCACCGCCAGTCGGGGAGACGAAAAACCCTCAAACAGCACTATTCAGGCATGCCAGACTGGAATATCGTCACCGGCGCAGGCTCTCAGCTGAATCCGGAGGATGCGTTGCGCCAGGCCGAGCTGAGGATCTGACGCTGTCCCTGGCAACTCCTGTTGCGAATTGGCCGGGCCGGCGATGGTCATGTTTGCGTGCCTGCTGCCGGCCCGCGACGGACGAACATATGCCAAAGAGGAGCGGGAGCAGACGGCACCGCCGAGATCGACAATGAGGACGGGCACATGGGTGACATCCGCGTCTTGGTCGTCGATGACCATGTGCTTGCCCGGTCCGGAGTCGGCGCGGTGTTGTCGGAGACCGCCGGGATGGTGGTCGTCGGTGAGTGCGACGACCGCGCCCAGGTCATCGAGGTGGCCGACGCCGTGCACCCCGACGTGGTGGTGATGGACCTCCGGATGCCGGTGATCGATGGAGGACAGGCCACCCGGACCCTGCTGGCGCGCCGGCCGGGTGTCCGCGTTCTCATCCTGACCGGAAGGGTCAGCCCACACATGGTGGAACAGGCTGCAGCGGCCGGTGCTGTGGGATGTCTGGTCAAGAACGGTGAAGCGACTGGGCTTGTCAACGCGGTGCGAGCGGTGGCAGCCGGAGAGAGCGCCTGGCCCTGGGACCGACCGTGAACCGACAGTGAACGTCACCGCGGTGCACCTTGTTTGCGTCAGACCAGCCCGCGGCGGCCGCGTTTGGGCTGGGTCACCTCCCTGCGGGACCGTCTCTTGCGGGAACGCATGTCCGTCGCATGGTCGCATGGAGCGTCGCGGTTCCGAAGTGTGGCCACGTCGACTTCACCCTGCCCTACCTGAGGGCTACCTCCGTGACCACGTCGCCACCACCGGACTCCGATCGGGGACTACACGGTGCACGCTGTCCGGTCAGACGAACCGCGACAGGCACGGACCGATCGGGCCTGGTCACGGTCTCGCCACCCAACATCTCTGCGCCAGCACCGAGGCTGGAGGGTCGAGAAGTACCGGTTGGCAGCAGTTGGCCGGGGGTCAAGCCCGCCGGCCGGCCCGCGGACCTCCCCCAGGGTTCCCGCCGGCGATCACCGAGACCAGACTTGAGATCTGAGCCCTCATTCACGCAGGCGGCAACCGTGCCGACGAGGCCGACCCCTGGTCACCGTCAGAACGTGAACGTAAGAACTCAGTGCGAGTGACGGACGGAATTCCGCTGGTGCGTCACCATGGGGGGGTGAGCTACCGCGTGCTGCTGGCCGATGACGACCGCGCGATCCGCGAATCCCTCGAGCGCGCGCTGGAACTCGAGGGCTATGCCGTGACGTCGGTGATCGACGGTGTGCAGGCGTTGTCGGTGGCCCGGCGTGACGAGCCTGACGTGGTTGTGCTCGACGTGATGATGCCGGGTGTCGACGGCCTGGGGGTCTGCCGGGTGCTGCGCGCGGACGGGATCCGCACCCCGATCCTGATGCTGACCGCCCGGGTCGAACTCACCGCCAGGGTCGCCGGTCTGGACGCCGGGGCCGACGACTACCTCGCCAAACCGTTCGAGCTGGACGAGTTGCTGGCCCGGCTCCGCGCGTTGTTGCGCCGGACCCGACCGAATCCGGCTGACGAGAGCGACGCGGCGTTGCAGGCCAACGGGTTGCGAGTCGATCCGGACAGCCGGCGCGCGTGGTGGCAGGGTCACGAACTGGAGCTGACCAAGACCGAGTTCGACTTGCTGGAGATGCTGGTGCGCAATGCCGGCATCGTGCTGAGCCACGGTGCGATCTACGACCAGATCTGGGGCTACGACTTCGGCCCGGACTCGAAGAACCTCGCCGTCTACATCAGCTATCTCCGGCGCAAACTCGAATCCGTCGGAGCCCCCGCGTTGATCCGGACGGTGCGCGGGGTCGGCTACAGCATCTCGCCGGGATGAGGTGCGCATGACGCTCCGGCAGAAGTTCGTGGTCGCCTTCGCCGTGGTCGCCGTTGTGGTGGCCGCGTTGGTGGGTGCGTTCACCTACACCCTGACCGCGCACAACCTGCGCATCGAGGTGGACAGGTCGTTGGCCGCGGCGGCGACCACGCTGTCCTCACCCGGGACCCTCGCGGTCGTCACAGCTGCCGCCGCCAATGCCACCACCGGCCAGCCACCGGCGACGCGGGCCACCGAAGGCTTCATCCAGACGGCGCGGGTCATCGCCTCCGATGGGTCGGTCACCCAGATCATGGGGGTCGACGCCGGCATCGGAGTCAGCGCGGCCGACCAGGCGTTGGCGGCGCCCGGCGCCGCCGCCGGCACCCGGTCGTACGAGGACGTCACGGTGGGCGACAGGTCGTTCCGGGTGCTGACGCAGGCGCTGGGCAACGACGGCGGGGCGATTCAGGTGGCCCGTGATCTTGGCGAGACCTCCCGCGTGCTGGGCACTCTCGCGGTCACCATCGCGGTGGTCGGGCTGATCGTGCTGCTGGTGGCGGCAGTGGCGGGTTGGTTGGTCGCCCGGCAGATCACCCGGCGGCTGACCGGCCTGACCGAGGTTGCCGAACGGGTGAGCTCCACCGGTCACCTCGACGTGGAGATACCCGCGGGCGGCCGCGACGAGGTGGGCCGGCTCAGCGCCTCGATGCAGTCGATGCTGGCGGAGTTGGCCCGCTCCCGGGACGACCAGAACCGGCTTCTCCAGAATGCCGGCCACGAGTTGCGGACGCCGCTGACAAGCCTGCGTACCAACGTCAGCGTCATGCGCCGATTCGGCGAACTCTCGCCCACCTCGCAGCGCAGGTTGCTCGACGACGTCGACGGCGAAACCCGCGAGCTGACCAACCTGGTCAACGAGCTGGTCGAACTGGCCACCGATCGGCGCGACGCCGAGCAGCCGGAACCCATCGACCTCGCGTCGCTGGCCGAGCGCACCGCCGAGCGATACCGGCGGCGGAGCGGCCGCACCATCACGGTCGACGCCGCACCGAGTGTGGTCCTCGCCCGCCCGCATGCGGTCGAGCGGGCGCTGTCCAACCTGCTGGACAACGCCGTCAAGTTCGACCCTGACGGCCGCGACCCGATCGAGGTTCGCGTGCACGGCACCACGGTCGAGGTGCTCGATCGCGGTCCCGGCCTCGAACCCGAAGACGCCGATCGGATCTTCGATCGCTTCTACCGCGCGGCGACGGCGCGGAGCATGTCCGGGTCGGGGCTGGGACTGTCGATCGTGCAGGAAGTCGCGGCCGAGCACAGCGGTAGGGTGTCCGCTGCCGCCCGGCCGGGCGGCGGTGCGGTCATCGGGTTCACCGTCGCGTCCGGGGACTTCTTACCGGAATCGAAACCACAGCCAGCAGGGAGCTAGTAGACCGCGGGAATCATCGAGGTCACCCAGGCCTGTGGAAGGACCCCGATGAGGATGACCGCTGTAGCGAGTCAGGACCCGGCGAGCATCCAGGGCCCGGCGATGATGCAGCATCCGGCGACCCACCGGCCTCGCACAGCGCGGGCTCGGGCCGTTCGCCTCGCGGTGGGCGCACTGGTGGTCACCTTGCTGACCATCGAACTCGTGCTGGTGACGCCGTCCGTGCTCTCCGCTGTCGGGTCGCTGGGGCAGTCGTCGTTGGCCTGGCTGGCCACCGCCGCAGTCGCCACGGTCGCCTCGATGATCGCCTTCGCCCGCGTCCGGCAGCGGATGCTGCTTGCCGCGGGAGTCCGGGTGCCGCTGGCCAATTCGGTTGCCGTCAGCTACGCCGCGGGCGCCCTGAACACCACGCTGCCCGGCGGCGGCGTCGTCTCCGCTACCTACACCTTCCGGCGGATCCGGGTGTGGGGCGCCCCGACCGCCGTCGCCACCTGGTGTGTGGCGGTCACCGGGCTGCTGGCGACCGCGACGCTGTCGGTGGTCGGCGCGACCGGCGTCATCCTCGGCGGCGGATCGACGGGTTCGTTCCTGCAATCGGCGGTGGAGATCACCGCGGTGCTGTTGCTGATGGCCGGGATCGCCTACCTCACCTCCACACCCGAACGGCTCGCGGTGCCTGCCGGGCAGGTGCTGCGCTGGGTGAATCGCCTGCGCGGCCGCCCCGCAGAAACCGGCTACGCCCGCCTTGCCGGACTCATCGACGACCTCAGGGTGATCCGGCCGTCCCGGCGGTCATGGATCGACGCCTGGACGCTGTCGCTGGTCAACTGGGTGCTGGACGTCGCCTGCCTGGCCGCGTGCTGCGCCGCATTCGGCGTGCATGTCAGCCTTCCCGCCCTGCTCATCACCTACACAGCCGGAATGGCGGCGACCAGCTTGACCCCGGTACCCGGCGGGCTGGGTGTGGTCGAGGCGGCCCTGATGCTCGGGCTGACCACCGCGGGCGCGCCGTGGAAGGCCGCGTTGGCCGCCGTTGTCGTGTATCGGCTGCTCTCGGTGGGCAGCGTGGCCCTGATCGGGTGGGGCATCGTTGCGGCACAGCGGTTTCCGGGTCGGGGGTCGGTGAACGCCGGCTCCTCGCCGCATGGCCCGGTACCCTTCCGCGGCAGCGTGAAGGTCAACCTCTGCGGGGAGTTGGCGACCGTCGGCGAGGTCCCGGCCGGCGCATCGGACGGGGCGTTGACGGACGGGCCGCTGTCGCTGGTCCGCGACATTCCCGTGCAACCGGGCGACATTCCTGTGCAACCGGGAACCGGTGCGATCGCCGATTCGCTGGTGCGGGAACGCCATCGGCAGACCGCCACCCGCGCCTGGGAGGTGATGACGGCGCATCCCGACTCGGTGTCGCCGGACGACACCTGGCAACAGGTGGCCAGGACCATGCGCCGCCTGAAGGCGGCCACCGTTCCGGTCTGCGACGAGCACGGCGAGCTGTGCGGAATCGTCGACTACCGGGACATCGGCCTGCGTTGCCTGGCCGCGGGCGGTAGCCCCGCGACCGCTGCCTCCTTGGCGCAGGCACCTGGGGTCACCATCGGGGTGAACGACCCCGTCGATGAGGCCACCCGCCTGATGGCCGAGCGCCGGGCCTGGCTGCTCCCCGTGCTGGACGGGCGGCGGCTGATGGGCGTCATCCACTACGCCGACGTCGTGGCCGGCGCTATCGTCTCCCCGATCGTCTCCCCGGTATCTACCGACACAGGCGCGGCAGAACGGTCGCCGAGCCCGGTTCCTACGACCCGACAGATCTATGCGGTGACATGAACTCCGCGTCGCAGCAATGTATGACAGCTCTGAGAAAAGCCCCGCTGCGAGGACGTCCGCCACCTCGACGCGAGCTCCGACAGATCAACGCCGTTGCTGGCGGCCACCTGCCCCCACCAGTAGGAACTTGCCTTGCGGCGCCGCAGGTCGAGCAGGTCGTGCGCGGCCCGGTTCACGTAGATAGGCCATTCCGCTTCGCGGCGCCCTGGTGGGTAGAAACCAGGTCGATCGCGCTCCACGGGCAGCAACCGAGGACCTCGACGCCGTCGGTGATGGCCAGCCGGATCTGCTCGATGTGCTGGCGCAGGGAATCGATCCGGTACGGGTCGCGTACACGTCACGGTGAGCAGAGCGGCGCCCCGGGTGACGGCACCGCGACGTCGCCGGCGAGACCGAGCCGAACCCCGCAGGGTCCGGAATGCCTTGGCGCCGACGTTCACGGTGTCGATCCCGACATGCATGAGCAGCTCGGCACCGTCCCTCGGCTCTCATTCGGGTTGGTTTTCATTCAGGTCGGTTCTCATTCGGGTTGGTATGAAAGTGCCTTCCGTGTACTCGATGTCGCCATTGACGGGGGCCACCGACCAGGCCGGGTGGCAGCATCCGCGGTGGGGAACGTGGTGACCAGCCGGCCGGCCGGCTCGATGTCGCCGAGCAGAGCGGCCGCGATGGCTGGCATTGATCCTGGCCCGGAACCGGACCTGGTGAACGGTTTCCTCGAAGTCGTCGTCGAACCCGATCAGGGTGGTCGCGGGCGGGCTCAGCCGCTCCTCGATCACCCGCGCCGTCGGCATCCAGCAGGGTGAAACGCGCTCCGGGCCGGCCGGTTTCGGGTCGGTGAGGAATCCGCCGGGGGCCGGCACCGGCCGAGTGCGGACCTCGACCCCGTCGGGGACGGTGACCGCGTCACCGAGCAGGACGGTCGGCCCGTCCGCCACGCTGGCCTGGTACGGCGGGTTGACCTGGGCGGAACCGCCGCCCATGTCGATGGTCTCGACGGCATGCCGCCCGATCAGGGCGACACTCGTGCCTCGAAGACAGCGGAAGGGTGTCGGCGGAGTTGGTCAGCACGGTGATGCCGATGGTGACCGGGCCGAGCAGCGCGACGAACAGCGCCAGCGGCGCGAACGCGAACGGGGCGATCAGCTTGGGTCCGGAGCGAGGGGCCTGCCGCGGACGAAGGTCCAGCCGGGAGGGGCAACGCGAGGTGTTTCGGAACCGATGGTGATCGGGACTCCAAGGGGACGGCTCGGCCACCGTGCAGGGCGAGGAGATGGGTTTCGAGACAATGCAGGCCGGATGCAGACGCCCCTCGGACGAGTTTCTTGGTGGAGCTGAGAGGATTCGAACCTCTGACTTCTCGACAAGTCGAGCTGCGTTCCCGGCTACGCCACAGCCCCTGGCGGGGTCTTGAAGGTAGCACGCAGCCGCGTTCTCTGCTTGGCTGAGCCGAGACCGCGACAGGCGAGCGGACGGACGCCGCGAGGGCGACGCCGACCCCGACCCCCGCTGTCAGCCTTCCGGCACGCGATGCCGATCCGCGCGGGCGAGAGCCAGGTCGATCACCGACTCCGGCAGTGGCTCCGGCACCAGCTCCCCCGTCCCGGCGTACGCGGTGAGCAGCGCCCGCCCAACCTCGGCCTGGCCGACCCCCGGCGCCGAGCGGTCGACCGCGCCAACTGTCGCCGGATCGCGCCAACGGTCGCCGGATCCCAGTCCAACTCCAGCTCCGCGTGGACAGCCTCCAACACCTCGCGCAGCGGTTCCCGATCGCGGATCACCACCACGGTACCGAACAGCCACGCACCTGGCACCAACCGTTGGGCCGTGCCGATCAGCTGGTGGCCGTGGCCGTCGTTGACGCTGTACTCCCCCGGGCAATACTCCCCCGGCACCTCACCGACGGCCGCTTCGAGCCCCAGGCTCCGCAACATCTGCCGGTACATCGCCCCGAACAGTACGAAACGCTCAGCGATGGAACGCTTCTCGGCGTCGTCCGGGCTGACATGATCAATGCACAAGGCTCCGCCATGGTAGGCAACGGCCCGGCCCCCGGCCCCCCGGCGAACCGGGGTGAAGCCATGCGCGCGCGCCGCGGCGCCGGCGCGGCCGATGCCAGGAGCGGAGCAGTCCCGGCCGCTGAACGCCACCGTCGGCCTGGGGCGATAGATCCGGAGGACCGGCGCGGCGCCGGGAGACATCGACGGGCCGCGCGCCGCCTGGTGCAGCAGCGCCGGTCCGACGGCGATGTCGAGCAGCGGGTCGCGCAGCTCCTGATCCTGGAGCAACCGGATCGTGCGGTGGTCGGGGGCACCTGTCACCCGAGGATGCTGGCACACTCTGGCGGGACCGCAACGACCGATGCCGCTTGCAGCCTCGGCGCGTTGCGTCCTGTTGCATGCGTGCGATGCCCCGCACTCTTCAGGACGCGACAGCGCCGTCTCGGCAGGCGAGGAAAGGACGCGTCATGGATCTGGGCCGGGAAATCGCCGACTGGCCGGTCGGAACGGCATCGGTCGCCATCGTCGATGCCGACGGGGTGGTCGACCTGGTCGACGACGGGAACATCCATCGTGCGGCCTCGGTCACCAAGGTCCTGACCGCGCTGACCATCCTGGACGCCGCGGCCGAGGGCGTCGTCGGTCTCGACGACCCGGTCGGTCCGCCCGGATCCACGCTGCGGCACCTGCTGGCCCACGCTTCCGGGTATGCCCTGGACGAGGACCGCGCACTCGCCCCTCCAGGGACTCGACGTATCTACTCCAACCGCGGAATCGACGTGGCGGCAACCCATCTCGAGCGACGCACTGGCCGCTCCTTCGAGAACGACCTGCACGACCGGGTCCTCGACCTGCTGGGCTTGAGCTCGACCGCGCTCGACGGTTCCCCGGCGCATGGCGCCCACGCCGGCATCCGCGACCTGGCCATCCTGGCCCGTGAACTGCTACAGCCCACACTGCTGCTCCCTCGCGTGGTGGATCAGATCTCCACGCTGGCGTTTCCCGGCCTGGCCGGTGTGCTCCCGGGATTCGGCCGGCAGAAGACCAACGACTGGGGCCTTGGCTGCGAGATTCGTGACCACAAGGAGCCGCACTGGACCGCGCCGGGCAATTCGCCGCGGACCTTCGGCCATTTCGGGCAGTCGGCCAGCTTCCTGTGGGTCGACCCGGACGCCCAGCTCGCCTGTGTGTCGTTGTGCGACACAGATTTCGGGCCATGGGCGGCGAAGGTGTGGCCCAGGCTGTCGCAGGCGGTGCTGGACGCCTACGCACGCGGTTCGGGGTCACTGGATGCCGACCGCGACCGGGCAGACACCGCCAGGCCCTGACCGGTCAGGCCCCCCACCGACCACCTCAGGATGGCCTTCACCGCTGCCCGGCGCCGACGAGGACTCAGGCCCAGGGCAGTTCGCTGTCCGCGATGCCGGTGAGGGTTGCGTCCAGCCGATCCGAGCCGACCACGGTGAGCGCGCAGGCAATCGGCCCCACGGGCCCACCGCCACTGACCGGATTCTTCAACCAGCCGCCCTGGCCATTGTCCAGCAGGGCAACCACTCCCACGCCCAACCGGCCACCCGCCGTCACTTGCGCTCCGGTGACCTGCGTCGCGAATTGCCGGCAGGGACCATCCAGGAGCGCGGTGTCGAGCTGTGGATCGCTCACGGAGGCCCACCCGAAGATCTCGGTGGGTGCGGCAGCGCGCAGGAAATCGATTGCTGCGAGCCGGTTCCCGCATCGCGCAGGCACAGCGCGAAGGCGTCGGCGGCTCCCCGGTCGGCGAAGGACCGGCCGACCGAGCCGGCGTAGCGGCCGAAGCGCGGGTAGACCACGCACGCCAGCCAGTTCTGCCGGCCGAGGTATTGCCACAGATTCGGGCCGATGAGCCCGATCCGATCGGTGACGACAGGGCGCCAGGCACCCGCCGTGCGGCCGTCCGTGTGGCTGATGTCCCCGGCGGGCCAGCCGAGGTAGACGCGGATCAGCGGGTTGCAGGCCATCGGCTCGGAATGACTGAGCCGGTTGCCGACCGTCACCGGGAACGAGCGGGCGTCCAGCGTGACCGACACGACCTCGCCGCAGTTCTGTCCGCCGCAGGGACCGGTTTGCGCGGCGAAGATCTCGACGGTGGCATGGTCCAGCACCGACCTGGAACCGGACGGGTCGGTGAGCAGGCATTCGCCGACCTGCGGCGGGCCCTCGACCGGACAATTCTGCTCGCCGTACCTTGCACCCTGCGGCCGGCCCGGCTGGGCACCGCGAGCGCCGCGATGATCGCCACGACCACCAGCGCCCCAGGCCCGTCGATCCATAGCGCACGTCAATCCCGGATCGGCACTCACACCTGCCGTCGTCGGACCGGTCGGGCGCCCGCGTGGACAAACCCGCCCACCCCGGATTGGTGATCCGGGATGGGCGGGTGGCTGGGTGCAGATCGATTCTCGGATTGCTGTTCAGATCGCTGTTCAGATCACGGCGGCGCGGCCCGCCTCCAGCCTGGCTACCGGAACCCGGAACGGTGAGCAGGACACGTAGTCAAGTCCGGTCTTGTGGAAGAAGTGGATGGACTCGGGATCGCCACCGTGCTCGCCACAGACGCCCAGCTTGATGGACGGCTTGGTCTCCCGGCCCTCCTGGGAGGCGATCCGCACGAGCCGGCCGACGCCGCTCTCGTCGATCGTCTCGAACGGCGAGATGGTGAAGATGCCCTTGTCCATGTACTCCACGAACAGCTCGGCCTCGACGTCGTCGCGGGAGAAGCCCCACGTTGTCTGGGTGAGATCGTTCGTGCCGAAGGAGAAGAAGTCCGCGCTGGCCGCAATGCGGTGGGCCGTGAGCGCGGCGCGCGGCAGCTCGATCATGGTGCCGATCGGAATGGTCAGCTCGATGCCGGCCGCAGTGGTCAGCTTCGAGATCAGCGTCTCGGCCTCGTCGCGGACGATGTCCAGCTCGCGGACCGAACCGACCAGCGGAACCATGATTTCCACCTTCGGGTTCTTACCGGCCTTGATCTGTTCGATCGCCGCCTCGGTGATGGCCCGCACCTGCAGTGCGGTCAACCCTGGGGTCAGCAGCCCCAGACGGACTCCACGCAGGCCCAGCATCGGATTGGCCTCGTGCAGCCGTTCCACTGCCTTGAGCAGCCGTTGGTCCTTGGCTGCCTCTGGGCCGGACGCCCCGCTGGCTTCGGCCAGGGCGACCCGCACCGAGAGGGTGGTCATGTCAGGCAAGAACTCGTGCAACGGCGGGTCGAGCAGCCGGATGGTGACCGGCAGGCCGTCCATCTCCTCGAGGATCTCGATGAAGTCCTTGCGCTGCAGCGGCAACAGGGCATCCAGGGCGGCGTCGCGCTCCTCGGTCGAATCGGACAGGATGAGCCGTTCGATCAGCGCCCGCCGATCGCCGAGGAACATGTGCTCGGTGCGGCACAGCCCGATGCCCTGGGCGCCGAGCTTGCGAGCCCGATTCGCATCTTCCGGGGTGTCGGCGTTGGCCCGCACGCCCAGCCGGCGGCGCTGGTCGGCGTGCACCAGCACCCGGTCGACGGCCCGCACCAGCTGTGCGGTTTCCTCGTCGGCACCCTCCAGGGCCTTCATGCCCTTCTCGATGTAGGTCTCCACCGGCGACGAGACGACCGGCATCGAGCCGACGAACACCTCTCCGGTCGACCCGTCGATGCTGACCTCGTCACCCTCGTTGATCGTCACCGATCCGACGCGGATCTTCTTGGCCTCCACGTCGATGTCCAGTTCCTCGGCGCCGCAGACGCAGGTCTTGCCCATGCCGCGGGCGACGACCGCCGCGTGCGAGGTCTTCCCGCCGCGGGCCGTCAGGATGCCGTTCGCGGCGATCATGCCGCCGAGGTCGTCGGGGTTGGTCTCCCTGCGCACCAGCAGCACGGATTCGCCACGAGCCGCCCATTCCACCGCGGCTGCCGAGTCGAAGACCACCCGGCCGACCGCCGCCCCCGGCGATGCGGCCATGCCCTGGGTCAGCAGCTTTCGGACCCCGGACTTGTCGAATTGGGGGAACATCAGCAGGGCCAGCTGAGCACCCGTGACACGGGAGAGGGCCTCGTCCAGGGTGATGAGATGCTCATCGACCAGCTGGGTGGCGATCCGGAACGCAGCGGCCGGGGTGCGCTTGCCGACGCGGGTCTGCAGCATCCACAACTTGCCGCGTTCGACGGTGAACTCGACGTCGCACAGGTCGCGGTAGTGGGTTTCCAGCCGGCGCATCGCCTTCATCAGCTCGCGGTGCGAGTCCGGATCGATCCTCCCCAGATCGTCCAGGCTCAGGGTGTTGCGAATGCCGGCGACGACGTCCTCGCCCTGCGCGTTCTCGAGGTAGTCGCCGTAGGCGCCGGGTTCACCGGTAGCCGGGTCGCGGGTGAACGCGACGCCGGTGCCGCTGGACTCGCCGAGGTTGCCGAACACCATCGTGCAGATGTTGACCGCGGTGCCCAGATCCTGCGGGATTCGTTCCCGGCGGCGGTAAAGCCTCGCCCTGTTGGTGTTCCAGGAGTTGAAGACCGCGCGGATCGACATGTCCAGCTGCTCGCGGGGGTGCTGCGGGAACTCCACCCCGGAACTATCGTGGATCGCAACCTTGTACGCCTCGACCAGCGCCTTCAAATCATCGGCGTCGAGTTCGGTGTCGGACAGGACGCCCTTGGTGGATTTGGCCTTGTCCAGCGCATCCGCGAAGACCTCGCCGGGCATGTCCAGCACGGTCTTGCCGAACATCATCAGCAGCCGCCGATACGAATCCCAGGCGAATCGCTCGTCACCGCTTTCCTCGGCCAGACCCTTGACGCTGGCGTCATTCAGGCCGATGTTCAGCACCGTTTCCATCATTCCGGGCATCGAGAATTTTGCGCCGGAGCGCACGCTGACCAGCAGCGGATCATGTCGGTCGCCCAGCCGCCGACCGAGGTTGTCCTCCAGGTGCCGCAAGGCCATGGTCACCTGCACCCTCAGCTCACTCGGCTCCGCACCCAAAGCCAGGTACTCGCGGCATGCCTCGGTGGTGATGGTGAACCCCGGCGGCACGGGCAGACCGAGTCTGGTCATCTCGGCAAGATTCGCGCCCTTCCCGCCGAGGAGATCCTTTTGATCCTTGTCGCCCTGCGTGAAATCGAAAACGAACTGGGTCATCGTCCGTGGCTCCTTTGCCGGGCATCTCATGGGTACATGAATGTTGCCGTTGCCGGCCGGCGTTGATGCGCGCGAGATCTCGCGGCATCCCGCGCGAACTCGGCGAGCGGCACTTTGAGCATGTCAGAGCTGCGGTGGGCTGGCAGGGCCATAGGTCCCGCGCACCGGGTGCCGTCAGTCACTGATTCATAACGATTCGTCGCGCGGATCAAGTTCCCGGGCGCGGCTGAACGCGGCGCAATTGTGATTGTTGGGGCGCGAGTCAACCAGTTGAACCGCGCTTTCGACGTTGATCCGCGCGAGCTACGGGACCGACGCCGCGCGAGCTACGCGACCCCCGCGCCCGACCTACGCGACCGGCGCACCGATGCGGGGCACCTTCCGGATGCCGAGCGACATCAGGGCCGCCACCGCGCACAGCCCGGCGGCCCCGAACCAGGCCACGGTGTAGTCACTGGTCTCGTCGCGGATGACGCCGGCGCCCACCGACGCCAACGCCGCCCCGATCTGGTGCGCCGCGAAGACCCAGCCGAACACTATGGTGCCGCTCTCGCCGAACGCCTGCCGGCACAGCGCGGCGGTGGGCGGCACCGTCGCGACCCAGTCCAGCCCATAGACGATGACGAACGCCAGGATGCTCGGGTGCACGGTGTCGGAGAGCAGGGCGGGGAGCATCAGCAGTCCCACGCCGCGCAGCGCGTAGTAGACGGCCAGCAGGATCCGCGGGTTGACCCGATCGGTCAGCGCACCCGAGGCGACCGTGCCGACGATGTCGAAGATGCCGACCACGGCCAGCAGCCCGGCCGCGGTGGTGGTGGGCATGCCGTGGTCGTGGGCGGCCGGGACGAAGTGAGTACCGATCAGCCCGTTGGTGGTGGCCCCGCAGATGGCGAAACCACCGACCAGCGCCCAGAACGTGCGGGTGCGCGCAGCCTGGATCAGCGCCTCGATCGCCCGCCTGGCCGCCCCCGGCGCCACGACGGCGACGTCGCCGTCATCACCCCGAGCCGAGTGACCGGCGCTCGGCGTGGCCTCCGGATCCTGGTCCGCACGGTCAGGCGGAGCCGAACCCCGATGGGCCTCGGCGGGCACGGCTGGACCCGCTTCGCGTCCCGCGTCGGATTCCGGTGCGCCGTAGGGCAGGACCCCGAGTTCGGCGGGACTGTTGCGAAGGAAGCACAGCACCAGCGGCACAACGGCCAGCGCGGCCGCCGACACGAGCAGGGCCGCGGCCCGCCAGCCGGAGCTCTCGGCCAGCCACGCCAGCAGCGGAAGGAAGATCAACTGCCCGGTCGCGCTGCCCGCGGTGAGCACGCCCATCACCAGACCGCGACGTTTGACGAACCACCGGTTGGCGACGGTCGCAGCGAAGACCAGCGCCATCGAACCGGTGCCCAACCCGACGATGACGCCCCAGCACAGCACCAGCTGCCATCCGGCGGTGACGAACACCGTCAACCCGCTGCCCAGCGCGACCAGGACCAACGCGGTGCTGGTGACGGCCCGCACGCCGAACCGATCCATCAGGGCCGCCGCGAACGGCGCCGTCAACCCGTACAACAGCAGGCTCACGCCGACCGCCACGGAGAGCAGCCCGCGCGACCATCCGTACTCGTCCTGCATGGGCACGATGAGCACACTGGGTGCCGCCCGGAACCCGGCTGCGCCGAGCAGGGCGATGAATGCGACGCCGGCGACCATCCACGCCGGGTGCAAGCCCCGCCGACGAGGCCGCGACGCGCGCGTTGACCCACCGCCTGCCTGTCCAGCGGCAGGCTGCCCGGCAGGCTGCAGATCAGGAGCGGTCATGGCGTGCCTCGTCGGGGTTCAGCGGGTATCGGCGGCGAGCGGGGATTGGTGGCCCCATCGGACAGTAATCGAGTACGCTTCGCTGAAGCAAGTGTGATGACGATCGCCCGGGAGGCAACCGTGCCGCTGCGATCGGACTGGTCGGCGGACAACTGTCCGATCGCCCGCGCTCTCGATGTGCTCGGCGACCCATGGTCGTTGCTCATCCTGCGACACGCCCTGTTGGGCGGCCGCCGGTATGACGAGTTCCGCGCCGCACTCGGGGTCGCCGACAACGTGCTGAGCCGCCGGTTGACCGCGATGGTGGAGGCCGGTCTGCTGCGAAAGGTGCCCTACCGCGGCGAAAAGCGAACGCACTTCGAGTACCGGCTCACCGACGCGGGCGAGGACACGCTCCCAGTGCTGAACGCCCTCGTCATCTGGGGCGAGAAGCACACAATGGCGCCCATTCCCGGAGCGCGGATGGGAATCCTGCATCGGGTGTGCGGGCAGGAATCGACGACCACGGATAGGTGCTCGGCGTGCGGTGGCGACCTCCGCGCCGACGACGTGGAGTGGCTGCGCAGCTGGCGGACGCCGGAACTCAGCCCGCTGGTGGGGGCACAAGAGGGCGACTGATCGGCGGCCGATCAGCGAGTCCGTTGCCGTTGGGACATTCTGCGGTCCGGGTGTCAGACGAGTTCGATGGCGCAGAGTAATCCTGGTGCCCGGCTCAGCCGCCGATCACCGGTGACCAACGGAACGTCGACGCGAACGGCGAGCGCGACGTACAACGCGTCGTAGAAGGACAGGTCGTAGAAGGACAGGTCGTAGAAGGACAGGTCGTAGAAGGACAGGTCGTAGAAGGACAGGTCGTAGAAGGACAGATTGTTGCGCCAGATCCAGGCAAGCTCGGCAAGAGCGCCGACGTGGGGTACCGGAAGTCGACAACGTCGGCGAGCCGCGCGCAGCGCGGTTCGGGCTTGCTGGGGGGTGACATCTTCGGAGCGTGTCCGTTCTCGCAGCACCTTGCCCAGCTCGGCATCGATGAGATGCGGAGCATGGCAGTCGGTCCCGCTCAACGCCGCGCGTAGATGCGCGGCATCCGAGGTCCTGCCGATCAACGCGCACGCCAGGACGGAGGCGTCGACAACCCGTCGGTCACCGGGGTCGTCGGCCAGGTCGTCACCGATGTCTTCGAGTGCCGCACCGCGCGAGTTCTCGGCAATGAGCCCAGACTCGACCGCCGCCCATGCCTCCTGCTTGGTCCGCCGCCCGGCAAGCTCGATCACCTGGTCGCGCATGTAGATCTGGATCGACTGGCCCGCCGCCCGTGCGCGCTGTCGGATCGTCTCGTACACGTCTTCGGGAAGTTCACGGATCTGAATCGTCGCCACAGCCCAATAGCGCCATAGCGCGAACACCTTCGTAGACGTCCGACCGGAACCCGTGCCCGGCCCCCGGTCAGCGGTGCCCGGATCGCGCTGATCGGCACCTACGCTGTGAATGCCGCCCGGCCGGGTGATCACGACGGCCGGCGGCGGAGACGACGGCCGCCGCGAGTTGTTCAAAGGCCGCCGCGACCCAACGCCGAGCGAGAGTCGGGTGGAGGACGGATGACCGGCCAGGGTGAGCAGCGCCGAGTGGCGATCGCATGCCAGGGCGGCGGGAGCCACACCGCCTTCACCGCCGGTGTGCTCAGTAGGCTCCTGCAGCCCGACGTGATGGGCGGCTACCGCATTGTCGGTCTGTCCGGAACCTCCGGCGGCGCCATCTGCGCGTTGCTGGCCTGGTCGGCCTTGATCGACGACAATCCGCCGGAGGCGGCCAAACTGCTCGCCCAATTCTGGTCGGACAATTCGGCGAACTCCCCGGCAGACCGGATGGTCAACGCCTGGATGCTGTGGGCTGCCCAACTCTCGCATTACGTCGTCACACCGTCGATCAGCCCGTACGACAACTACGCCTCGGTCATGACGATGGACCACCTGCGCGGTCTGCTGCAAAAGGTCGTCGACTTCGACCGCGTCGGTCGTCGGGCGGCAAGCACGTCGGGCACGCAGCAGCCGATGCTGCTGCTGGGTGCGGTCGACGTGATGTCGGGCGAGTTCAAGGCGTTCGACAGTCGTGCCGGCGAGATCAGCGCGGACGCGGTGCTGGCCTCGGCAGCCATCCCCACGCTGTTCCGGTCGGTGCGCATGGACAGCGGTGTGTACTGGGACGGGCTGTTCTCACAGAACCCGCCGGTCCGGGAATTGCTGGACACCGACCCCGACGAGATCTGGGTGATCCAGATCAACCCGAAGGAAATGCCGAACGAACCGCACAGCCTGGTGGAGATCGCGGACCGCCGCAACGAACTCTCCGGGAACCTCTCGCTGCTTCAGGAACTGCATTTCATCGAGAAGATCGATTCGATGCTGGACGAGGGTGAGCTGGTCAGCGACAAATACCGGCCGGTGGTCATCAGGGTGATCGAGATGGTCCGGTCGAAACAGTCGCAGGCGTGGGGCGCCGCGTCCAAGCTCAACCGTGATCCGGAATTCCTGGACGGCCTGATCGAGCAGGGCAAGTCCCGCGCGGATCAGTTCGTCACCGCGCTGGCTTTTGAGAACGCCTGGCGCAGCAGCGATCCCGACCGGATCGCGAGCTTGTTCGCCGATGACGCCGAAGTCGCCTCGTCGGCGCCGTTCCCGCCGCTGCCCACCCAGCGCGGGAAGGACGCGGCGCGGCGCCTGGCAACCACCTGGCTCGCTGCCGGCGTACGCGTCGACCCGACCCGCAAACAGATCGCCGGAGATTCCGTCGAGTGGCGAGTGCGCTCGCGCAAGACGGACTCCGGTGAACGGGTGGTGGGCATTGCCGAGGCTCGGTTCAGGGACGGAGAGGTCATCAGCTTCCGGCTGGGCGGGTGAGCGCCGGCGCCAGCGTCGCCTCGACTATCGGCACTGTCGGTGCCGACCGTCACCATGGTCTGATGCAACTCGCCCGACTGGCCGCAACGTCCGCGGACATCGCCGCCACCCGCTCCCGGCTGGCCAAGCGCCGCTTCATCGCGCAGACGATCGCCGCGTCCGAGCCGCAGGAGATCGAACTCGTGGTGACCTTCCTGTCCGGAAGCCTGCGGCAACGCCGCACCGGCGTCGGCTGGGCGTCGCTGAACTCGATCCCGGAGCCCGCGCCGGAACCGAGCCTGACGGTCCAGGACGTCGACGCGGCGTTCGACGAGATCGCCGGGCTGGCCGGCCCCGGATCAACCGCGGCCCGCGCCCGGGCGGTCGAGGCGTTGTTCGCCCGGGCCACCGACGCCGAGCAGCGGTGGCTGCGCGGCCTGGTCTTCGACGAGGTTCGGCAGGGCGCCCTGGACGCACTCGTGCAGGACGGTCTCGCCGATGCGTTCGGGCTGCCGGTCGCGGCGGTGCAGCGGGCGGCGATGCTGCTGGGATCCACCCCCGGTACCGCGCGGCTGATGGCCACCGAGGGCGTTGACGCGCTGGCCTCGGTGGGGCTGCGGGTCGGACAGCCGGTCCGGCCGATGCTCGCGGCCAGCGCGCCGGACGTGGCCGCGGCGCTGGACAAGACCGGACTGCCGGCGGCGGTGGACGTCAAGCTGGACGGCATCCGGGTCCAGGTTCACCGCAGCGGGCAGCAGGTGAGGGTGTACACACGGAGCCTGGACGACATCACCGCCCGAGTCCCCGAGATCGTCGCGGCGGTCGGCGCGCTCCCGGTGCAGACGATCGTGCTGGACGGCGAGGCACTCTCGCTCGGCCCGGACGGCCGGCCGGTGGCGTTCCAGCTCATCGCGTCCCGGACCGCCAGTCACCTCGACCCCGCTGCCGGGGCAGCCGGAATCGCCCTGTCCCTGTTCTGCTTCGACCTGCTGCACGTCGACGGCCGGGACCTGCTGGATGAACCGCTCAGTGAACGCATCGAAGTGATGCGGTCTGCGCTACCCGCCGAGCTGATCGTTCCCCGCCACCTGGTCGGCACCGATACCGAAGTGCTCGGGGTGTTCACCGACGCCGTCGCCGCGGGATACGAAGGCGTCGTGGTCAAGAAGCTGCACGCCCCCTACGCCGCGGGGCGTCGAGACTCCGGCTGGGTCAAGCTCAAGCCGCGGCACACCTTCGACCTCGCAGTGACGGCCGCCGAGTGGGGATACGGCCGGCGGGAGGGGTGGCTGTCGAACCTGCATCTGGCCGCCAGGGATCCCGCGACGGGCGGACTGGTGATGCTCGGCAAGACGTTCAAGGGCCTGACCGATCAGGTCCTGACGTGGCAAACCGAGCAGTTCCTGGCCCGGGAGAGCCGGCGGACCCGCGGCACGGTCTTCGTCGACCCGCCGCTGGTGGTCGAGATCGCCTGCGACGGGGTGCAGGCGTCGGTGCGCTACCCGGGCGGGGTCGCGCTGCGTTTCGCCCGGGTGCTGCGCTACCGGCCGGACAAGTCGGTGGACGACGTCGACACCGTCGACGTGGTGGCCGCTCTCGGGCAGGTGCCGGTGCCGGGCGGCGAGGACGGCTGATCGCACCGTGCGATTCGGCGGGTTGTGACGTCTTCGAGCGTCAGCGGTTCCGGCCCAACCAGGCGCGGCGCAATGTCACCGGCGCCGCCTGAAGGTACGCCGCCTCGATGATCTCCGCGAGGTCGTCCCAATCCTGCGCGACGTCCAGATAGACACCCACCCAGCCGCGCCCGCCCATGTACGGGGGTACGAAGAAGCGCTCGGGGTGCTGACCGACCCAGCGCGACTGGGCGCCCTCCGGGGCGGCGGCCCAGAAGCCCACCCGCTCGTCGTGGTGGTGGTCGGCGAACATCACGAACTGTTTCTTGACGAACCAGGACGGCTCGCCGTGGCTGAGCCGTTCGCTCGTCCCCGGGAACGTCAGGCACAGCGCTCGCAGCCGATCCAGGGCAGCGGTGGTGGAGCCGGACACTGCCGCACCCTACGGGACTTTCAGTTCACCGGGCCGGACAGCCAGGGCCGGCCGACGAACCGCACCCGTCGGCGGGCGACGACCGATCCGCGCTCATCCAGCTGCGGGGCATGGCGAGAGAATGTGTGCACGCTGCCTTCTCGGGCGCCGCCGTGGCCGACAGGGTGGGCGAGCCCGCCTTCTCGGGCGCCGCCGTGGCCGACAGGGTGGGCGAGCCCGACACGGCTTTGTCGCAATCGGCGGTAGGTTTTCCCTCACCCTGGCCGGGCGGCAGATCAGCGACGTCGGCGCCATCACCCTGAGACGGAGCCGGAGATGTCGAAAGTGCAGCCCGTTGGTGCGGGTCGGCGCGCGGTGTTCCAGAGCAGTCTGATGAGCGCCCTGCTCGCCGGGGTCTACGACGGCGACCTGACGGTCCGGGAGCTGTTGGAACACGGCGATTTCGGCTTGGGCACCTTCAACGCGCTGGACGGCGAGATGATCATCGTCGACGGGGTCTGCTACCGGCTGCGCAGTGACGGCGGAGCAACCCGGGCTCGACTGGACGCGCGCGCACCCTTCGCGGTGGTCACCACCTTCAATCCGTCGGTGACGGCCGACCTGCCACCGAACCTGGAGCGTGACGAGGTCGTCCGGTTCATCCGCCGGCTGACCCGGTCGGAGAACTACCTGTACGCCGTGCGCGTCACCGGGCACTTCGCCTGGGTCCGCACCCGAACGGTGCGCCGTCAGGACAAGCCCTACCGGCCGCTGGTCGAGGTCACCAAGGGCGAACCGGTCCGCCGTTTCGACGACATCCGCGGGGTGGTCGCGGGTTTTCGCACCCCGTTGTACGAGCGGGGAATCGGTGTGCCCGGCGGGCATGCGCATTTCGTCGACGACGAGCGTCGGCGCGGTGGTCACGTGCTCGATTTCAAGATCACCGCAGCGACCGTCGAGCTGTGCCCGGCCACCGATCTGCACCTGGCGCTGCCCTTGTCCGACGCGTTCGAGCGGGCTGATCTGAACCCGGACGACCTGGGGCAACAGGTCGAGCAGGCCGAAAACCACCGCTGATCACGCGGGCCGGGCCGGGCCTGTCCGGCAGTTCGTTGCGCGATTGGCCAGGATCGACAACGGTTCGTTGCCGCGATTGGCCAGGATCGACAACGGTTCGTTGCCGCGATTGGCCAGGATCGCGCGCCGGCGGCCTCGATGGCTCACCCGTGCCCGTCCAGCAGCGGTGGCCATCGTCGACCGCACCGTGATCAGGGAGCCGGGGCCGATTCACCGTGCTCACGGCGGACTCGACGGGGCGCGCGGACGAGGCGGCCGCGGCGGCACGGCCGATCACCGGTCCCCCGCGCGGTCGGCTCCGCGACAGCTGTTTCGACGCGCGCAAACCCAGCCCCTGAGGTCGGCCCACCGCCCGGTGGGGTTAACCCCACCCACGGGTAGCGGCGGCCCACCCGGGGGGCGGTGAACACCCACCACGGCGCGGCGAAACGGCCCCCGAAAACCGGCGGCCTCAACCCCAACAAATGGGCGGACAACGCCCTGACCTGCGGCTTCGCCTGTCCATAACGTTCAACATGTTCCGCCCAGCACTCCGGACCATGATCGAAAAGGACAGGCCAGTGACCACCCTCCAGCTCCCCGGCATCCGCTCCCTCACTGTGGCCGAGACGTTGCCGGCCCAGTTCACGGCCAACGTCCTGGATCAGCCCGCGAAGGTCGCCGTCACCGCCGCCGCGGCAGCCGTCCCGCCGATCACCGTGCTGCATCTGGAAGCCACCGACAGCGTCGATCCGGTCACCTGGACCATCAGCGATTACGTTGTCACGCTCCCGCACGGCATCACGCTGTTCGCCATGACCGCCGCCGCGCTCGCCGTCGGGGGCACCGCCCTGGCACACGGCCTGCGCCCGCTCGCCGGCACCCGCGCCATCCGCGCCCTGCTCACCATCTGGTCGGTCGCCGCAGTCACCGCCGCGGTATTCCCCACCAACCTGCGGGGCACGCCCGAGAACATGTCCTCCACCATCCATCTGGTCGCCGGCGGAGTTGTCTTCGCTGTCCTCCCCCTCGCCGGATACCTGCTGGCGCGCGGCTTGGCCCGGACGCAAGGCCGGACCGTGGCCACCGTTGTCCTGGCCACCGCCTCCGCCGTCAGCGGACTGCTCAGCACCGCCCTCATCCTCAACCGGATGCCCGCCACCATCGGAATGCCCGACCTGATGCTTCCCCCCGGCATCCTGCAGCGCGTGACCGGGGCCATGCAGATCGTCCTCCTCGCGGTCGCCGCCATCACCCTGCTCCGCGATCGCCGGCCGGCGAATGCTCGGTGATCACCCCCAACACGTCCCGCCCGGTCCAGCCGGGCAAGCCCAACCAGGGCCCGCAGCGTCCGCTGCGGGCCCTGGTCGCTGTCGGGGGGATGGAGGATGCTGATCCGGTGACACGCCTGTGGGACCGGATCCGGGTCGGCGGTGGGGTCGGACTGATCACCGCCACGGGCATGGCCGTGTTCGTCGTGCTCGTGTACATCGCCGTCGTTCTGGGCGGTGGCGCCCTGCTCGGCCGCACCGGTTCGCCCAGCGTCTGGCTGTCCGTGCTGGCAACCGCGATCGTCGCGCTGGCCTTCGAGCCGGTGCGGGCCCGGCTGCGCCCGCTGGTCGCGCGGCTGATCCACCAGGACCGCCGCACCCCCTACCAGGTGCTGGCCCGATTCCCGTCGACGGTCACCGGCTTCTATCCCTCGGAAGAACTTCCCGCTCGGATGGCGAAGGTGCTGGTGGAGGGCACGGATACGGCCAGGGCCGAGGTGTGGCTGACCGTGCACGGACAGCTGGAACTGGCTGCGAGTTGGCCACCGGACATCGGCCCGAGTACTGCCGCGCCGGGGCCACGGTTCGACGACGAACCTCCGCCGGTTGACGCACCACGCACCAGCACCGTCAGCTCGGGCCACGGGGCCGGGACCGCGGCCGGGACCGGGACCGGGACCGGGCTGCCGCGGCGCAGCCTCCCGGTTCGCGAGCGCGGCGAACTGCTGGGTGCGCTGACCGTGGTGCTACGGGACGGCCAGCGGCTCACGCCCGTCGAGGAAAGGTTGTTCGCCGGTCTCGCCGCACAATCGGCGCTCGCGCTGCGGACCGCGGGATTACGGGAGGAATTGGAGCAGCGGCTGGCCGAATTGGAACAACGCGCCGATGATGTCCGCGCGGCACGGCGGGACCTGGTGAACAGGCAGGACACGGAGCGACAGCGGTTGGAACGCAACATCCATGACGGGGCGCAGCAGCAGGTGATCGCCCTGTTGGTGAGCCTGCGACTGACCCAGACCCTGCTGAGCAGAGCACCGGACCGGGCCGCTCGGCTGCTGGCCGAACAAGCCGACGCGGCACAGGTGACCGTTGCCACGTTGGATGCGCTGGCCAGGGGGCTGTACCCGTCGTTGCTGACCGAGGCGGGCCCAGAAGCGGCGCTTCGGGCAATCGCGCAGCTCAGCCCGATTCCGGTCAGCATTGCCGCCACCGAAGTCCGCCGCTACCCGCCCCAACTCGAGGCCACCGTGTACTTCTGCTGCCTGGAGGCACTGCAGAACGCGTCCAAACACTCTGCGGCGCAACAGATCGACATCGAACTGCGGGGTCGTCCGGACGGCATCGAGTTCTCCGTCGCGGACGATGGCCGCGGGTTCGTCCCCGGGCGGTCCACTGGCGGTTTGGCGAACATGCGCGATCGGGTCGAGTCCCTGCAGGGCACGTTGACGGTTGATTCCGGGCCCGGACGCGGCACCGTCGTTCGGGCGGTGGTGCCCGTCGCCGGAGCCGACCGCTCGACGACGTCCGCGGGGCACGAACTCATCTCGGCCACCGGAGCCTGAGATGCGAGTAGTGGGATGGCTGCTCTTCGCAGCGACGTGCGTGCTCAGCATCCTGCAGGGATTCCTGCTCGCGGCCGCCGGCGAGTCACTGCTGTCCTACGAGGTTTTCGTCGATGTCGGGTTTCCGCTGCTGGCCATCGGTTCGATGGTGGGTGCCGCGGTGGGTGCGCTCATCATCTCGCGATACCCGAGGAACACCATCGGCTGGCTGTTCTGCATCGGCCAGCTGGGCAATGCCGTCGGCATGAGCGCCCAGGCGTTCGCCATCCTGGTCGCTCAAGGTCGGATCGCAACACCGGGCGCGGGACAGGTTGCGCTCTACATCTCCAAACTGTTCAACGCGAATTACACGGTCGCGTTCCTCGTGGTGATCTTCATGATCGTGCCGGATGGGACGCTGCTTTCCCGCCGGTGGCGCGGCGCCGTGGGCCTTGCGGTTGTCGCAGTGCTCATCAACGCAGTCCTCGTCGTCGCGTTCCCGCCCCGCATCGACCTGCCCGGTGCACCCATGACGTACGGCGTCCTGACCATCCTGCTGATGATCGTCGGCAGCATTGCGCTCGCCGGTTCTGTTGTTCTGGGCGCGGTTGCGTTGTGGCTCCGACTACGCAGGGCCACCGGCGATCGGCGTCTGCAATTGCGCTGGATCGCCTCGTCGGGTGTCGCCCTGGCCGGCGCGTTCCTGCTCCTATGGCTCGGCGATGTCGTCTTTTCCCCCGTGCCGTGGTTTGTTCAACTGCCCGCGTACCTGGCGTACATCGGCATATCCGTCAGCGTCGGTGTCGCGATCCTGCGCTATCGGCTCTACGACATCGACGTCATCCTGAGCCGCACCATCGTGCTCGGCGTGCTCGCGGTCTTCGTCACGGTCGGATACGTCGCCGTGGTTGTGGTCGTCGGTTCGGTCCTCGGAACCGTCAAGACCTCCGTCAACGGGTTGTTCTGGCCCTCGATCGTGGCCACCGCGCTCGTGGCCACCGCCTTCCAGCCACTGCGGCTGCACGTGATGAGCCTCGCCGACCGGCTGGTGTACGGCGAGCAGGCTGTGCCGTACGAGGCACTGGCCGACCTCAGCCGACGATTGGCCGACAGCCCGCGTCCGGACGAGCTGCCCGGGCGGGTGGCCGAGGCGGTCGGACGGGCAGTGGGCGCCGCCCGTATCCGGGTCCTGCTCGGCGGGCCCGGTGATGACGGGTCGACGGTGGTCGCGGCGTGCTGGCCCGATTCCGAGACCGCCGCCAATCAGACGGAGACCGTGACTTGTCCGGTGATCGACCGAGGGGAGCAGGTCGGCTCCATCACGGTGATCATGCCGCCGGGCCGGAAACTGCGCGCCGCCGAGTGCAGGTTGGTCGAAGACTTCGCCGAACAGTCCGGGCTCGCGTTCCGCAATGCCATGCTGCAGGCCGAACTGGCCGCGCGGGTGCGAGAAGTGGACGCCCGGTCGCGCGAACTCGCCGCGTCGCGCCGTCGTCTGGTCGGCGTCGAGGACGAGGAGCGGGAACGCCTTGCTGCCGCAATCCAGCGCCAGGTGGTGCCGCACCTGGCGCCGATCGCGAACGAACTATCGGCCGACCTTGACCTCCGGGCGCCGGGGCTGGCGGCCCGGCTCGACCGGCTGATCGCAGACGCGGAGAAGGCGCTGGACGAGCTGAGGATCGTGTGCCGGGGAGTGTTTCCCGCCCTGCTGCAGCGCCGCGGGCTGGTCGCGGCACTGTCCGCCCAGCTCGACCTGACCGGTTCGCCGGCGATGCTGGATGTTGACGAGTCGTTGGATCGGCGCCTCGACCCAGCGATCGAGGGCGCCGCCTACCTGTTTTGTGTGGAGGTCGTTGCCTCGGCCGCCGAGGCGGTGATCCGGCTCGAGGTGGCCGGGGACCGGTTGGTGGCCGAGGTCCGCCGAGGCAACGTAGCCCGGGGGCAGGGCGGTGGTGGGGGAGGCCGTGGGTCGGGTGACGGTGGCTCGGCCGCCGGTGGCTTTGGCGACGGTGGCTTTGGCGACGGTGGCTTTGGCGACGGTGGCTTTGGCGCCGGTGTTCAGGGCGCCGGTCACTACCCGGGACCGGCGATCGCTGAGTGGCAACACGCCACCGATAGGGTCGATGCCCTGGACGGGCAGGTGACGATCGGGGACGGCGGATCCGGCGCGGTCCTGGTCCGGGCCGTCATCCCGATCGACGGTCAGCGGCCGGATCGGCCGGTGGCGGCCCAGACCTCCTCGAGCCGGTCGGGGCCGAAGGCCGATTTGGGAACGTAGGCGGAGGCGCCGCAATCGGGGGTCATGTCGAGGAACTCGGCCTCGTCGTAGGAGGACAACAGCACGACGACAACATCGGGATGCGTTTCGCGCAGCCGTCGGCTGGCCTCGACACCGCTGATGCCGGGGAGGTTGACGTCCATCAGAACCAGCTCGGGTCGCAAGGTCTCGACCGCCGTGAGCGCCTCCTCACCCGAGGCGACGGTGCCGACGACGACAAACGAGTCCGTCGACTCGACCACCGCCTCCGCTGCGCTCCGGAACGGCAATTGATCGTCGACGACCAGCACCCTGGTACCTGACATCGCTCACCGCCCTCCCCCTCGTCCGTGTGGTCGATCTTCGCTGACCGATGGTTGTCCTGCCAGGGGGCTGGCCGTACGGACGCGGGGGGCTGCCCCCACCGGTGCACCCCGGGGGGAGTTGGCGATCGTGACGGACGGAGGGGTCGGACAGGGTGGGCTGCTGGAACCCGGCGTCGCTGATCAGCGAACCGCGACCCGGCCCTTGCCGATGACGGTGACGCCGGCCCCACGGACCGCGTGCGACCGACGGGTCGCCGACTTGCTCAGCGGACCACGACCCGGCCCTTGCCGATGACGGTGATGCCGGCCTCACTGACCGCGTGCAGTCGATGGTCGGCCGTCGGGTGCACGCCGACGGTGGCGCCGTCGACGACCACGACGTTCTTGTCCAGAATCGCATTGCGCACGACAGCGTCCCGACCGATACGCACGCCTGGGAGCAATACCGATCGCTCCACCCGGCTGCCCGGTTGGATCCGGACGTTGTACGAAACGACGGACTGCTGGACCGTGGAACCGGTGATGATCGTTCCCCCGTTGACGATCGAATCCAGCGCGGTGCCGTACTCCCCGAACTTCGCCGGCGACAACGACCCGGGCAATGTCAGAATGGGCCAATCGTCGTTGTAGAGGCTGAAGAACGGATGCGCCGCCGCCAGATCGAGGTGGGCTTCGTAATAGTCGTCCAAAGTGCCGATGTCCCGCCAATAGCCCCGATCGTGATCGGTGGCACCTGGAACGTCATTGTTCGCGAAGTCGTACAGGTGCGCGGTGCCCAGATTCACGAAATGCGGGATGATATTGCGGTCGATATCGTGCAGCGAGTTTGCGTCAGCCGCGTCAGTCTGCAATGCCTGGATCAAGGCTTCGGTCGTGAAGACGTAGATCCCCATCGAGGCGAATGTCACGGAGGGATCGTCCGGCGCGGGGGGAGGATAGGCCGGCCTGTTCAGATAGCCGCTGATGGAAGTGCCGTCGTCGGTCTGGATCACCCCGACCCGGGTGGCTGCTGACCGTGGAACCCGTATCCCTGCCACGGTGACATCGGCGCCGCTGGCGATGTGATCGTCCACCACCTGGGACGGGTCGATCCGATAGACATGATTCGAACCGAAAACAATCACGTATTTCGGCCCGTCGTCATAGACCAGGTTCAACGATTGGTAAACCGCGTCGGCGCTCCCGGTGTACCAGCGCGGGCCCAGGCGCTGCTGAGCCGGAACGGGGGTCACGGCCGCGTCCAGCAAATGGCTCATGCGCCATGCGGTGGTGATGTGTCGATTCAACGAATGGGATTTGTATTGCGTCAACACGAAGATCCGTCGATAGCCGGCATTGATCAGGCTGGACAATGCGACGTCGACGAGTCGGAAGCAACCACCGAACGGCACCGCCGCCTTGGCCCGATCGGCCGTCAGCGGCCACAACCGTTTGCCTTCACCACCGGCCAGCACCAACCCCAGAACCCTGGTCTTGGCCATCAGGTGCCCACCATGCCCACGTCAGGCTGCATTACGTCCTCTCCTGCGCTCCGTGAACAACTCGCAAGACAGCCTGGCATCGTCGGTGCGCGGACCAACGCGGTCTGTCGAGCGGGGCACTGACGGCGCACCGCGGCGAGGTGCAGGTCCACGCCCTGTGCTGCCTGCGGATGCTGATCACTCGAAGGATACAACCGGACGAATCATGCGAAAGCATTGGCCCACATGACGAGCCCGGCGGGTTCGACGTCGTGGAGGTGCTGTCGCGGACGGTGTTGATCAGGACGCGCAGCCCGCGACACGCCGACGACACGCCGGTGCGGGCGGACTGCAGCCCATGATCAACATGGCCCGGGCGCGTCATACGGCGTTCGTCGGCGAGGCGTCGTCATCGGCCCGGTTCGGTAAGGTCTGCCGGACCTGCACCGGGTCGGATTCGAGTACCTCGAGCACCCCGCTCAGCCGCTGGACCCAGTTCGCACCAAACGGGGTCAGCCGGGCGATGCGAGAGTCGTCCGGGAGCCGCTCCAGCGCGATGATCAACCGCTGGTCGGCGAGTTGCTCGGCGACCCCTTCGCCCCATTCGACGACCACCGCGGCCCGCGCGAGATCCGTGTCCAGGTCCAGGTCGTCGAGTTCGACGGTTCCGGTCAGCCGGTAGGCGTCGACGTGCACCAGCGGGACCTCACCGGCGTGCACCCGGGCGATGACGAAGGTCGGCGACATGACCGGCCCCACGACGCCCATGCCGGCGCCGATGCCCTTGGTCAGCGCGGTCTTCCCGGCTCCGAGCGAGCCCGTGAGGATGACCAGATCGCCCACCTCCAGGCGGGCGCCAAGGGCTCGGCCGAGGGCCATGGTGTGCTCGACCGTCGGCAGCGTCAGCGAGATCGAGTCCGGGTTGTCGACGCTGTCCGGGCTCGGGTTGCCGACGCTGTCCGCGCGCGGGATGTCGGGGGCGCCGCTCGAGACCCCGCCCGGCGAGGCGCCGCCCGCCACGGCGGAGTCGCGCACGGCGGAGCCGCGCACGGCGGAGCCGCGCACGCCGGAGTCCCGCACGGCGGCAACGGGCACGGCGGGATCCGCGTGATCCGCGTGATCCGCGTGATCCGCGGCATACGCGTCACCCCCCGCCATCAGCGCCGGACCTGCCGACGCTTGGCCGAGATGCCGCCGTAGGCCACGGCCCGCTCCAGCATCCGGCGCAACGCGTCGTTGGTCAGGTCGGGGTCCTCCATCATCGTCATGTGACCCGCGCCGCGAGCGATGACGAACTCCGCGTCCGGCAACACGTCCGCGATGGCCTGTGAGCGCGCCAGCGGGGTCAGCCGATCCTGGTCGCCGGCCACGATGGCGGTTGGAATGCCGGTCAGCGCAGGCAACGCGGCGGACTGGTCGAAGCTGAACAGGGTGGGCGCGTATTCGGCGATCACCTCGACGGGGGTCGCCGAGATCATGTCGTCCAGATAGTCCACCAACGGGCCTGGAACATCCTTGGCGAAACCGAGGCTCCTGGTCAGCAACCAGACGGCGTCCCGGCTGCCGGCCCGGCCCCGCTCGAACATCGCCGGGTACCGCACCGCGACGTTGGTGATGGCGCGCACGACCCGGTTTCCCCTGGCCACCAGCAGCTGATTGAACTGCGTCTGCCGCAGATACGTGGCGCCGGTGCAGATCAGCCCGACCCCGATCACCCGATCGGCGAACAACGCGGGCTCCTGCGAGGCCAGGGTCAGGATGGCCATGCCGCCCATCGAGTGCCCGACGAGCACGATCGGCTTGTCCGGCGCCGCCGTCGTGATGACGTGTCTCAGATCGGATGCCAGGTACTCCATGGTGGAGTGCGCAGCAGGCGCATGGGTCGACTTGCCGTGCGATCGGTGGTCGTAGAACACCATCCGGACCGCCGGAGAGTCACCCTCGCCGGTCCCGAAGCCCGGGCCGGCCAGCCCCAAACGCTGGAAATGCCACGACCCGGACTGCAACGTCCAGCCGTGCGCGAAGATGACCGTCAACGGTGCATTGACCGGTCCGACCTCCTCGACGTGCAGCACCACCCCGTCCTCGGCGGCTACCGAGTAGGTGCGATCGGGCGTCAGATCACCGAGTAATTCCTCCCGCGTCAGGTCGGTCAATGCTGATCGGTACCGCTTGACTGCCATGCGCTGCGCAGTGACGCCACCCAACGCGGCCGCACCGACGACCCCGGTGGCAATGCCGGCGGCACCGAGAATCCTGCCGACGGTGCTCATAGCGGCCCACCGAGGTCGCCGACGTAGCGGCGGGGTACTCGCGGACCGATCCTGGTGACGATCTCGTACGCGATGGTGTCGCAGGCCTGCGCCCAGTCGTCGGCGGTCGGCTCGCCGTCGTCACCTGGCCCGAACACGATGACGTCGTCGCCGGCGGCCACCGGGTCGTCACCGCAGTCGATCACCACCTGGTCCATCGCGACCCGTCCCGCGATCCGCCGGCGACGGCCGCCCAACCAGACCTCACCGACCGAGCTCGCGGCACGCGGAATCCCGTCGGCATATCCCAGTGGCACCAGCGCGAGCGTGGTCTCCGCCGAGGTCCGGTACGTCAGGCCGTAGGAGACGCCGTAACCGGCCGGCACCCGTTTGGTCAGCGCGACGGTACCCCGCAGGGTCATCGCCGGTCGCAGACCGGCCGGGGTGAGCACCGGGTTGATGCCGTACAGGCCGATGCCGCAGCGGCCGAGGTTGAAGAAGGTGTCCTGGTGGTCCAGCACCGCAGGCGTGTTCGCCAGGTGATGCCAGTGCGCGTCGATCCCCTTGCTCCGGGCGAGGTCGAGCACCTCCCGGAAGGCCGCTGTCTGTTCGGCGACTGATGGGTCGTCCGGCACATCGGCGCTGGCCAGGTGGCTCATCAAACCGGCAACGTGCACGACACCGGACCGCTCGGCGGCGGCGACCGCGTCCAGCACGGCGCCGAGGTCGCCTATGCCGACCCCGTTGCGGCCGAGGCCGGTGTCGATCTTGACGTGGATTCGGGGCTGCGTGGCCGGGGCCGCGGATGCGGCGATGAGGACGGCCGTGAGGTGCTCCAGGCTGGAGATGCCCAACTCGACCCCGGCGGCAAGTGCCGGTCCGATGTCCTGACCGGCCGGCCACAGCCAGGCCAGCACGGGCGTTTCGATCCCGGCGGCACGGAGGTCCAGCGCCTCTTCGGGAGTGGCCACACCCAGGAATCCGGCTCCGCCGGCCACCGCCGCGCGTGCGGACTGCGCGGCCCCGTGACCGTAACCATCGGCCTTCACCACGGCCATCAGCTCGGCGCGCGGGTTCACCCCACGCATCCGATTCAACAGCAGCCGAGTGTTGGCCGCGATGGCATCCAGGTCGATGACGGCCTCGGCGCGCACCGCTGCCACCCGCTCGGCCGCCGGCGGCGCGGCCGCCGCCGGTGCTGCCGCTACCCGTGCGGATACCGCCTGCCCGGACTGCGCCGGGTCGGACGCAGCCGATGCGGATACCGCCTGCCCGGACAGCGCCGGGTCGGACGCCTCGGGCCGGCCAGCGGTGGTCACGTCACCCACCTTGGCCGACGGTGCGGGCGCAGTCGGGACCGGTGGCGCCGTCGCGCGGATCCTGGTGCTCACACCACGATCGAATCACGTCCGGCCCCCGGTCATCGGCAGCAACTGGATCAGCGTTCACGTTTCGCAGGCGATCCCGTCGTGGTCGCCGTCCATTTGTTCGCGATATCCGGGTTGCCCCCGGTACAACGGTGCCGCCCCGGCGGCCCTGGCTGCGGCGCAGTTCGTGAAGTAGACGTCGCCGCCGGCCGCCGCGGGCGGCGTTACCGCCTGAACGGGTGCCGGAGCCGCTGTTGCTGCCGGGGCCGGAGCGGCTGGCTCGGGAGCCGAGGACTCCGGTGCGGCGCCGCACCCGCTCAGGACCCGCGCCATCGCGTCGTGTTCGGCGGGCACCACCCACAACCCGTACCGCGCCTTGACCTGGATCTGTCGGGTGACGTACTCGCAACGGAACGCGACATTGGGTGGCAACCACGTCGCGGCGTCGCCGTCCCCCTTGGCGTCGTTGACGGGACCGGAGACGGCCTGCAGGTTGAGCGGGTCGTTGGCGAAGTCCTGCCGATGGGCGGCGGTCAATTCCTGGGCACCGGTTTGCCAGGCGTCGGACAGTGGCACGACGTGGTCGATCTGCACCGCGTCGGACGTCGTCTCGCCGCGAAGGAAGGCGATGTCCTGCGCGGTGTACGGGTCGGCCAGAGTGCCGGCGAGCACCACGCAGCCCTGGGTGCCCGGCTTGATCTGCGGTGCGGTGATGTCCCGCCGCAGGATGTCGTTGCGGGTGTCGCACCCGTTGTGCCCACCGTCCACGTCGACGTCGTCGGACCACGCCTGTCCGAACTGGTCACGGCTGTAACCCTGCTTGGACGCCCTGGTCTGCACCGGCAACGCAGCCAACGCCTGCAACGCGGCGGTGGCGTCGACGCCCGCGGGCTGCGACGCGGGCGCTGACGCCGGCTGCTCGGACACCGGAGCAGTGACGGATGGCGCCGTCACCGGCGGTGCACTGAGCGGACTGGTGCCTGCCGTGATCGAGGGGGCCATCGACGACGTGGCGCTCGCGGA
>JADGOY010000262.1 GCA_017882715.1 Nakamurella sp. | reverse complement strand
CGGTTTCCACCCCCCCGGAGCCGACCACCCGGTTCAGCTCAACCCCCCGGAGCTGAACCCCGCGGCCCCCGCCCTCCCCCCTGGCGGGGGCCGCCCCTATTCTCGGGCAAATGGCCAGAATTCCGGATTGTCGGCTCTGTTCAGGTTGTCGTCTTCTTGCCGCGATCCGTTACTCAGTTGATGCGAGCGCATCTAGCCGTGATGCCCGGCGCCCCCGTGGGTGCCTGCCCGGTGGTCGAGTTCGGTTGGTCGAGGAAACGCATTTGGGCTCAGGATTGGGTCGGCGGGCGCAGCGTGAGGCATCCGGCGGGGCTGCCGCTTCATGCCGCAGTATGGACTCGCCTGCAGACCCTCTTGTGTCGGGTTGGGGTGCGTTCAAGCCGCCCCGGAGCCGGGCCGGGCGGACTGGCGCCGGTTCTGCTGGCGCCGGGGTCTGGGGCCGATCCTGGTCGACCATCGACTTCCGAAGTGTCGCGGGGGCCCTGACCGGACTCGGTCCGCTCGACTGGTCCCGCCGATTTGTTCCCATGTCCGAATTTCATCCACCATCTGCTGTCCGGACTTTCGGACCGGGAGACGACCGGCTGAGCTGTGGCTCGATAGACCCCGCCCGGGGTCGGATTCCGCCCGGGGAGCTCGCGATGGACGAACGACCGCTGATCATCACCGACGACGAAAACGTGCTCGACGACCTGCTGCGGATCTCCGCCGCGGCCGGCGTCGACGTCACCCACAGCCGTGAACCGGGCCAACGCGGACTGTGGCGATCAGCGTCGGTGGTACTGATCGACGCTCCCCAGGTCCGGCGCGCGGTCTCTGCCCGGTTGGGCCGACGGCCCGGGGTGATCGTCGTCGCAGCTGAGGAACCCGATGCCGATCTCTGGGAACAGTGCGTCCGGCTGGGCGTGGAACGCACGGTGCTGCTGGAGCATTCGGAGGAATTCCTCGTCGGCGTGCTGTCCGACGCGGCGCTCGGCGGACCGGGCGACGGCAGGTGCATCGCGGTCGTTGGGGCGTGCGGCGGCGCCGGTGCGTCGGTGTTCGCCGCCGCCCTCGCCGTCGTTGCCGGGCGCTCGTGCGAGGAGGTATTGCTGGCCGACTGCGATCCCTGCGGTCCTGGACTGGACGTGGTGCTCGGCGTCGAGTCGGACGGCGGAGTTCGCTGGTCGGACCTGTCCGCGCCGTCGGGTCGGCTGCCGGCCGAGGCGTTGCGCCGGGCGCTGCCGTCGGTCCCTGTCGGGCGCGGTCGGCTGTCCGTGTTGTGCCACGATCGGCGCTTCGACTCCGACGTGGACCCTGAGGTCGTCGACGTGGTGCTCGATTCCGGTCGGCGCGCCGGCCTGATCACCGTTCTGGACCTGCCCAGGCATCTCACCGCGGTTGCCGACAGAGTCATGGAGCAGGCCGATCTCACCGTGCTACTCGCTCCCGCCGAAGTCCGAGCGTGTTTCGCGGCGGGCCGGATCTGCCGCCGGCTGACCGATCTCGGTGCGCGGCCTGGATTGGTGGTCCGGGGCCCGTCTCCGGGCGGCCTCGGGGCTCAGGACGTTGCCGACGTCCTCGGCCTCCCGCTGCTCACCCGGATCCGCGCCGAACCGAAGGTGGCTCGCGACCTGGAGTTCGGCCGGCCGCCCGGGGTCGATCCGCGCAGTTCGCTGGCCCGGGCGGCGGGTCGGGTGCTCGCGTCCGTCGGCGCGCCGGTCCGGTGAACACGACCGCGGCGGTCGCCGACGACGTCGTCGAGCGGATCCAGCGCAGGCTTGCCGACGAGCACAGCGAGCCGACGTCGTCGGCGCTGGCCAGGGCATTGCGAGCCGAGTCATCGGGATTGATCAGCGACGCCGAGATGCTGCGAATGATCAGGATGCTGCAGCGAGAACTGGTCGGCGCCGGACCGTTGGCCGACCTGCTGGCCGACCCGGCGACGACCGATGTCGTCGTCAACGCGCCGGACGACGTCCGACTGGATCGCGGCGCGGGATGGCAGGACGCCGGAGTGCGATTCGCCGACGAAGCGGCCGTGCAGCGGCTTGCGCGCCGGCTCGCCACGGCTGCCGGCCGGCGGCTGGACGACGCACATCCGCACGTGGATGCCCGGCTGACGGACGGCACCCGGTTGCACGCCGTGCTGGCACCGGTGGCGGCTTCCGGGACCTGTCTGTCGTTGCGGGTGCTGCGTCCGGTCCGACACGACCTCGCCGCGTTGGAACGCTCGGGCAGCTTGCCCGGCATCTCCCGTGCGGCGCTCGGCGCGATCCTTCGTGCCCGGCTGGCTTTCCTGGTCAGCGGTGGAACCGGATCGGGCAAGACTACCTTGCTGTCCGCGCTGCTGGCCGCCGTCTCACCGGACGAGCGTCTGGTGACGGTCGAGGATGCCGAAGAGCTTTCCCCGCCCCATCCGCACCTGGTCCGGATGGTCGCTCGCCCCGCGAATGTCGAAGGTGCGGGGGCGATCTCGCTGCGCGAGCTGGTGCGTCAGGCGCTACGAATGCGCCCAGACCGCATCGTCGTCGGGGAGGTGCGGGGTGCCGAGGTGGTCGATCTGCTGGCGGCGTTGAACACCGGCCACGACGGTGGTGCCGGCACCGTGCATGCCAACACGGCCACCGATGTGCCGGCCAGGCTGGAGGCGCTGGCGGCGCTGGGTGGCATCGGACGGGACGCGTTGCACGCACAGCTGGCCGGAGCGGTGCAGGTGATCCTGCATGTGCATCGCCGGCCGCAGGGCCGGGTGTTGCAGGAGATCGCGGTGCTGACCCGAGCCGACGACGGCCGGACCCGTGTGATGGCGGCCGTCGTCGATGGCGCGCTCAGCGAGCCGGGCGCTTCGCTGCTGGCCGGAATGTTGCGCGACCGTGGGTTGCGCTCGCCATGGTGACGCGAACGGGGTTGCGCTCGCCGTGGTGACGCGAACGCATGGCGGGCGCAAAGTGCCCGACCGATGACGACCATGTTGCTGCTGGCCCTGGCAACCGTTCTCTGGCCGCCGGGAGTCCCCGCGCGGATGGCCGCGTCTGCTCGCGAACGCGCGCCGGTCCGCCGCCCAGGACTCGGGGCGCTTGGTTCGATCGCGCCGCCTGACCGGGTTCTCCGGTGGACGAGGGGATCGTCGAAGGTGGTCAGCGGTGCCGGAATCGCGGTGGCGACAGGCATTCTCGGCGCTATCGCGGCGGGTATCGCCGGTCTGGTCGCGGCCGGGTTGGGCGCGGTCACACTGCTGGTCTTGATCGATTCCGCAACGACCGATCGCCGAATGCGGTGCGAAATGGCCGATTTGATCGCCGGGCTCCGACTGTTGTCCAGGGAGCTGAGGTCGGGCGCCGTTCCGGCTGTCGCGGCAACGCACGCCGCGGGCGCGGCGCGCGGGGTTGCGGTCGCGGTGCTCACCGAATTGGCAACCGGCGCCCGGGTCGGCGCACCCGGCGGTTCGACCGCGGTCTTCACTGTCGAAGGGCCGACTGCGGAGATCTGCGCCAGGCTGACCAGTGGATGGGACTTGGCGGCACGGCAGGGCCTGGCGATCACCCCGATTATCGACGCGGTTGTGCTCGACGCGTCCGAGCGACTGGCCGCCGACACCGAACGGGCCGGCCAGGTGGCAGGTCCGCGGATCTCCGGATATGTCATGGCGGCGCTTCCGGCGATGGGCCTGCTGTTGGGCGTCGGGATGGGGGCAGACCCGATACGGGTACTCACCCGTACCGGCATCGGGAACGTCCTGCTGGCGGTGGGTGTCACCCTGACCTGTGCCGGGCTGCTCTGGTCGGCGCGCATCATCCGCCGATGATGGCTCTGATGCCCGGCGTCGGCACCGCCGTGGCTGTCGTGCTGGTCGCCGCTGCGCTACTGCTCGTGCCGGATCGACCGAGGCTGCCCGTCTCGCGTTCGACGGGTCGGCACGCTTGGGGTGTTCTCTCGTCTCGGGGTGGAGCGAACTCGCCGGGCGGCGGGCCGTTGTCGGGCGGCGCGGACTCGGCGGCCGGCGGTCGGCGATCGTCGGCGCGCCGCCGGGCCCTTGTCGTCGCAGGTGCACTTGCGGCCGTCATGCTGCTCGCCGTCCCCGACGTGTGGTGGCTGGCGATCGGCGGATCGGTGATTGTCGGGGTGGTCCTCGCGCGCCGGCCGGTGCGCCGATCACCCGCCCGCAGGCGTGCCGACCGGCTGATGCTGGCCGTTCACGAGGATCTGTTGGCGTCCTGTCTGGATGCCGGAATGGCAGTGGCGCCCGCCTTGCGGGCGGTGGCGCAGGCACTTCGCGGCCCTGCAGCATCCGGTGGCCCTGGTAGGTCGGTCGGCGAGCCCGAGTCGGCCGATGACGGCCCGATCATGGTGTTGGAGGCGGTCGCGGCCATGCTCACCCTCGGTGCCGATCCCGACACAGCCTGGCAGCACGCCGATCTCGATCCGGACCTGGCGCAGCTTGCTGCTGCAGCCCGGCGATCCGCTTCAGGCGGAGCGGGTTTCGCCGATGCGGTTCGCGAACACGCCGCGGCGCTGCGGGCAGACACCGCCGCCGAATCGGTTCGTGCGGCCGGCCGCGCGGGGGTGATGATGACGGCGCCGCTCGGCCTGTGCTTCCTGCCCGCGTTCGTCTGCTGGGGGCTTGCTCCGGTGGTGGTGGGCCTCATCGGTCAGCTCCACATATTCTGACAGCGATATAGGCGGGCGCTGCACGGGGGCTTTCTGGCGCGGTGGGCGAAGTGGCGGGCTGCGCGGGTGTTCGCGCACAGGGCGGGCGAATGGCCTGGTTCCGCGGGTGGCGTGATCGCCCAGTCGAATTGGCGCCTGCCATCATCACGCGGTTGGCTTGCGCCATC
>JADGOY010000261.1 GCA_017882715.1 Nakamurella sp. | reverse complement strand
GTGAATGCCGTGCGTCGACCTCGTCGGCGAGCAGCGGCTGGGCGTCGCGTTGGCAATGTGCCGCCGGTCAGTTCCGGGAGGGACCCCGAGCCGATGGCGGGCGAGAGCAGCGCACTCCGATGACGCGAACACAGCGAGCCCCCGGCTCCGCCGAACCGGTTTCGGCCGCAGGAGATCGAACCGCAGGCGGCGACCGCGGGTGTGGGTTTGATAGTGGGTCTATTGTCAGATGTGCGCCACCGAGGGACATGTGAAATCACGCACGTCGCTCCCGCGTTTTCAAGGACTTACGGCCCTGTCGGCCGACGCCCGACTCTCGCACCATGTGCGGAGCCATCGTTGCCGACGAATCGCCGAAAGAGGTGCACAGCGTGATCGACCTGCGCCGTACCCAGGATCGCCGGACACGGCCCAGGCGGGCGACAACATGACGACGCCCAGGCCCGGCCGGGCGCCGATCACCGGACCGACCGAACTCGCCGGTCAGGGAGCGAACCTCGCGCTGGCCACCTGGGTTTTCGCGATCAATTTCTGGGCCTGGAATCTCATCGGCCCGCTCTCGGCGACGTATACAAAGGCGATGTCGCTGACCAGTACGCAGACGGCCCTGCTGGTCGCCACTCCGATCCTGGTCGGCTCGGTCGGACGGATCCCGGTCGGCGCCCTGACCGATCGCTTCGGCGGCCGGAAGATGTTCACTGCAATCTCGCTGATCACCATTGTGCCGGTCCTGCTGGTGACCTTCGCCGGCCACATCGACTCCTACGCCCTGCTGTTGGTGTTCGGGTTCTTCCTGGGCATTGGGGGCACCACGTTCGCCGTCGGCATCCCGTTCGTGAACGCCTGGTACGAACCGGCCCGGCGGGGATTTGCCACCGGCGTCTTCGGCGTCGGCATGGGCGGTACCGCGCTGTCGGCGTTCTTCACCCCTCGCTTCGTCAGCTGGTTCGGCTACATCCCGGCTCACCTGATCATTGCGGTGGCGCTGGCACTGACCGCGGTACTCGTGATGACCCGGATGAACGATTCCCCGGCGTGGCACGCCAACACCCAGCCGGTGGTGCCCAAGCTGAAGGCCGCCGGCAAATTGGCCGTGACCTGGCAGATGGCGTTCCTGTATGCGGTGACGTTCGGCGGGTTCGTCGCGTTCTCCACCTATCTGCCGACGTATCTGAAGACGGTGTACGACTTCTCGATCACCGACGCCGGCGCTCGGACCGCCGGGTTCGCGATCGCCGCCGTTGTCGCGCGCCCGATCGGCGGGATCCTGTCCGATCGGCTGCATCCGAAGTTCGTGGTGATGCTGTCCCTGGCGGGCGCCGCCGTGATGGCGGTGGTGGTCTCGCTGCAACCGGCACCGGAACTGGCGGCGGGAGCCAGTTTCATCGCGATGGCCTTCTTCCTGGGTATCGGCACCGGCGGCGTGTTCGCCTGGGTCGCCCGTTCGGCGCCACCCGACCGGGTCGGCTCCGTTACCGGAATCGTCGGCGCGGCAGGCGGTCTCGGCGGGTACTTCCCACCATTGGTGATGGGTGCCACCTACGATGCCGAAGGTAACGACTACACGACCGGGCTCTGGCTGATGTGCGCGACCTGCCTGCTCGCCTTGGTGTACACGGCGTTCCGGCTGCCGGGCGGCAGTAACCGTCGCAAGTCCACCTCGGGACCGACCGTGACGCCCGGGTCCGGAGTGGGAGCGGCATGAATGATCACCCTGGCACCGATGGCCCGGTTGCCGACCTGCTGCTCCGCAGCGGGCGCTTCTTCGCCAGGAGCGAGGTGTCCAGCGATCTGCGGACGGTCAGCAAGTCGGGTGGTCGGCAGGGTGACGTGTTCTACCGCGACCGTTGGAGCCACGACAAGGTCGTGCGGTCCACCCACGGGGTGAACTGCACGGGCTCCTGCTCGTGGAAGGTGTACGTCAAGGACGGCATCATCACCTGGGAGACGCAGGAAACCGACTATCCGACAGTGGGTCCCGACCGGCCGGACTACGAACCCCGCGGCTGCCCGCGCGGAGCGGCGTTCTCCTGGTACACCTACTCGCCGACCCGGGTGCGATACCCGTACGCGCGTGGGGTGCTGGTCGAGATGTTCCGCGAGGCCCGCAGTCGGCTCGGCGACCCGGTGCTGGCCTGGGCGGAGATCCAGGACGACCCGGAAAGGCGCAGGCGGTACCAGCAGGCCCGGGGTAAGGGCGGCCTGGTCCGGATCGGCTGGGACGAGGCCGCCGAGATCGCCGCGGCGGCGCACGTGCACACCATCGCCCGCTACGGCCCGGACCGGATTGCAGGTTTCTCGCCGATCCCGGCGATGTCGATGGTGTCGCACGCGGCCGGTTCGCGGTTCATCGAACTGCTCGGCGGCGCGATGACGTCGTTCTACGACTGGTACGCCGACCTGCCGGTGGCCTCACCGCAGGTGTTCGGCGACCAGACCGACGTGCCGGAATCCGGCGACTGGTGGGACGCCTCCTACCTGATGATGTGGGGTTCCAACGTCCCGGTCACCCGGACCCCGGATGCGCATTGGATGGCCGAGGTGCGTTACCGCGGAACCAAAGTCGTCTCGGTCAGCCCCGACTACTCCGACAACACCAAGTTCGCCGACGAGTGGATGCCGTGCGCACCGGGCACCGACGGTGCGATGGCCATGGCCATGGGCCACGTCATCCTCAGCGAATTCCTGGTCGGCCGGCGGACGCCGTTCTTCGTCGACTACGTGCAGCGCTACACCGACCTGCCGTTCCTCGTCAGGTTGCAGGAACACGACGGGGCCTACGTGCCGGGGAAGAACCTCACCGCCGCCGACCTGGGCGACACCACAGAGGGGGCGGCGTTCAAACCGGCGCTGCTGGACGGTCGCACCGATGAGGTGACGGTGCCGAACGGCTCGCTGGGCTTCCGGTACACCGACTCCGGCGTCGGCAAATGGAACCTTGACCTGGGCGAGATCGTGCCCCAGCTCACGGTTCTCGGCGACGCGGCCGGCGCGGTGACGGTGAAGCTCACCCGGTTCGACACTCCCGATGGGCACGCCGAGGTGCTCACCCGCGGCGTGCCGGTGCGGAAGGTCGGAGACCAGCTGTGCTGCACGGTGTTCGACCTGATGCTCGCCCAGTACGGGGTCGCCCGCCCGGGACTGCCCGGAGACTGGCCTACCGGGTATGACGACAACGCCAGTCCGTACACCCCGGCCTGGCAGGAGCCGATCACCGGGGTGAGCACGTCACAGGTGATCCGGATCGCCCGCGAATTCGCGCACAACGCCGAGGAATCCGGCGGCCGGTCCATGATCATCATGGGTGCCGGGATCTGCCAGTGGTTCCACGGCGACGCCACCTACCGGGCGGTGCTGGCCATGCTGATCCTCACCGGGTCGATGGGCCGCAACGGCGGCGGCTGGGCGCACTACGTCGGGCAGGAGAAGTGCCGGCCGATCACCGGGTGGGCGACCATGGCGATGGCCAGCGACTGGGTGCGGCCGCCGCGGCAGATGATCGGCACCGGCTACTGGTACGTGCACACCGACCAGTGGCGGTACGACGGCTACCGCGCGGACGCGCTGACCTCCCCGCTCGGCCAGGGCAGGTTCGCCGGGATGCACACGATGGACGTGCTGGCCTCGTCGGTGGCCATGGGCTGGATGCCGTTCTTCCCACAATTCGACCGGAACAGCCTGGACCTGGCCGACGAGGCAGCCGAAGCCGGCGAGGAAGTGCCGACATACGTTGCGCGGCAACTGGCCTCGGGGGAGCTGGAGCTCGCCGTCACCGACCCGGACGACCCCGGGAACTGGCCGCGGGTGCTCACCGCCTGGCGGGCCAACCTGCTCGGGTCGTCCAGCAAGGGCAACGAGTACTTCCTCAAGCACCTGCTCGGGGCCACCCGGACCAACCTGCGCGCCGAACCGGCGGAACCTGGGTTGCGGCCCCGAGACGTGGCCGCAGATCGGGACGTTCCCGAGGGGAAGCTCGACCTGATGCTGTCCATCGACTTCCGGATGACGTCGACGACGTTGCTGTCCGATCTGGTGCTGCCGGCGGCGACGTGGTACGAGAAGTCCGACCTGTCCTCCACCGACATGCACCCCTACGTCCACGCCTTCAGCCCGGCCATCGACCCGCCGTGGGAAACCCGCTCCGATTTCGACGCCTTCCACACCATCGCCCGCGCGTTCGGCCGGATGGCCCAGAAGCACCTGGGCGTGCGGCAGGACGTGGTGATGACCCCGCTGCAGCACGACACCCCCGGCGAGACCGCGTACCCGGGCGGGGTGGAGCGGGACTGGCGGCGCACCGGTGAGGTCCCGGTGCCGGGCAGGACGATGGGACCGATCGCCGTCGTCACCCGCGACTACCCCGCGCTGGCCGAGCAATGGGAGAGCCTGGGCCCGCTGGTGGACACCCTCGGCGTCACCACCAAGGGCGTCACCGTCCATCCCGACGACGAGGTCCGCGATCTCGGTGCCCGGCACGGGGTGATGGGCAGCGGCGCCGGCGCGGGCCGGCCGGCGATCGACACCGACGTCAAGATGGCCGATACGATCCTGGCGCTGTCCGGCACCTCGAACGGCCGGCTGGCTGTCGAGGGATTCCGGCAGTTGGAGAGGCGCACCGGCCGCCCGCTGGTGCAGCTGGCGGAGGGCAACGAGGAACGGCGGATCACCTACGCGGACACCCAGGCCCGGCCGGTGCCGGTGATCACCAGCCCGGAATGGTCGGGCAGCGAGACCGGTGGCCGGCGCTACGCGCCGTTCACCGTCAACGTCGAGGAACTCAAGCCCTGGCACACCCTGACCGGCCGGATGCACTTCTACCTGGACCACGACTGG
>JADGOY010000104.1 GCA_017882715.1 Nakamurella sp. | reverse complement strand
CCGCGGCGGCCGCCGGAACGGCGTCCGTCGGAGCGGCTGCGTTGGCCACCACGGCCGGCACCGGAACCGCGGGCGCCGGAACCGCCGGAACCGCCGGCGCGCCTACGACCGCCGCGGGCGCGGCGTCCGGCGGAGCGGGGGCCGGCGGAGCGGGGGCCGGCGGAGCGGGGGCCGGCGGGGCGGCCGGAGCCGGAAGCGTTGGGGCTGCAGGGACCGCTGGAGCTGCCGGAGCAGCGGGTGCCGGAGCGGCCGGTGCTGCGGGTGCGGTCAGTGGCGCCTCCGGTTTGGCCGCAGCGTTGAGCGGCGTCTCAGCGGTCGGGTGGGTTGCGGTCGGGGCTGTCGCCGCGGCAGCGGTCATCGCCGCCGCCGTCATTGCTGTATCCGGCGGTTCGTCGACCACCAACACGGCGGATCAACCCAGTCAGCCGACGTTCGCGTCCAGCGCGGCGTCCGGCGCGGCGTCCGGCGCTGGACTGACCGACGACACGCTGAGTGGCACTTTCGGGCTGCCCGGCCCACCGACCTCGGCCGAGGAATCAACCGTCTCCGAGACCACCGCGGGTGACACCAGCATCAGCACCGCCGACACGAGCGCCGCCAGCGACACGGCGACCACCGGCGAGACAACCAGCGCCACGGACACCAGCCCACCCCCGCTGACCCCTGCACTGCCCATCCCGACGGATCTCACGCTGAGCCAGCCGCTGGTCGCCGGCGGCACCGGCGCGTTCAGCCTGACCGTGACCAACACCGGGCAGCAGGACTCCGATCCGACCGCGCCGCTGGATATCGCGTTGCCCGCCGGGTTAGCCGTGCAGTCCGTCGACGTCGCACCAAACGCTCCTGGACTGCGCCGCGCCGCTCTGGGCAACGCGCTGGCGCGGGCTCCGACCGCCTGCCAACCGACCGCCGATCAGACGTGTTCGGTCCCGCTGGGTGTGCTCACGCCGGACGGCCAGGTCGCCGTCACCATCACCGTCACCGTCGCCCCCGACGTCCAGGCGAACAGCACCGCCACCGTGACCATCGCCGGGCATTCGGTGTCGACGCTGATCCAGCCGGAGCAGATCAGGGTCGGGATCTCGTCCCTGACGGCGTTCCCGAACAGCCCGTACCCGGCGCCGTCGGCCACGACAATGACCGTGACAGCCATCGCGCAACCCGGCGTCCTGGACCCCGGTCCGCTGACCTTCACCCTCGGTGGCACGGACGTGCTGTTCACGGCGTCGCCCGCCAACTGCACCCCGGTTGGCGAGGGGGGAGCGACGCTGGTCACCTGTACCGGCCCGGAGATCGACGGCCTGATCCTGACCATCGGCAGCGGCCAATCCGAGGGCCCGCTCCCGCTCACCGTCACCGACGCGGGCAACCGGAACGTCCCGTTGACCGACGCCGACGGCAACCCGCTGCAGGTCACCCCGGTCCCGGCGCAGCTGAGCCTGGACGACATCCAGACCGCGCCGATCGTCGCGGGCGGCAGCGGAATCGCGTCGCTGACGGTCACCAACATCGGCAACCAGACCTCCACCGAGACGCCGATCGGCTACACCCTCCCCAGCGGCGTCGCGGTCGCGGCCGTTGAGGCCGGCACCGGCCGGTGCGTGCCGACCGAGGCGAGCCCGTGCCTGCTGCCGCCGATCGACCCGAGAGTCAGCGCCACCGTCATCCTGACGCTCATCGCCACACCGACCACCCAGCCCGGCGCCTTGACCGTCACCATCGCCGGCCAGTCCAAGGAAACGCAGCTGTCCGTGGACAGCGGGATCGTGAACGTGGTGGCCGCACCGGACAGCCCGTACCTGACGCCGTCCGCCACCACCATGAACCTCCAGGTCAACACGAAACCCGGCGTCCAGGACGCCGGTCCGGTGACGTTCACGCTGGCCGACGCCGCGACCTCGTTCACCGCGGTCCCGGACGGTTGCAGCCCGGCCGCTCCGACCCAGCAGGTCAGCTGCACGGACACCGCCATCAACGGGCTGACACTCACCATCACCCAGGATCAACCCGCCGGCCTGCTGCCGCTGAAGGTCACCGACGCCCGCGGCCTTGACGTCACGATCACCGACGAGGTCGGCAGCCAGCTCGAGGTCACGCCGGCGTCCCAGCTCACCCTCTCGCCGATCAGCGCGGCACCACTCATCGCGGGCGGCATCGGAACCGCCTCGATCACCGTGCAGTCGACCGGCGTCCTGCCGTCCGACCCGACGCCGATCGGCTACACGACACCCACCGGCGTCACCGTCACGTCCATCCAGATCGGCGCCGCGGCCTGCGATCCGTCAGTGCAAACCTGCACGATCCCGCCGCTCGACCCACCGCAGTCGCAGATCATCAGCTTCCTGCTGAGCGCGACGCCGCAGGCCACCGGAGGCAGCTTCACCCTGGCGATCGCCGGTCAGAACCCGACCACCACGCTCGCCGTCGAGCCCGGGATCGGCACCCTGGTCGCGTCACCGAACGGTCCGTACCTCGCGCCGTCCGCGACCTCGATGACCATTCAGGTCACCGCCGAGCCGGGCGTCACCGACCCGGGGCCGATCACCCTGACCCTGACGGATCCCGCAACCACCTTCGCCGCCACACCCGCCGCCTGCACGCCGGTGGGTGACGGGACAACGCAACTCACCTGCACCGGCCCCACCATCAGCGGCCTCGCCCTGACCATCACCCGCGATCAACAAGCAGGCCTGTTGCCGCTGGTCGTCACCGACGCCGGCGACCGGGAGATCGCACTGCTCGACGGCACCGGCAACCCCTTGCAGGTCGCCCCGGCGCCGACGGCCCAGCTGAGCGTGGCCGTCACGGATGTCAGCGCGCTGCCCGCGGGCGGGACCGGCTCACTCACCGTCACCGCGAGCAACGACAGCGGCCAACCCTCCTACCCGGCACCGATCGGGTACCGGTTCCCCACCGGGATCGACGTGACCGGCATCGACATCGACGGCGCCGCCTGCGGACCCGGGCAGGGTGCCTGCATCCTGCCGCCGATCGACCCAGGCACGCCGCGCACCATCAGCTTCCAACTCGCCGAGGCACCGCAGGCCACCGGGGGCGAGATCAGCGTGACCGCCGCCGGGCAGACGGCGCGCTCCACCGTCACCGTCGGGACCGGGATCGCGACCCTGACGGCGTCCCCGAACGGTCCCTACCTGGCGCCGTCGACGACGGCGCTGGACATCGCGGTCACCCCCCAGCCGGGCGTCCAGGACCCGGGGCCGATCACCTTCACGGTCACCGGAACCGCGGTCTGGTTCGCCGGATGGCCGACCGCCTGCACTCCGGCTCCGGCCGGAGACCCACCGACGCAGCAGGTCACCTGCACCGGCAGCACGATCAGCGGCCTGGCGCTGACCATCGGCCGTGATCAGCCCGCCGGCCCGTTGCCGCTGACGGTGACCGACGCCGGCCACCGCGATGTCACCCCCACCCTCACCGACGGCGCCGGCAACGAGCTGTGGGTCGCCGCCGAGCCCGCGGCGCTCAGCGTGTCGCCGATCCCCGCCACGCCGATCGTCGCGGGCGGCACCGGGTCCGCGTCGTTCACCGTGACCAACAACGGCGCCCTGCCCTCCGGTGCCACGCCGATCACCTACACCCCGCCCACGGGCATCGACGTGACGAGCGTCGAGGCAGGCGCCGGGCGATGCGCGCCGACGCCGGCCAGCCCCTGCCAGCTGCCACCGATCGGCCCCGGAGCCCACGCCACCGTCGCTCTCACGCTGGCCGCGGGACCCACGGCACAAGACCCCAGCCGGTTGCAGGTGAGCATCGGCGGCCAACCCGCCTCCACCGATCTATCGGTGACGAGCGGGTTCGCGATGCTGATCGCCGCGCCGGACAGCCCGTATCTGGCGCCGTCCGTCACCACCGTGAACCTGCAGGCCGGCTACGAACCCGGCATCGACAAACCGGGCCCGCTGACGTTGACGCTGACCGGCGGCGCCGTGTCGTTCACCGCAACACCGGACGGCTGCACCCCTGCCGGCGCCGCACCGACGCAGCAGCTCACCTGCACCGGCCCCACGATCAGCGGGCTGCAACTGACCATCACCCGCGATCAACCCGCCGGCCGGCTCCCGTTGGACGTGACCGACGCCGGCGGTAGGCCCGTCCAGATCACCGATGAGGCCGGCCAGGAACTCGAGGTCGTGCCTGCCCAGCTGGCGCAGCTGACCCTCTCGCCGATCGACGCGCCACCGCTCACCGCCGGTGGCACCGGAACGTTCACCATGACGGTGACGAACGACGGCGGGCAACCCTCCGATCCGGCGCAGCTCAGCTACTCGCCGCCTGACGGCATCACCGTCACCTCCGTCCAGATCGGTGACGCGACCTGCATGCCGGGCGGCGCCTGCACGCTCCCGCCGCTGAATCCCGGGCAGACCAGCGCCATTGCGTTCCGGCTGTTCGTCCCACCGCAGCAACCTCGAGACGGCAGCGCATTGTCCGTCACCGTCGGCGGGCAGACGGTGAACGCGCCGGTGACGTGGACTCCTGCATCGCCACGCTGATCGCCACCCCGGGCGGACCGTTCGTCACGGCCGGACCACCGCGATCACGGTGACGGCCACCGCCAAGGACGGCGTGCCAGAGGTCGGCCCGGTCACGCTGCAGCCCACCAGCCCGGGCGTGACGATCCCGGAGTACCCCACCAGCTGCCGGCAGAACGGCACCGGCGGGCTCGTCTGCGCCGACAGCACGATCACCGGCCTGGCGCTGGCCCTCTCGGCGGACGAGACACCGGGTCCGCTGCCGCTGCGGGTCACCGACGCCGGCGGACGCATCGTCACGCTGGCCGACGCCGACGGCGTAGCGGTGCAGATCGTGCGGCCGGGACCGGCAGTGGTGGCGCTGTCCAACGCGAACGTCGCAGCCGCTGCCGATCGCCGTGGGCACCCCCACCGGTCGTCGCCACCGCCGTGACCTGCGCCAACAGCTCTGCGACGGCTGACGGACCGGCAGGTTGCGGCGTCGAGAGGATTCCCACACGGACGTGATCGAGCGCGGGAATCCCGGTTCGGGCGGCCTCATACCCGTAGACTCGCGAAGTGTCCCTGATCGATACGGTGCGTCAGCGCCTCCCCGTGAAGTACCGGGAGATGGCCAAGTTCCTGGTCGTCGGCGGATTCTCCTATGTCGTGGACGTGGGGCTGTTCACCCTCATGTCGCACACCGTGCTGGAGAGCAAGGTCGTCACGGCCAAGGCGATCAGCATTCTGGTTGCCACGATCGTCAGCTACGTGCTGAATCGGGAATGGTCGTTCTCCCGTCGCGGCGGTCGCGAGCCCCGTCACGAGGCGATGCTGTTCTTCTTGGTCAACGGCCTTGCGCTGCTCATCAACCTGATCCCGCTGGCGCTGTCGCAATACGTCTTCGGATTCAACGCGTCGAATTATCCGCGATTCACGGTGACGGTCGCCGACTTCATTTCGGCGAATGTCATCGGCACCGTCCTCGGCATGGCATTCAGGTTCTGGGCATACCGCCGCTTCGTCTTTCCCGAGGAACTCGAACCACACCCGGAGGACGTGGCCCGCGCGGAGCGTCGCGCCGCGCAAAGACCCGAGGACGATGTGCATCTACCGGCTGCTCGGTGACGTGCCTCGTGACTTGGCGCTTGACTTGGCTGGTGACACTGCCTCGCTGACGGGAGACTCTGCCTCGCCGACGGGTGACTCTGCCTCGCTGACGGGCGCCGGCGCTGCGCCGTCCTGGCCTTGAGCGGCGCCGCTGTCCGGCGCCTGGCCGTCCCGTCCCACTGCCAGGAAGATCGCGAAGACCGGCGGTGACGCCCGGCGCAGCTCCAGCCGCCCGCCGTCCGCCTCCACGAAGGCCCGGGCCAGCCCCAGCCCGATTCCGGTGGACGAAGCCATCGAAATCCCGCGGTCGAAGACGTGCGCGACCAGGGCCTCCGGGATTCCCGCTCCGTCGTCGGTGACCTCCACGACGACCATCGACCCGGGTCCGCGAACCGGCGCGCGGACGGTGATCCCCACCGCCCCCGCCCCGTGCCGCAGCGAGTTCTCCACCAGCACCCCGATCGCTTCCCGCAGGCGTCCCGGCGTGGCCCGAACCTGCGCCTCGCGCGGGCAGCGCACCGTCAGGGTCCGCCCCTGCGCCCGCAGCCGCGGGCCCCACTCGACCTCGATCTCGGCCAGCTCCTCGACCAGGGTGATCTCGCTTGCGCCGGATGCCCGCTCGGACCGCGCGTTGGCCAGCAGGTCGTCGACGACGGTGACGAGCCGGTCGGTCTGCTCGAGCGCCTCGCGTACCTCCTCCGCGACCTGCGGGTCGGGGTAGTCGGCCAGTTCCTCCAGCCGCAACCGCAGGCCGGTCAGCCTGGTGCGCAGCTGGTGGGAGATGTCGCCGGCCAGGTCGCGCTCCCGGCCGATCAGCGCGGCGATGTCCTGCGCGGAGGAATCCAGCACGTCCGCCACTCGATCCAGCTCGGCGACACCGTAGCGGCGTCGGAAGGTGCGGAAGTCGCCGGAGCCCAGCCGGGCGGCTCGTCGGGCCACGTCGGTCAACGGGGTCACCAGCCGTCTGGCGGTCAGCAGCGCCACGCCCGTGCCGACCACCACAGACAGCCCGACCGCCGCCACGACCAGCGCCAGCGCGGTCCACTGCTCGTTGCGCAGGTACTCCTGCGGCACAGACAGCCGCAGTAGCCCACCGCCGGCCATCACCAGCTGCTCGGAGTACGTCTGGTCGCCGGGCGGGGCGCCGATGGACTGGTCGATCCGCCCGGCCATCCGGATGTCGAGCCGGCCACCCGCGGGCACGGCTGCGGCGAGCTGACCCAGGTCGATGTCGGAGGACGCGGCCTGGTTGGCGATGGACGCGGCGACGGATTCGAGCCGGGTGGCCAGGTCACGGTGCATGAGATCGTCGACGACCCGCCAGGAGATGATCGACAACGGGAGCCCGAGCGTCAGCACCGTCGCGGCGATCACCAGCAGGATCGACATCAGCACCCGCCGCCGCACCGCGGATCAGTCCGTTTCGAACCGGAAGCCGACACCCCGGACGGTGGAGATGCGCTGGTCAGCTGCGGTGTTCGCGGCTGCGCCGTCGCAGGCGTCGCGGGCGCCGGCGAGTTTGCGGCGCAGCCAGGACATGTGCATGTCCAGCGTCTTCGAGGTCTTCATGGACGGGTCGTTCCACACCTCGGCGAGGATCTCCTCCCGGGTGACGACCTGGCCGGCCCGGCTCATCATCACGCGCAGCAGCTCGAACTCCTTGTTCGCCAGGCTCACCTCCACTCCGTCGACCTCGACCCGCCGAGCCCCGGCATCGACCCGGATCCCGCCGACCTCCATCAGCGCCGGCACCCGGCGGCGCAGCAACGCCCGGACCCGAGCGAGCAGCTCGGCCATCCGGAACGGCTTCGCGACGTAATCGTCCGCCCCGGCGTCCAGGCCGACCACGAAGTCCGCCTCGTCGGTGCGGGCGGTGAGCATCAGGACCGGCACGTCCCGACCGGCCGCGCGGATCCGCCGGCAGACTTCGAGCCCGTCCAGGTCAGGCAGGCCGAGGTCGAGGATCACCAACGCCACCTCGGAACCGGGATCGGCGGACAGGGCGACCGCCGCGGCGCCGCCGGCGACCGGGATCACCCCGTAGCCCTCACGCTGCAGGGCCCGGGACAACGGCCCAGAGATCGCCGGGTCGTCCTCCACCACGAGCACCGTCGTCACGCCGACCACCATACGGCGAGCGTCTGCGGCGCAGACGCTCGCCGAGTCGTGCCCATGGCTCGAGACCCCACCGGCGGCCCCAGGCCCCCGCACACGGGCCGAACCTGCCGCAAGCCGCCGTCGAAGGTGGTCCTGCCCACCGAGCCGTACACCACATGCACCCCGCGCCTTCGGTGATGCACCTCGGAGCTGGCGCGGGGTCGGTGCTGCTGCACGGCCGAGTGCGGCGTGTTCGACGGGGCAGCTCGCCGATCCGGTGCTGCACGTCGACGAATTTGACCCCGATCGCCTCGTGCCGAACCAGCACCTGGTCGCGACCCGCGGTCGGGATCGGCACATCGACCCGATCCAGCACCTCCGGGCCTCCGTGCGCACGCACCAGGACCGCCTTCATCACCGCTCCATGTTTGCCAGCAAAACAGCGGATACAGCATTCTCCATCCACGAAAGATGGGGCCAAGACGAGCACTTTCGGGCGAAGACTGAACTCTGTCAGCACGACCGGTTCACCGAGCCAGCACAGCATCCACCACGGAAGGGACACCACGATGTTGCGAGGAATGAGCACCGTCAGCTACTGGACAACAGACCTCCCGGCTGCCAGGCAGTGGTACACCGACCTGCTGGGCATCGAGCCGTACTTCGAGGTTCCGGATGCCTACCTGGAGTTCCGCATCGGCGACTATCAGCACGAACTCGGCCTGATCGACAGCCGTTACGCGCCGGCCGGCACATCGACCGGCCAGGCAGCACCGGGCGGCGAAATCGTGTACTGGCACGTCGACGACGTCCAAGGGACCCTGGACAGGCTGCTGTTCCTGGGCGCCCGCGAGCACCAGCCCCCGACCGACCGCGGCCACGGGTTCGTCACCGCTTCCGTGATCGATCCGTTCGGGAACATCCTGGGCATCATGGTCAATCCGCACTACCTGGATGTGCTGGGCGGCCGATGAGTTCGGCCGGACCGCGGTCGGCTGAGCCTGAGAGATCTGATCGTCACCGAGAACATCACTCCGGACGGAGTCATCGAGGCAACCGACCGGCTGATCGATTGCCGACAGTTTCGCTCGGGCGTCGTGCTGCTGCGTCACCGGGTGGGTGGAGCCACCAGCGCCCGAGTCGGCTCCGGCAACGCGAACGCCCGGCGGCAGTGCCGCACGAGCTGTCGAAGCGCGGGACTCTGCACCGGGGACCAGACCAGCGCGAGCACCGCAGGAATGTCGATGTCCACGATGGCAAGGGCATTCAGCCGGTCGTCGTCGACCATGGACACGCTGAGGACGCCGACGCCCAGCCCGCGGGCGGCCAGGTCCGCGACCGCGTCGCCCGCGGTGGCCTGCAGAGCAATCTCCGGCTTGAGACCCTTTGCGGCGCAGGCTCGGTCGAGCACGGTCCGGATCCCGGTTCCCTCCGGCATGCACACGATCGGGTAGCCGCTGACGTCGGCGAGGGTGACCCGCCGCCGGCGGGTCAGCGGGTGCCCGATCGGCACGACCGCGACCAGTCCTTCGCTGACGATCGACAACGCACCCAGCCCGGCGGGCGGCGCGTACGCCGCCCCGATCAGAGCGAGATCCGTTGCGCCAGAGCGTACCCCGTCGACGAGCCGATCGGAGTTGTTCTCGTGAAGGGCGATCTCGACACCGGGATGGGACATATGGAACGCGGCCAGCGCGTCGAAGAGCGGTATGACGGTGCAGCCGTTGACCATGCCGACCACCAGCCGCCCCCGGATCAGTCCGGTCACGTCATCGACCGCCTGCCGCAGCGCTTGCACGGACCCGAGCACGGCCCGGGCGTGCTCCAGCGCAGCCGCCCCTGCTGCGGTCACCGTGGCTGCACGGCCCGAACGGTCGATCAGGGTCGCGCCGAGATCGTGCTCCAGTTGCCGGATCTGGGCGCTGACGCCCGACTGGCTGATGTGCACGCGCTCGGCGGCGCGGGTGAAGTTGGCCTCTTCCGCGACGGCGACGAGGTACTCCAGCTGCCTGAGCTCCATATCCAGGGATTCTAGCTGCAATCAAAACCATTTGTTGGACTTCTGCTCCGGTGACGTCCAGGCTTGACCCATGACAGAGAACGAGAAGGCACACAAGCCCGAAGACCTGACCCGTTTGTTCGTCCAGCGCGCCAACGACGGCGACGCGGCCGGCATCGCCGCGCTGTACGAGGAGCAGGCTGTGATGGCCTACCCGCCGGGCAGCACGACGGTGGGCCGCGAGGCGATCCGCGAACTGTGGGATCAGGTGCTGGCCAACCGGCCGCATTTCGAGCAGGAGCCACCACTACCGACGCTGATCAGCGGCGACATCGCGCTGACCGCCACCCCGCCGAAAGACGGCGCCGGGGCCCGGGCGCAGGTGGTGCGCAGACAACCCGACGGGACCTGGCAACGCCTGCTCGATCAGCCCGAGTTCGCCCCACCCACCCGTTGATCTCGGTGCCCGTCACCGTTACGCGGCGGGTTTCGTCCCGGTGACCAGTCCCAGCCATCCAACCCCGCTGGGGTGACGGCCGACGTCGAGGGCACCCGCCGCCGATGTCAGGGCCGCGACTTCATCAAGGTTGTTGTCGGCCATCGCATGGCCGAACAGGTGCCCGGTGACCTTGCTGCCGATCGGACCCTCCGGAGCCTGGAACTCCGCGATGAGCAGCCGGCCGCCGGGGTGCAGCACCCGGAGCTGCTCGCGCACCGCGGGGAGCCGGTCGGCTTCCGGCAGGTGGTGGATCATCAGACTGGTCACCACCGCGTCGAAGGAGTCGTCGGCAAACGGCAGCTCCTGTGCCGGGGCGACCCGGAACTCGACGGGAACGTTCTTTCCACGCGCCTTGGCCCGGGCGGCGGCAACCATTTCTTCAGAGGCGTCCACACCCGTCACCGAACCCTGCGGTCCGGCCCGTCCCGCCAGCACGAGGGCCAGAGTCCCTGTGCCGCAACCGACGTCGAGGACTCGGTCCCCTGGGTCGACGCCGAGGACGTCGGCAAGGTACCCGCGCAGCCGTCGTCCGCGACCGGCAAGAGCGACGCCGACCAGCAGGTCATAGCGGCGCGGCCAACGGATCAGAGCGCCCGGATCGTCGGAGCTGTGATGGTCGTGTGCACGGCCTGCATGGCGGTGCGGCATGGGGAGTCGCCCTTTCAGTTCAGTGCGCCGCGGCGTGGGTGCCGACGGGGCTGGTGTGGATGGTGGCGTGCGCCAGCCGTGGCACGTGGCCGACCAGGTGGCCGTGGGCGTGGTGGGCGATGTCGTGGGCCTGGGCAGCCGTGAGTTCCGAGTCGACCTCGACATCTGCTTCCGCGCGAAGGGTGTGGCCCAGCCAGCGCAGGTGAAGGTTCCGGACTGCGAGCACGCCGTCCGTGCCCAGCAGGGTCCGTTCGGCGGTGTCGACGAGCGCCGGGTCGACACCGTCCAGCAGTCGGCGGAACACGTCGCGGGCGGCGCTGCGCAGCACGCCGAGGATGGCGACCGTGATCAGCAGGCCGATGATCGGGTCCGCGGCCGGCCAGCCCAGCGCGACACCGCCGGCACCGAGCACGACGGCCAGCGAGGTGAGTCCGTCGGTGCGGGCATGCAATCCGTCCGCCACCAGCGCGCCGGATCCGATCCGGCGGCCGACGCGGATCCGGTACAGCGCAACGAGTTCGTTGCCGGCGAACCCGATGATCCCGGCGAGCGCGACCCACCCCAGGTGCTCGACCGGGGCTGGATTGAGGAGCCGGGTGATGGCCTCCCAGCCCGCGATCACCGCCGACAACGCGATCATCGCGATGACGAAGAGCCCGGCGAGGTCTTCGGCGCGGCCGAGGCCGTAGGTATAGCGCCGGGACGCGGCCCTGCGGGACAGCGCGAAGGCGATCCACAGCGGCACCGCGGTCAAGGCATCGGAGCAGTTGTGCACGGTGTCCGCCAGCAACGCCACCGATCCGCTGACGACGACGACCAGCACCTGCAGCACGGCGGTGACGCCCAGCACCACCAGGCTGATCTTGACCGCGCGGATCCCCTGGCTGCTGGCCTCCAATGCCGAGTCGACCGAGTCCGCACTGTCGTGACTGTGCGGCGTGAGCACCGACGCGACCGCCCCGCCCCAGCCGGACCGATGCCGATGCCGGGGACGGGGCTGGTCGTGGTGCTCGTGGTCGTCGTGGTCGTGGTGGTGGTCGTGGTGCTCGTGAGAATGCGTTGCGGTGCTGGTCATCTCGCCGACCCTGATCGCTGCATCTCGGTGACGTCGGCGCGACCCAGGTGGTGCGCGGGGACCGTCGGCCCGGCGTGTTCGGCGTTGTGAACGGCATCGACGATGAGCTGCCGGACGTGGTCGTTTTCCAGCTGGTAGAACACCGACGTACCCTCTCGCCGGGTCCGGACGAGGCGGGCCATCCGCAGCTTGGCCAAGTGCTGGGACACCGACGGGCCGGGCTTGCCGAGCGTCTCGGCAATATCGTTGACCGCCATCTCCCCATCGATGAGTGACCACAGGATCTGGATGCGGGTGCCCTCGGCCAGCATCCGGAACACCTCGACCGTCAGCGCGATCTGATCCGCAGGCAATGACTGGTTGCGTTGTTGCTTATCTGCATCCATGCGCAGATAGTAGCAGCCGCCGACTGAGCGCCGGGTTGGTGAACTCAGCGCCACCATGTTCCGGCGCGCAGTCCCGAGAAGTGCGCTCAGTGGACCGGGACCGGGACCGGGACCGGGAGAGGCGGCGCTCTCAACATCCGGAGTGTCCACGATGGCGCCAATGCCGTCAGTCAGATCAGACCGGCGCCAGTCCGTTCCGCCGCTCAGACCGGGGTCACCCCGTGCCGCCGCCGGGAGAAGCTCCGATCCTTTCCCCGCGCCGCCGCCAGCCTGGCGATCAGCTCACCGCGCAGATCCTCCGGCTCCACCAGCGCATCGACCACCAACTCGGCGGCCAGGTGCACGATGTCGATGTCCCGCTCGTACTCCTCGCGCCGATCGGCCACGAAGGACGCGCGTTCGGCATCGTCGGTGACGGCGGCGATCTTGTTGGCGTACACCGCATTCACCGCCGCCTCTGCGCCCATCACGGCGATCTTCGCGGTCGGCAGCGCCAACGTGGCATCGGGCTCGAACCCCGGCCCGGCCATCGCGTACAGGCCTGCGCCGTAGGCCTTGCGTACCACTACGCAGAACTTCGGCACCGTCGCCTCGGAGATCGCGGTGATCATCTTCGCGCCGTGCCGGATGATCCCCTGCCGCTCCACGGCCGCGCCGACCATGAACCCCGGCACGTCGGCCAGGAAGATCAACGGGATGTTGAACGCGTCGCTCAGCTGGACGAAATGCGTTGCCTTGTCGGCAGAGTCGACGAACAGCACGCCCCCCTTGAACAACGAGTTGTTCCCGACGACGCCGACCACCCGGCCGTCCAGCCGGCCGAACCCGACCAGCACCTCCCGGGCCCAGCCGGGATTGATCTCGAACAACGATCCGTCGTCCAGCAGCGCACGGGCGTAGCGGCGCATGTCGAACGCCTGCCGCTCGGAGTCCGGGACCAGCGCGCGCAGGTCACCCTTCCCCGGTCCGGCGGGGGGCGCGGCCGGTGGGTCCTGCGTCCAGTTGTCCGGTACGTAGGAGAGGTAGCGTCGCACCGCTGCCAGCGCCTCGTCCTCGCTGGTCACCAACAGGTGACCGACGCCGGACACCGTGGTGTGCATCTTCGCGCCGCCCATCTCCTCCAGGGTGGTCTTCTCCCCCGTCACCATCTCGACCATCCGGTCGCTGCCCAGGTACATCGACGCGTTGCCCGCCACCATCACCACGATGTCGCAGAACGCCGGGATGTAGGCGCCGCCCGCGGCGGACGGCCCGAACAGCGCACACACCTGCGGGACCGACCCGGAGGCCCTGACCTGCGAATGGAAGATCTTCCCGGCACCGCGCCGGCCCGGGAACAGCTCGACCTGATCGGTGATCCTGGCCCCTGCCGAGTCGACCAGGTAGACCATCGGGACGCCGGTGGCGTAGGCCCGCTCGATGATCCGGATGATCTTCTCCACGGTCCGCGCACCCCACGACCCCGCCTTGACGGTCGAGTCGTTGGCCATCAGGCACACCCGCCGCCCGTCGACGGTGGCCGCACCGGTGACGACGCCGTCCGCGGGCAGCCCGTCGGCGAGCGCGTTGGCGAACATCCCGTCCTCGACGAACGACCCGTCGTCGACCAGTCGCGCGATGCGCTCCCGCGCGAAGAGCTTGCCCTTGGCCGAGTTGGCCTGGTGATAACGGGGCGCGCCACCGGTCAGGATGCCGTCACGGCGCTGCGACAACCCGCCGACCGGCGCCCGCGGCGTACCGCCGTCGGCCGGGCGATCGTCCATCGGCCCGGTGATCAAGACTGCTGCGCGGGACGGCCCTCGTCCTGGATCGCGCTCGAGGGCGGTCCGGGCGGCGGTGACGACGGCGGTGACGACGGCGGTGACGACGGCGGTGGGTAACCGGGCTGGGCAACATATCCCTGCTCGGCCGGATATCCCAGGGCCGGATACGGCTGCTGGGCCGAGTACCCCTGCTGGGGCGGATACTGCTGAGCCGGGTAACCCTGCTGAGCCGGGTAACCCTGCTGCGGCGGATACTGCTGCTGGGCCGGGTATTGCTGCGGTTGTTGGTAACCCTGGGACGGACCCTGATCACCACGACCCCGGTCGCCCTGATCGTCACGGTCGGGACGATCGCCGCCCCGATGCGTGCGCTCCCGCTCGTCCCTGATCAGCTGGTTCAGCTGGGACTGCACCTTG